>JAUIEM010000052.1 GCA_030428695.1 bacterium
CTGGAAGAAGGGCGGCAGCTACATCGACATGGTGTGGAAGAGCCTCGGCTGGTTCCCCCACAACCTGCAGGCGGTGTACGACTCCATCGGCGGGAAGTTCGCGGAGATGAGCCGCGACAACTCGACGATCGTCGGGGTCCTGACCACGTCGACCCGCGACCCGGGCTTCTACTACTCGTTCCTCTACTGCGCGCTGGTCGTGATCTTCGGCATCCGCCGCATCCGCCGGCGCAAGACCCCGTACGTCAAGCTCCAGACCTGGACCCTGGCGGCGATCCAGATCATCCCCTTGTTCATCTTGCCCTACTGGCTGCTGCCCTGGATGGGGAACAACGGGTGGTTCGCCGAAGGCGAGGTTCTGCACTGGTTTGGCGAGACCTTCTTCCCCGGCGCGAGCTACTGGCGCTCCTTCGGCTTCGTGCTCGCCTGGCCGCTGTTCGCCTACAACTGGTGGACGGCCGAGCCGATCTGGGGCTGGCTGATCCTCGGCGGCATCCAGACCTTCGTCATCATCCCCTGGATGATCTGGAAGTGGGGGAAGGGCGCCTACTGCGGCTGGATCTGCTCGTGCGGGGCCCTGGCCGAGACCCTCGGCGACGCGCATCGCCACAAGATGCCCCACGGCCCCTTCTGGAACAAGCTGAACATGGCCGGCCAGGTGCTCTTGTGGATCGCGACCGCGCTGATGCTGCTACGCATCGTCGGCTGGCTGCTCGCCTGGAGCTCCGGGGCGCCGAACGAGAGCATCGAGCAGGTGTTCAACCTGATCCTGCACGGCAAGGGCGCCGACGGCAACCCGCACCCGATCTTCGGCTGGCTGAGCTACGGCTACATCGTCGACGTGCTGCTCGGGGGCATCGTCGGCATCGCCTTCTACTTCCACTTCAGCGGCCGGGTGTGGTGTCGCTTCTTCTGCCCGCTGGCGGCGCTGATGCACATCTTCGCGCGCTTCTCGCGCTTCCGCATCCTCGCCGACAAGAAGAAGTGCATCAGCTGCAACGTCTGCACCTCGGTCTGCCACCAGGGCATCGACATCATGAGCTTCGCGAACAAGGGCATCCCGATGGAGGACCCGCAGTGCGTGCGCTGTAGCGCCTGCGTGCAGTCCTGCCCGACCGGGGTGCTCGAGTTCGGCCAGATCGACCGCCAGACCGGCGAGGTGCTCGCCCGCGACAGCCTGCCCTCGAGCCCCGTGAAGATGCGTGAAGGAAAGACCGGCTGGACGGTGCTCGCCGACGACGCGAGCGCCGGACGGGTCGGAGGAGGCTTCACCGAGTAGTGGACTCCGCGAGCGCACATCGCTACTGGCTGGCGCGGCTCAAGGGGAAGGGCGGAAGCGCGGACGCGACCGCCCGCTTCACCCCTCCGAGCCTGGCCGAGACGGCGGCCCCGACCCCGCCCCTCGAGGCGGCGGTGCTCGGCGCGCCGATCCAGCGTATCGCCCGCGGGGGCATGGGCGAGATCTTCCGGGCGCGGCAGCCGGAGCTCGAGCGCGACATCGCCCACAAGCGGGTGCGGCCGGAACAGGACACCGCGGCGGCGCGGGCCTCGTTCCTCGCCGAGGCGGTCGCGACCGGCACCCTGAGCCATCCGAACATCGTGCCGGTCTACGGCCTGGGGAAGACCGGTGACGGCGCCCCCTGCCTGGCGATGAAGCTGCTGCACGGGAAGACCTGGAAGCAGCTGCTCCGCGCGCTCCCCGACGACCTCGAGCGCCACCTCGAGATCCTGCTGCAGGTCTGCCACGCGGTCGCCTACGCCCACAGCCGCGGCATCCTGCACAACGACCTCAAGCCCGAGAACGTGATGGTCGGCGACTTCGGCGAGGTCACCCTGCTCGACTGGGGGCTGGCTGTCCGCGTCGACGAGGCCCCCGCCTGCGGCAGCCGCGTGCGCCACCGCTCGGCCGTGCGCGAGCCGGCCGGCACGCCGGCCTACATGCCGCCCGAGCTCGCCCGCGGCGACGGGGCCGCCCTGGGCCCGGCGAGCGACGTGTACCTGCTCGGCGGAGCGCTGTACGAGCTGGCCAGCGGGAAGCCGCCGCGCACCGGCGCGAGCCTGACCGAGGCGCTGGCCGCCGCGGTCGAGGGGCGGCTGCCGCCGTTCGGGGCGGACTTCCCCGCCGGCCTGCGGGTCATCTGCGAGCGGGCGCTCGCCGCCGCTCCCGCGGCGCGCTACCCGGACGTGCAGAGCTTCGCCGAGGCGCTGCGTGCCTTCCAGCGCCGTCGCCAGAGCCGGCGGCTGTGCGCGCGGGCCCGCGAGGACCTCGAGCGCTGCGGGGTCGACGAGGGGACGGGGGCGTCGCGCTACGCCGGCTACGCGGAGTGCATCGCCGCCTTCGACGCGGCCCGCCAGCTGTGGCCGGAGAACCCCGCCGCGCACGCCGGCGAGATCCGGGCGCGCCTGGCCTACGCAGAGGCGGCGCGGGGCGCGCGGGACTTCGGCCTCGCCCGGGCCCAGCTCGCACGGGCCGGGGAGGGGGCCGAGGCCGAGCGCTGCCGGGCGGCCCTGGCGGCGGATACGGCGGCGGAAGAGCGGGAGCGCAGCGCGCGGAGGCGGCTGCGCCTCGCCCTGCGCATCGCGACCGCGGCCTGCTTCCTCGCCCTGGCCGGAGGCCTGGTCACATTGCTCGGCGCCCGGGCGACCCTCGCCGAGCAGGGCGTCCGGCTCGAAGAGGAGCGGGCCGGGGCGGTCGCCGCGCGGCTCCATGCGGAAGAGCGGGAGCGCACCGCCGAGCGCACCCTCGTCACGGTCAGCGAGCGGGTGACCAGCGGCGTGCTGGCACGGCTCGGCTACGACGGCGGGCACGACGTGGTCGTCGCCCTGGTCGGCGAGGCGATCGACGGCTGGCGGACGCTGGCGGCGATCGGCGACGGCACGGACCCGCGGCCGGCCCTGCGCGCGCAGCTGCAGTACGCCGAGCTGCAGCGGAGAGTGTGGGGCGGGGTCGACACCGCGGTGGTCGCCTCGCGCGACGTGGTCGAGGGCTTCGCCGCCCTGCTCGCGGCCACACCTCAGCCCGACGATGCGCTGCGCTGCGATCACATCCGCGCGCAGCTCGAGCTCGGCCTCGCCCTGCTCCAGTCCGGCGCCCTCGCCGCGGCCGACACCGCGCTCGTGGCGGCCCTGCAGGATGCGCGGGCCCTGATCGACGACCGGCCGACGGCCGCACACCGGGAACCGCTGAACGACCTCTTGCGCGCCCACGCCGAAGTCCTGCGCCGGCAGGGACGCCTCGACCAGGCGCTCGCCCAGCTTCGCGAGAGCCAGGTGCTGATCGAGGGCATCGCCGACCCGCTCGTCGCGACCAACCACCAGCTCCTGACGCTGCAGCACCTCACCCATGTGCTGCTCGCCCGCGGCGAGATCCGCGAGGCCGAGGCCGTCAACCAGGAGCTGCGCGCGCTGCACCGCGAGCACCTCCAGCGAGACCCGGACAACGCCACCTTGCGCTCCGAGCACGCGCTGGCCCAGCTCGCCGGGGTGCGCATCGCCCTCGCCCTCGACCGCGACACCGAGGCGCGCGCGCTCAGCGAGGCGGCGCTCGCCACCCTGACGGAGCTCGCCCGGCACGACCCGTACAACCTCGGCCGCGGGAGCGAGCTGGCCGCCGCGCGCTTCGAGTGGGGGCGGACGCTCGGTTTCTGGGGCGAGTACGCCGCCGCCGCGGAGGTCTTCGCCGAGACCTACGAAGAGCTCGTCGCGCTGCGCGCGCTGTTCCCCGAGAGCGGTGACGTGCTCTCCAGCGTGGTGTTCGTCGGCACCGCGCTGCTCGACATGTACCTGCTGAGCGGCGACTACGCCTCGGTCGACGCGCTGACCGAGCAACTGCTGGCCTCCGCCGACGAGCTGACGACGCGCGACCCCGAGCACTACGGGCCGCGTCTCTCCCACGCCTACGCCCTGACCACGACGGCCGAGCGCTCCCTGCGCCAGGGTCGTCTACGGGAAGCGCAGGAGCGGGTCGAGCGGGCCCTGCACCTGTTCGACAACCTGCTCGTGGAGGCCATCCCCGCTGGAGACCTCGAGCGCACACGGGGCAACACCCTGCGCCTGGCGGGGGAGATCGCCGCGGCCTCCGGCGAGGGCGACCCGCGCGCCTGCTTCGAGGCGGCCTGCGCGCTGCACCGCACCGCCCTCCTGCACGAGCCGGACAACTCGATCGCGCGCGAGGATCTGATCCGTGACCTGCACCGCTTCGGCGAGTGGGCCTACGCCCAGGGCGACCTCGACCTGGTCGCGGAGCTGTACGCCGAGCTCGAGGGCCTGGTGCGAGAAGCCCTCGCGAAGGTCGGCCTCAGCCCGGTGTTGCGCCAGGAGTGGGCGCTCACCCTGACCAAGCTCGTGCAGGTCCACGCCGCGCGGGGAGAGCTCGACGCGCTGCGCGCGGTGCTCGACGAGGCCCGGGAGCTCAACGGCGCGCTGCGGGAAGAGCGACCGGAGAACCCGCAGTGGTTGTTGAACCTGTTCAGCCTCGCCCAGGTCACCGGCCGCCTCGCCCCGACGCCGGAGGCCGCGGTCACCGCCTACGAGACGCTCCTCGCCCACGCCGAGGCGCTCGAGGCCTTGCGGTTGCGGGACTTCCCGCCAGGGGCGCTGCTCGAGGCTGCCCTGATCGAGCTGGTCGAGGCGCGGCGTCGGGCCGGGGACTTCGCGGGCGCTATCGAGGCCCAGCGCCGGCTCGTCGGGCTCGAGCGGCGGATGAGCGGCGCGCTCTTCACGCTCGCCCGTCTCGAGTTGCTCCGCGACGACCGGGCGGCCGCCGAAGAGCTGCTCCGCGCCGCCCTGGAGGTGCCTGGCGACCCGCCGCGCAGCGAGCTCGCCGTCTGGCTCGCCGCCGCCGAGGGCTCGACGGAGGGACTCGCCGCGCATGTCGGCGAGCCCGGCATCCTGGGCCTCGCGATCGCCTACGCCCGAGGCGAGCTCTCCGCCGAGGAGCTGGTCGCGGCCGCGCGCCGCCCGGCCGTGCCTGCCCAGGGGCCGCTGCTCGAGGCGATCGCCTGGGGGACCATCGGGCTGTTCGCCGACCTCGCCGGTGACCGCGAAGGGGCGGTCGAGGCCTACCGGGCCTGCCTGCGGGGTCCCCCGTCGGTCCTCTACGTACGCTGGGCCCGCGACCGGCTGCGCCGCTGGGGCGAGTAGCGCCGTCCGGCCGGTTCTGCTGCGCAGCGCGTCACGCTGCGCTAGACTGCTATCACTGAGAGCGGTCTATGCAACACACGCAGGAATTCGCGACGGTCGTCGTCTTCTGCTCGCTGCTCGCCATCGGCGCGGCGGTGCGCTCCTTGTCGCGGCGCATCAAGATCCCGTACACCCTCGCGGTGTTCCTGGTCGGGGCGCTGTGCGGCTTCCTGCGCAGCAGCGTCGCGCTCGAGGGGGTGCTCGGGCAGACCCTCGAGACCCTGTTCGCCGGCAGCATCACGCCGCAGATGGTGATCTTCGTCTTCCTCCCCGCCCTGGTCTTCGAGTCGGCCTATGCGATGGAAGGCCACAGCTTCGCCCGCAACATAGGTCCGATCATCCTCCTCGCCGTCCCGGCGCTGCTCGTCGCGACCGGGCTGACCGCGGCGCTGGCGGTCGGCCTGGACAGCTTCGGCTGGGGCTGGGGCTGGAGCTGGACCACCGCGCTGGTGTTCGGCGCCCTGATCAGCGCGACCGACCCGGTGGCCGTCGTCGCGATCCTGCGCGAGGCCGGGGCACCGAAGCGGCTCTCCACGCTGATCGAGGGCGAGTCGCTGCTCAATGACGGGACGGCCATCGTCGTCTTCTCGGTGCTGGTCAAGCTGCTGCTCGGCAGCGTCGCCCTCAGCTTCACCGGGCCGGTGCTGCAGTTCGTGCTGGTCGTGGCGGGCGGCCTCGGCGTCGGGCTGGTGCTGTCGATGCTCGTCACCTTCTGGATCAACCGGACCTTCCGCAATCCCCTGGTCGAGATCTCCCTGACCCTGGTGCTCGCCTACTTCGCGATGATCGTCGCCGAGGGCTTCCTGCACGTGTCGGGGGTGATGGCGGTCGTCGTCGCCGGGCTGTGGATGGGGGGCCCCGCCAAGGCGAGCGTCAGCCACGAGGCGACCCATGTGCTGCACGGCTTCTGGGAGATGCTCTCGTACATCGCGAACACCCTGATCTTCTTCCTGGTCGGGGTGCTGATCGCCCAGCAGGTGCACGGGGCGATGTGGTTCGACCTGTCCCTGGTGTTCGTCGCCTGGGTCGGGGTGATGCTGATCCGGGTCGTCGTGATCTTCGCCTTCCGCCCGCTGATGAACCGCCTCGCCGACCCGATCTCCCCCAGCCAGGCCCTGCTGATGTCCTGGGGCGGGCTGCGCGGTGCGGTCTCCCTCGCCCTCGCCCTCGCCTTCAGCCAGATCCAGGACCCGGCGATCAGCGAGGAGCTGCGCGGCCAGGTCCTGTTCGTCACCGCCGGCGTCGTGATGCTGACCCTGCTGGTCAACGGCTCGACCACCGGCTGGCTGCTGCGCCGGCTCGGCTTCGACAAGCCGCCCCTGCCCGACCAGCTCGCGGAGAAGACCGCCCGGGCGCGGGTGCTCGAGAAGGTCGAGAAGCGCATCGACGAGCTGTCCCGTCTGCGCAGCCTGCAGACCTTGCGCTGGGCGGAGGTCGAGGCGGAGCTGACGCGCCGCTGCGACGAGCTGCGCGACGACGTCGCCAGCACCCGTGCGGCCCTCGAGACCACCTGCAGCGAGCTGCACGCGGTCGGTTACTGGCACCAGGCGCTCGGGATCGAGCGGGAAGCCTACTGGCACGCCTACGCCGAGGGCACCATCGGCGCCGAGGCCGTCAAGATCCTGTCCCATGAGATCGACCTGCAGCTCGACCGCGTCAACGTCGGCGACCTGACCCCGCCCGCCTCGCGCCGCGCCAGCAAGCGCAGCCTGCGGACGCTCATCGCCAGCAGCATGCACCGCCTCGGCCTGGGGGCGCTGGTCGGCCGCCTGCAGATGCGCCGGCTCGCGCTCCTGTACGACCTGTCGCGCGGCGAGCAGCTCGCGGCGGAGAAGGTGCTCGGCAGCCTGGATGAGCTCGGCGCGGACGACGCGCAGATCCGCGACAGCATCGCGGCGACCTACAAGGGCTACGTCCAGAAGAGCAAGACCCGCCTCGAGGACCTGCGGGTCAACCTGCCCGAGGTCGTCGAGGAGATCGAGACCCGGCTCGCCCTGCGCATCGCGCTCAACCTCGAGCACCACGCTCTCGAAGAGCTGCTCGAGAAGGGTGTGATGGACGAGAGCACCGGCAGCGCCGCCCTCGAGCAGGTCGCCTGGCGCATGCACGAGCTCGAGAGCCGCCCCTCCCGGGCAGCGCTGCCCGAGACCTCGGCCCTGTGCCGCAACGCGCCGCTGTTCCGCGACCTCGACGACGACGCGATCGCGCTGATCGGCAAGCTGACCAAAGAGCGCCTGCTCGCGGCCGGCGACGTCCTGTTCGAAGAAGGGGAACAGGGCGACAGCATGTTCGTCATCGCCCGCGGAGCCCTCGCCGTCGTCCGCAAGCGCGACGGCGAGGAGGTCACCCTCGGGGTGCTCGGCAGCGGCGACATCGTCGGCGAGATGGCCCTCCTGACCGGGGAACCGCGCAGCGCCACGGCCCGCGCCCTGACCCCCGTCGTGATCGGCACGGTCACCCGCGAGGCCTTCTCGCAGCTGTTGCGTGAACAGCCGAAGCTCAAGGCCCAGGTGTGGGATGAGGTCGCGCGCCGCAAGTTCGACAACTTCCTGCGCGAGCAGGAGGACTACGGCGCCTGGGACCAGGACCGCCGGCTCGCCTGGTACGACGCGGGGCGCCAGGTGTTGCTGCGGGAAGGGCAGAGCGAGTCCCTGAAGGAGGTCGCCGCGATCTACCTGTTCCTCGGCACGGTCGCCGTCGACGGGGCCGCGCACGTGGCCCCCGGCCTGGTCGAGGTCGACCACGCCGCGGAGCTGCGGGCGAGCGGAGGGCCCGCCGAGGTCGTGCTGCTGCCCGATCCGGACACGGTCGAGACCGCCGCGGACATCGATGAGGTGGTGTAGGATGCGGCTCGCCCTGGCGTTCCTTCTGTTGCTGGCAGCCCTGCCCATCGGCTGCGCCAGCGGCTACACCGTCGTCGACATCGGCGGCATCGAGGTCCACACCTTCCGCATCGCCTACAGCAACGCGCACCTGCTCGTCGCCGACAGCGGGCTCGTCCTGTTCGACACCGTCGCTGCCGAGGAAGCCGCGACGCTCGACGCCCAGCTGCGGGAACGGGGCTTCGACCCCGCCCGGCTGCGCGCGGTCGTGCTCAGCCACGGCCACGCCGACCACGCCGGCGCCGCCCTCTGGTTCCAGCAGCGCTACGGCGTTCCCGTGTGGGCGGGGGCCGGCGACGCGCACATGCTCGAGAGCGGTACCAACGACCCGCTGGTGCCGACCGGCCTGATCGCCTCGTGGACGCGCGAGGCGAACCAGAGCGCGCGCTACGAGCCGACCGTCGCGGACCGCTGGATCGAGGAGCCCACCTTGCTCCCCGGGCAGATCGGGACGGTCGTGCCTTTGCCCGGGCACACCCCCGGCTCCCTGGTGCTGCTCGCGGGCGAGGCGGTGTTCGTCGGCGACCTCTTCCGCGGCGGCCTGTTCGGGCCCTCGGCGGAGGTCCACTTCTACATGCACGACCTCGCGGACAACCGACGGGACATCGTCCATCTGCTCGAGGAGCTCGCGCCCGCCGCGCGCATCTTCCTGTGCGGGCACTTCGGGCCGGTCGGCCGCGCGCAGGTCGAGGTGTTGCTGACGAGGTTCCCGGTCGAGTGAAGCGGAGCTCACCGCCGCGACGTCGGAAGTCGGACGCGGAGCCGGGCACGGGGAACGAAAAAGGGGAATCGAAAAACCGTGAGCCTTGCCCGGCCAGAGAGAGAACCCTGATGTGAATGTACTGACCGCCGCATAAGTCCTGTGCCGGAGGGGGACGTCGGTTCCCGGCCAACAACGGGAGGGGGTGAAGAGGCTGTCTCACGGAACCCGATGACGCACGTCCCTACGCGTGCGGCGGGCGGGGGTAAACCCCGCCCCTACATTGGATTTCGACACAATCGGTGGACGATCGGAGGCGTGCGAAAAAGGCGCACCTGACTGGACCCGTGAGACAGCCTCGTGAACCCCTCCCCCACATGCTGTCAGACAACTCTCGATGACCGTGTAGGGGCGGGGTTTACCCCCGCCCGCCGGACGAGGAAGAACTTATGCGGAGGTCGGTAGGCCTTTCCTTCCGCCGTGAAGGAAGAGCAAGCGAAGGACAGTCTCCCCACCACGAGTGAGCTCATGCGTCCACCAACCTCCACGGACTTCCCCTGGCTCCTGGCCTGGAGCACCACCCTCGGCGTCTCGACCGCCAACACGACCCTCAGCCTGCTCGCCGCCGGGCTCGCCGCCAAGCGCTACGTCCCCTTCTTCGACGCCCGCATCGCCCCGTCGCGTGCGCTCGGTGTCGCGGTCTGTTGCGTCGGGCTCGGTTTCGCGCTCCTGCCCGTCCTGGGCGCCTGGGTCCTGCACCTGGTCGGGAGGGCGCAGGCGTGCCTCCTTGGGCAGGCCGATCTCACCGAGCCCAGCCACACGCTGCGCCTGCCCGCGCTGGGCGGCGGGGCGCTGGCGTTCCGCTTGAGCTGCGTGCCCGCGCTGCTCGGCACCGTGCTGCTCTTCTTCGTCCTCGAACCCGGCGCCTTGTTCCGCTCCGCAGGGGCGGTGAGCCTGGTCAGCGCGAGCTGGTTCAGCTCGGTGGTGCTGCTGCTCGGGCTCCAGCTCGGCATCGGACGCCTGAGCAGCCTGCTGCAAGGGGTGTTCGTCGCGCAACGCGCGCTCGCCCGGCAGGTACGCGGCTCGGGCGGCCGGGTCGCCCGCCCGCCGCGCCACTCGCTGCACGGGCTCGTGCGGACCGCCCTGATCCAGTTCGGCCTCCTGCAGCTGCTGGTGGGGCTCTACGTGTTCTTCGACGCCGTGCAGACCCTGCCCTCCGGCGACGCGCGCATCCTTCCCTCGCTCCTCGTCGGCGCCGCTCTCGGCGTGTACGGCCTGGTCTGGGGCGCGGCAGGCCTGTTCCTCGGCAGCTGGGTCGCGGCCCTGCACAGAACCTGGGAGCGTTTGTACCGGGTCTCGGAGGCGCGGGCGCACGAGAGCGCAATGCCGGCCGGCGCGCTGCAGTTCGACCGGGTGGAGGCCACCGGCAGGATCTTCGACCTGCTGGCGCGCGTGGCGGGCATCGCCTGGCTGGCCGGGTACGGACTGCTGCTGGCCGTCGGTCTGATCGCCGGCAACTCGATCGTCGGCAGCCTCACGGGCGCCCTCGGCCTCGGCGTCCTCCCGATCGTCTTCGGCCTGTTGCTGCTCAGCCTCGGTGCCTATGCGGGAAGCCAGTGGCGGCTGTTGCGAGAGGTCGGCGTGCAGATGGAGGACGCGCTGACCCGCGTCGACGCGCCCCACGAGGCGCCGGACGGTGGGGCAACGGGCTCCGCGGACCTGGCGGGCCCGGACCGGGAGCGTTCGGACCGGTATCTCAGCCGACCCCGCAGCCGAGCACCCGCACCCGATGGCCCTCGACCTCGCCGCTGAACAGCTCGGTGCGGGCGTAGCGGTAGCGGAGCAGCTTCCACAGGGCCGCGCTCTCGAACAGCTCGATGTCCGCCGAGAGGAAGTGGAACAGGTTCTCGCTCGCCATCACGATCAACTTCTTGCGCGGCCGGCTCATCGCGACGTTGAGCCGGTTGCGGGAGAAGAGGAAGCGCGCCTCGGCCTCGAGGGCGTGCGGCTCGGAGGCGGTCGCCGACAGCACGATCACGTCGCGCTCGCCCCCCTGGTAGCGCTCGACGGTGTCGACCGCGCGCATCTTCTTCAGCCCCGGCATGCGCCGCTCGAGCGCCGCGCGCTGCGCCCGGTGGGGGACGACGACGCCGACCCCGTCGGCCGCGCACAGCCCGAGCTCGTCGACGCAGGCCCGGAGGATGCGCGCGGCGAGCTCGACCTCGAGGCTGTTCAGGTGCTGGCTCATGCCCTCGCCGTGCTCGATGACGACCAGCGGGAAGTCGGGCAGCAGCGCCGCCCGCACCAGCGGATCGCCCCCCTCCAGCGGCGCGAGCACGTCGCTGCGCTCGGAGCGGAAGCGGGTGTCGGCCTGGTAGATCGCCCGGTCGATGAAGTCGGCGAGCACCCGGTGCAGGCGGAAGCTGCGATCGAGGGCGACGCGCTCGAAGCCCATGTCGAGCAGCGTCTCGAAGACCGAGGCGCCGACCCGGAAGTCGAGGGTCGAGCGGCGCCGGTCGCGCTGCCACTCGTGCATGAAGATCGGCGCCATCTGCCGGTGGTCGCCGACCAGCAACAGCCGCCCCTGTCGCCGGACGACGAAGGCGGTCGCGAGCAGCGCCGCCGGCACCGTCATCTGCGAGGCCTCGTCGAGGATCGCGGCGTCGAACAGCTCGCGGTCCCAGCGCACCGGCCAGCTGTAGGCCGCCGCGAGGTTGTGCGCCGCCGACGGCGTGCCGGCGATCACGCAGGCCTGCCCGCGGAACAGCTCGCGCACCCGGTCGGGCTCGTCGCGGGGGGCGATGCTGTCGATGTCGGGCGGACCGGGCCGGTGTGCGCTGACCAGCCGCACCAGGCGCAGCTGCTCGAGGCGCTCGCGCAGCCACGCAGGCAGATCGTCGCGGGCGAGCAGCTCCTCGCGGCGGCGCTTGATGCTCAACAGGGCGATGTCGACCGAGGTGTGGGTCACGCCCCCGATGAACAGGCGCGTGTCGTCGACCCGCGCCGCGTGCAGCACCAGGGCGGCGAGCCCGAGGGTGAAGCTCTTGCCGGTGCCCGGCGGCCCCTGCAGCAGGCTGAGCCGGCGGCGGACCAGCAGCAGCGCGCCGACCCGTTGACGCTCGGTCAGGGTCGGCACGAAGGAGAGCAGGGTCTGCGCCCGCTGCAGGGCGGTCTGCGGCGCCGGCTGCGCGAAGGCCTCGGGGCCGTCGTCGAAGGCCCGGTGCAGCAGGCTGCCGCGGGCCCGCACGCAGGCCTCGTGCTGGCGGTCGGCGAGCAGGTCGTCGACCAGCTCGTCGATGCTGTACAGCTGCCCCTCGCGGACGGCGACCTCGACGTGGCTGAAGCGGTACGGGGTCGCCCGCTTGCCGAAGCCGAGCAGCTCGCCCTCGACCGCCTCGGGCGAGACCGCGTCGAGGCGCACGATCGCCCCCTTGTGCACGCCCTGCTGCTCGGCGTTCGGTTCCTGGGCCGGGTTGAGCACCGCGAGGTCGCCCTCTTTGTAGCGCAGCAGCTGGTGCCCGGGCAGCGGCAGCAGGCGCAGCCGGAAGCGGGTGCGCTCGCCGGCGTCGCGCACCTCGACGCAGGAGCCGAGGGCGCAGTAGCCGTCGGCGACCCGCTCGGCGGGCGTGCGGCGGAAGCGCTCGAGGAGCTTCTCCTTGCGCGCCCCGAACTCGAGGCGCAGGAACTCGCGCAGCGCCTCGGAGCGCGTCAGCGCCTTGTTCTTGCCCCGCTGCGGTAGCGGCGTCGGCGACTTGAACAGGCAGGGGTTGGCCCGCAGCTGCCGGGTGGCGAGAAAGCGCAGGGCCTCGAGCCGCTGGCCGAGGAAGCCGAGCAGCTCGTCGCGGCTGACCCGGAAGTCGGCGACCCGCTCGTCGTCGGGCAGCGCGTCCCAGGCGCCGTAGGCGTAGCCGAGGGGAACCCCCGAGTCCGCGTGGTAGGCGACCGGCATCAGCCGCTTGCCGCCGTCCTCGAGCTGTTGCCAGGCGGCGGTGTCGAAGCAGCCGCGGCGGAAGCGCTCGCGCAGCTTCCCCCAGCCGAAACGCAGCCCGGCCGAGACGGTGTAGAGGGTCTCGATCGGCCAGCCCAGGTTGCGCTGCTCTCTCACCTCATCCATCAACAATGACACGTTGAGCTCGTCGGCCTTCGAGGTGCGGCTCAGCCAGTCGTACAGGAAGGTCGCGTCGCCGACCTCGGCGAGGTGCCGCCGGAGCCCCTCGCTCAGCGCCGAGCGGGCGAGCCGGTCGCACAGGAACAGGTGGAGCGGCAGCCGCTTGCGCCGCCCGGAGAGCTCGTCCAGCGCGTCGTGCAGGCCCGCGAGGAAGTCGCCGATCAGCGCCCGCTCGGCCGCCTCGTCGAGGACCGGCGCGGGCGCGAGGCAGGTCACCCGCCGCTCCTCGCCTTCACGCGTCAGCAGCGCGCTGAGGGCGTAGAGCCGTCCGACACGGTAGTCGTGGGCGACGTCGACATAGATGCGCAAGAGGTCAGCGGGCCCGCCCGGCAGCGAGCTCGCCGCGGTGCGCGGCAGCCCGCAGCGCGGATCGCTCGCGCGCAGCCGCAGCCGCCGCGCGATCGCCTGGGCCCGCAGCACCACCCGCGGGAGCCGCTCGCCGAGGGGCCAGGTCGACAGCAGGGCCTGGCCGGTGTCGCTGACCTCGCACGGCACCCCGCCCTCGACCTCGAGCAGGCCGGCGAGCTCGAGCAGGGTGTGCACCCCGCGGCCGTGCAGGGCCTTGAGGTCGAGGTCGCGCAGCTCGCCGACGAGGGCCGGCCGCCCCGCATCCTCGCTCGCGCGCCGCAGACAGACCCGGGAGAACTCGCAGCCGGCGCAGCGCGGGCCGAGGTTGAAGAAGGGCTCTTCCTCGCGCAGGGCGCGGGGCACGTAGACTTCGGTCAGGACGTCCAGGGCGAGATCGTAGAGAGCGAGGTCGAAGGGCACCAGCGCGTCGAGCCGCGGCTCGGCCCGGCACAGCACCGCCCCCTCGAGCGTGGCCTCGCGCCCCTCGAGCATCTGCGCGAGCAGCCGCACGTACAGGGCGACCTGCAGCCGGTGCTCGACCTTCTCGCGCGCGCTGGCCTTGACATCGACCACGCGGATCCGCGGGCCTTCGGGCTCCGGGTCGTAGACGAGCAGATCGGCGATGCCGTAGGCGGCGACGCTGCCGACCCGCCCCTCCATCGCCACCTGCCACAGGATGCAGGGCTCGTCGAGGGTCGCGAGCAGCTCGGCGACCTGCCACGGCTTCAGCCCGGTCAGGTCGCGCACCGGGCGCGGACCGGCCTCGAGCTCGGCCTTGATCGCCGCCTCGAAGGCGAGACCTCCGCTGGCGAGCAGGGGGTCGAGGGGCTGCTTCTCGAGGCCGAAGCGCTCGCGCAGCGCCGCCGTCCAGTCTTTCCGCAGCCGCAGCGCCAGGTAGCTCGGGCAGGCGGAGGTGCGGAGGAACCCAGCCAGATCGGTCGGACTGATCTGTACGTCCAACGTCGTCGCTTCCATGCCGCCCCTCGGGACGGTGGGCCCGTCCACAGCTCGCACCGTGCTCTTCGGACAACGGTTCAGGGCGAGGATACCTGATGGGGGTGTCAAGAAGGCCCGAATCCGATTCCGATTCCGATTCCGCACCGAACTCCGTACGACGATCTTCGGCCAGAACCACGCCGCGCAGGCTGCGACGATCACCCATCGACGAGGCCACGCGCAAGCTGGGATGAGGCCGTCAGTCCGCCTGCCCGGCTCAGCGGTGCCGGTCGCACCCGCACAGGCCCTTCATCGGGTCGGTCGAGCAAGAACGGCGCACTTGCCGCGAAGTAGTCGACGACTTGCGGATGCTGAGAGATGATGAACAGCTGCCCCTGGTCCTGGAAACGATCGTCGAGCTCGACGAGCCAGGGCTGTACCTCCGTCAGCCCTACATGTGCCTCGGGCTCGTCCAGAATCAGGCAGGCCTGCTCGGGGCCCGCACAGAGTAGGCCATAGAGGACGATCAGCGCGCGCTGGCCGTCGGAGAGCTCCTCGAATGCGACCTCGTAGGTAGACGTCCCCGTGCTGAGCTTCACGACCAGATCGCGCGCACCGCCAGGAACGCTGTGCAGGGCGAGGCCGCGGAAGCCCGGCAAGGCCCTGGCAAGTGCATCCCAGTAGGGTTGAAGCCGGTCGGGCGCCTCTAGCGTCAGGTGCCGGTACCACGACGCGAAGTTCGAGCCGTCATCACGGAGCTCCTCCTCCTCTCGAACGCTCGTTCCGCGCATGTGTCGCGCGTCCAGGCGCAACGGCCAGAGGCCGTGAAGGAAGCGCAGGAACCAGTGGAGGTCCTTGCTCTCCGGACGCGCGTCGATCTGTGCGAGGAACGACCGGGTTCCGCGGAAAGGGAACGTCGCCCCTGGGGCTCCGTCGTTGTCATGAAGCTGGACAGCGCCACCCGAATAGCTGTAGAGGGTCTTCTGATCGAACGTCACCCGCTCCTCTTCGATCGACGTTCGCCGCGTCGGGAGCTCCTGCCGGACAACGAGGTGGTAGCGATAACGGCCTCCGTTGCCTTCGACATCGAGCTCGACGCGCTGTCGCGCGCGGCTGTCCCAACGCGTCAGGGACTGGAGCGGGAACTCACGCTCGACTTCACTGCCCACCCGGACCAGCCACGCGACGGCGCGCAGCACGTCGTACAGCGACGACTTCCCGGCTCCGTTGCGGCCGAGCAACAGGTTGATGCGCTCGGGGTAGAGCTCGAAGTTCGTAAAGCAGCGGAAATTGTCGACGAAGATCCTGCTGATCATCGCTTCCTGGCCCCCGCGGGCGCCGGATCACTCCAGCTTGAGCACCTTGTCCCCGCCGCGGGCGGCGCGGCCCTCGCTGTAGTTGTAGTGCACGTCCCCATCCTCATCGATGAAGAAGTTGGTCTCGCTCCCTTCCTCCCACTTCTCCGGGGAAGCGGTCGCCTCGTAGGAGGCGCCGTCCGCCTCGAGGGCGAAGCTGTAGCCGTCCTGGCTGCCGTCGGCGAGCTTGTTCAGCGACGGGTCCTGCTTGGCGAGCTCGGCGAAGTTGGCGGTGAACGTACCGCTGCCTTCCTTGTGCGCCTCCTGGGCCTCGTGCAGGAGCCGCAGCCAGGCCTCGGCCTCGAGCTCGACATCCGACAGCATAGGGCGTGGCGGGCTCTTGATCATCAGCACCGTGAAGACGCACGCCCAGCCCATCGCGCACAGGGCGAGGAAGATCGAGACGCCGCCGAAGAGCTTGTTCGCGTCCTTGAACTGCATCACCGCGAGCAGCATCGCGAGCAGCGACAGGAAGCCCTGCACCGCGAGCGCCAGCGAGTAGTGCGGGAAGGCGTTGATCAGCAGGCACGAGCTCGCGCTGAGCAGGGTCAGCACCACCGACACCACGCCGAGCCCGAAGGACGACTCCTTGAGCGGGTCGGTGACGCCGCCGGGCGCGACGGGCATGCCGGTCGCCCCGGGGGGCGGCTTCGGCCCGGCCTGCTGCTGCGGCTGGTTGCCGGCCGTCGGATCGTAGGGGCCGGCGCCGGCGGCGGGATCGTTGACGAAGCCTGGCGGCATCGCGTAGCCCGGGTTCTGGCCGTGGGCCGGCATGTAGCCGCCGGTTCCCGGCTGGTAGGGGTTCTGGGCGTGCCCCGGCAGCTGCTGCTGGGGGTAGCCCTGCTGCTGGGGGTAGCCCTGCTGCTGGGGGTAGCCCTGCTGCTGGGGGTAGCCCTGCTGCTGGGGGTAGCCCTGCTGCTGGGGATAGCCCTGCTGTTGGGGGTAGCCCTGCTGCGGATACCCGGGCTGCTGCGGGTACCCGGGTTGCTGGGGCTGGCCCGGTTGCTGTGGGTAGCCCGGCTGGCCGGGGTACCCGGGGGGGTAACCGCTCATGACGCCTCCTCGCTGATCCCGGATGATAACCGGCTTGCGAGCCCGCTTCAAACCGGATCGGAGCGGGCCTGCCGCCGTCCGACCCGGCGAGGGTCTGCCGCTCAGCCCGTCCCGACGGCGGCGCGCAGCCGCCCGCTGCGAAGATCGAAGACCTCCCCCTCGGCGGCGACGTGGCAGCCCGCTTCGGCCACCTGCCGCCACTCCGGCCCGCCGCGCGCGAGCAGCGGGTTGGTGTGGTTGAGATGGAGGAAGCGCACCTTCGCGCGCAGCGCCGGCGCGAGCCCGCCGAGCAGTGCCAGGCTGTCCACGACCGGCGGATGGGGAACCTGGGCCGGATCGCGCCCCCGCAGCTCGGTGGCGGAGAAGAAGGTGCCGTCCAGCCAGGCGATGTCGACCCGGGCGAGCTCGGCCGCCAGCGGCCACTCCCAGCGGTCGATGTCCGGCAGGTACAGGGCCGCCGCTCCCGGACCGGCGATGCGGAAGGCGACCGTCTCGGAGTACTCGTCCCGATGGGGCACTGCGAGCGGCGTGATCGCCAGCTCCGGACCGAGCGCGACCGCGCGCCCCTGCGCCAGCCCGCACAGGCGCGCGTTCCCGAGCCGCAGGAGCTGCTCCCAGGGAGCGTTGGAGCGCAGGAACTGCGCCATGCGCGGCATCGCGTAGAGCGGCAGCCCGGCGCAGGCCATGCCCTCCCGGCCGAGTTGCAGCAGGCCGGCGTAGTGGCCGATGTGGGCGTGGGTGAGGAACACGCCCCGCAACCGCGCTCCGGGGCGGATGGCCCGCACCCGGGCGAGCTGCTCGGTCAGGGCGGGGCTGCAGTCGAGCAGCCACAGGTCGTCCCCGCGCAGCAGCGCGAGGCTGCAGGGCAGGTGCCGACCCCGCTCCGGCGCGCAGCAGGCGCGCCGGCAGCCGGCCTGGGGGTGTCCCGCGTCCTGGGCGATGCCGAGCACGTGCAGGCGCGCCATCAGCGCACGCGGTTGCGCAGGGGCTCCCCGAGCAGGGCGCGGCGCGCCTCCCGTGCAGCCTTCGCCCGCATCTCCTCGAAGCCCGCCTCGGAGTAGAACGCCGCGTGCGGCGTCAACAGGCAGCGCTGGTGCGCGACCGAGCCGGGATCGCGCGCCGCCCGCACGAGCGGGTCGTCGTCGTCCGCCGGCTCCCCGGGCAGCACGTCGAGGCCGACGCCGCCGAGGCGCCCCTCCTCCAGCCCGGCGAGCAGCGCCGCCGTGTCGCAGATCGGCCCGCGGGCGGTGTTGATGACCAGCGCCCCCTCGGGCAGCCGTGCGACGGCCGCGGCGTCGAGCATCCCCCGGGTCTCGTCGGTCAGGGGCGTGTGCAGCGACAGCACGAAGCTCTGCTCGAGCAGCTCGGCGAGGCTCTCGACCCGCTCGACCCCCAGGGCCTTGTCGCGGCCGTCGGCGAGGTAGGGGTCGTAGAACTTCACCCGCAGGCCGAGGGCCTTGGCCCGCACGGCCATCGCCGTGCCGATGCGGCCGAGGCCGACGATGCCGAGCACCCGCCCGCGCAGCCGCGGCGTGCGGGGCCAGGCGAGCGGCTGCCAGCGCGGAGGGGCGGCGCGCAGGTCGCGGTTCCAGGCCAGCAGGTTGCGGCTGAGGGCGAGCAGCATCGCGAGAGCGTGGTCGGCGACCTCCTCGACCCCGTAGTCCGGCACGTTGCACACCGGCACCCCGGCCTCCGCGGCCGCTTCGAGGTCGACGTTGTCGAAGCCGACCCCGACCCGCACCAGCACCTTGCAGCGCTCGAGCTGGCGCAGGCTGCGGGGGCCTATGCGGATGTCGTGCCAGACCAGCAGCGCGTCGGCCGCCGCGATGCGCCCGTCGAGCGCTTCCTCCGTCTCGGCGCCGAGGGTCTCGACGGTCGCGACCCCGTCGAGGGCGGCCCGCTCGACGTCGGGTTCCGTCGTCCAGAAGTCGGTGATCATCACGCGCTGCATCGGGCTCTCCAGGGCGGCTCGGGGAGGATGCCCCCCAGTCTGCACGAGCGCCCCGGCGCCTTCAAGCCGGAGCCGGGCGGCAGCCGCAGCGGAGCTCCGACGGACGGTTCAGCCCGCGAGCACGAAACCGATGAGCTCGACGATGAAGCCGCCGACGACCAACACCGCCAGGCAGCCGCAGCCCTGGACCATCAGCGCCTTCTGCCGCGCCCCCTCGGTGCGGCCGGCCTCGACCTCGTCGAAGACGTTGTACATGTAGCCGAGCTCGGTGTATGGGATCGCCATGAACTTCTGCTTGGCGCTCGGCGGCCCGGCCTTGCCCCGGCGGCGCAGGTAGAGCTTGAACAGCAGGAAGGGCAGGATGCCGGCGAGACACTCCACCCCGACATCGACGGCGGGGTTGCCGAAGAAGACGAGCAGCGGCGCCGCGATCGCCGCGACGATCAGATCGTCGAGCAGGGTCTCGTCCGGATCCTTCTCGCGACGGATCAGCGCGACGTCGACCACCGCGCGCAGGGCGAGCAGCCACCAGGTGCTCGCCCAGGCCTGGATGAACCAGAACAGCGAGCCGTCGAGCACCGAGCCGCCGTAGGCCGCGCGCAGGCCGTCGGCGTCGACGACGGCGCGCACGACGCTGCCGACCACGACCACCCCGAAGGTCACCGCCCACGCGATCAGCAGCGTGTCCGGGACCCGCACGAAGTGCCACAGGTACAGCTTGCGCCGCCGCTCGCTTTTGCCGAGCGCGTCGAAGCCGAAACCGCGGGTCGCGCGGGCAGCGGCGGCCCGGACCAGCCAGGCGACGCAGACGAAGCTGAACAGCACGAAGGCCAGCGAGGCGAAGCGGTGGCGGAGGAAGCTGGGAAAGGCGAGGCTTCCGAGCCCGGCAATCGGCAGGAACAGGTTCTCGAGCTGCGCCTCGACGCGGCCGTCCTCCGTCTGATTGAAGTAGAACTCGAGCTCACCGCCGTACCGCGCCCGCAGGTCGATGAGGTCCGGGGCGCCGGCGCCTCCCTCGACCGCGCGCCGGGCGTCGTCCCAGAAGCGCGCATAGGCAGGGTCCCCGGTCTGCAGGTGGTAGGCGATCCGGACCTGGCCGATCAGATAGCCAAGGAAGACCGCGATCAACACAAGCCCGAGGCCGAGGAAGAGACCGTAGCCGATGCTCCCAGGATGCACGCCCTCGTCGGCCATCGCGCCCGCCCCTTTTCGCTCCGAGACCAGACGTCCAGCCTACGACTTTTGCGGATACGCTGCAGCACCCCCAGACCCCCAGCGAGTCGGCTGTCCTGCAAGTAGCCTTGTTGGAGCAGGGCAATGGTCGGAGCAGGCCGGGGTCGCGGATGGGACGTTCCGGAACGACTTTCCCGTGCGGTCTCAGCGTTCGTCGGGCAGCTTCGTCGAGGCGGCGTCCATGCGCGCGGCCGTGTCGAGCTTCGAAGCGTCGGCGAACAGCCAGCC
Source organism: bacterium (assembly GCA_030428695.1). Next base: position 20,036 of record JAUIEM010000052.1, read on the forward strand.
GCCGAGCAGACCCGCGGCGGCGCCACCGACCAGGGGCGCGACCCAGAACAACCACAGCTGGCTCAAGGCCCAGCCCTGGACGAACACCGCGGGTCCCGTCGAGCGGGCGGGATTGACCGAGAGATTGGTGATCGGGATCCCGACCAGGTGCACCAGCGTCAGGCACAGGCCGATGGCGAGGCCCGCGAAACCGATCGGCGCGCTCGAAGAGGTCGCCCCGAGGATGACCATCAGGAAGATGAAGGTCAGCAGAACCTCGGCGATCAACGCCGCCGCCATGCTGTAGCCGCCGGGCGAGTGCTCGCCGTAGCCGTTGGCCGCCAGCCCGCCCTCGACCAGATCATAGGCCTCCGGGCCTCCTTTGAGCAGCACGACCAGGGCACCGGCCGCGAGGATCGCGCCGAGCACCTGGGCGACGACGTAGCCCGGCAGCTCCTTCCACGCAAAGCGCCCGCCGAAGGCCAGGCCGACCGAGACCGCAGGGTTGAGGTGGCAGCCCGAGACCCCACCGAAGGCGTACGCGCACACGACCACCGTCAGGCCAAATGCCAGCGAGACGCCGTGCAGGCCGATGCCGACGTCGGGGAAGGCCGCGGCGAAGACCGCGCTCCCGCATCCTCCAAAGACCAGGATGAACGTGCCGAGCAGCTCGGCCGTCAACTTCTTTCCCATCACTACTCCTCATGCAACAGGCGATTGAACACGCAAGGGTAGCAGCTGGTGTTCTGGAATGCTCCAACGAGCAGGTGGCCGGCGCCCTTCGCGGCGGCTACAACACGGCCGGAGCGACAGGAGGAACACCGACAGCCGCGACGCCCTGTCGAAACGGGTCGCGCCGTCGGACAAGGGCAAGGGGGCAGGACAGAGCATGGTGACAGAGCTGGTGCGGTACGTCTCGGCCTTCCTCGCCGCCGCCGCAGACCCGGCGAAGGCCGGACCGATGCCGCCTACATGAAGACCGACATGCCTTTCTACGGCGTGCTCTACAAGACGGGGGTTATGCAGAAGGGCTGGCCTCACCTCCGCGGGCGGGCGGGCATCGGGATCGGGATCGGAGCTCCCGGCAGGTTGTTCGTGTATCTTGCAGCGAACCAGGTCGGGCCCCCGACATCGGAGCACCCATGGAGTACCGGCTGGAAACCTGGCGGAAGGACATCCTGGTCTTCGAGGCGCAGGGTCGCTGTCTCGGCTTCTATATCCCTCCAGAGGACCGCGCGTGGATGGCGCGGCCGCTCGACCCCGCGTCGATCGTGAACCTCGACGACTTCCCCGCGCTCGCCGGCATCGCCTGCTTCGGGATCGCGCCGCACGGCCTCGGGGACGCCTGGGAAGCGCGGGGCATCCCGCTCGTCGAGGCGCTCGCCTGGAAGGCGGATGCCGGCATCTCGCGCGCGGAGCTCGCTGCCTCCTGGCGGTCGGAGGGCTTCGAGCCGACGGAGGTCAAGGGCTGGCTCCGCAAGCTGAGCGGGGCCTGGCGGACCGCCGGCCTGGCCGCGGCCCTCCGGGATGCAGGCGTCGGACCACAGGACCTGCTCGCCTGGCACCAGCTCGGCAAGATGCGCCCGCCGGACATCGCTCCCTACGCGCGGGCCGGCTTCGACCCACGCTCGGCCCGGGACTGGTTCCGGCACGAGATCCCCGCGGAGGTGGCGCGCGGGTACGCCGATCGAGGCTGGTCCGCGGGCGAGTATGCGGCCTGGCGGGCGCTCGGGCTGCGGGAGGAGGTCCGGGATGCCTGGCGCGCGCAAGGCTTCAACGCGACGGCGGCGGGCGCCTGGATCGAGGCCGGTCTCGACGCTCCGGACGAGGCACGGGCCTGGCGCGACACCGGCCTCGAGCTGGCGGAGGTCCGCGCCTGGCGCGCCCTGGGAGTCACCGCCGTCGAGGCGCTCGAGCGGCGCGCCCGGGGCGAGCTGCCGGAGCCACGCGGCGGGGAGTGAGGCCGTCCTCTGGCACGTCCTCCGTGACGACGATCTCCTCGTTCACCGGCTCATCCCCCGGGGGACTTCCCGTGGCTTCGCGCTGACGCTTTGGTCACCTGCGTCCCCCACCTTCGGACCCGGCCTTTCGCGCTGTACACTTGTGTAGGTTGTCCGGAGGTGTCATGCCAGCGATCTCCATCCGTCCCGCCGTGCTCCGCCTGCTCCGTCTGCTCCGTGCATCCGCGCCCGCCGCGCGGACCCTGCCCGTGCTGGACGGCATCCGCCATCAGGTGCACGCCTTCTTGACCGAGACGATGCGCGGCCTGCCCGCCCCGGTGGGACAGCCGGCGGCGGCGACGGACGTGCTGCGGCCCCTCGGCCCCGACCCCCGGCGGCCCGCCCAGGCGGCGCAGCGCGGCTACGCTCGTCTCGGGGCGGTGCTCGTCCAGCTCAGCCGCGCCCCGCGCTCCCATCGGGCCGCGGAGCAGGTGCGCGCCGCCTTCGGGCTGCTCCACGCTCTCGACGCCTGGGTGCGGCTGGCGGTCGCGCGTCCGGCCTCCCCCACGAGCGTCGGGAGCCGCACGGCGCACGTGACCGCCCTGCTGGCCGAGCTGTTCAGCGAAGACGAGCTGCGGCGCCTGCCCTTCGATCTGCCCGCGGGCAGCCGCATCGAAGTCCAGCTGCCGACCAGCGCGTCGGCCCTTGGACTGGCCCACGCGATCGCCTTGCAGGTCGAGGCCCATGGGGTGCTGCCCGCGCTCTTCCGCAGAATGCGCGAGGCGCGCCCCGGACGCCGCGAAGACATCGAGGCGGTCGCCCGCAGCTGTGGACCGAGCGCACGGCACCAGGCCCCCCGCGCGCCCCTGCGGGGGACGAGCCTGCGACCGGCGGAGCGACGCCTCGCCGAGCTGCTCGTCGACATGTTCACGGCCGACGAGCTGCGTCGGCTGGCGGCTGACCTGCCGGGCCAGCTCCCACAACGCCTTCCCGGCAGGACCGCCTCCGCCTGGGAGGTCGCCCGGAGCATCGCCGGCGACACCAGCGCCCGCCGGGCGACGGCGCAGCTGCTCGACGCGGTCCGCAGCGCGCGGCCGGCGCGGGCCAGCGAAGTCGACGCCGTGGCCCAGGGGCTGGGGCAGCCCGCCCGGCCCGCGGGGGGGCCGGGCTCCACGCGCCCCCTGCAGCCCCGGGAGCGGGCCCTCGCTGCTGTGCTGGCCGACATGTTCAGCGCGGACGAGCTGCGCAGGGTCGTCGCGGACATGCCCGGCTTCCAGCGCGTGTGTGATCAGCTCCCCGGACCCGGGGCCAGCCTGCGGGACCTGGCCCGGGCCGTCGTGGTGCGGGTCCTCGAGGCGGGTGGGCTGCTCGTGCTGTTCCACGCCCTGCGCGTGGAGCGGCCCCATCGCCTCGCGGACATCGACCGGGTCGCGCAGCATTGGCGAGGGAGCTTCGGCGCCGCCAGGGTCCCGTCGGGCAGGGCCGCGCGGTCCCCCCGCGAGCAGCGCACGGCCTCCCTGCTCCTGTCCCTGTTCGCGGGCAACGAGCTCTGCAGGCTTCTCTCGCGCCTGTACGGCCCCGAGCTGGTCGCCGTCCTGCCCGACGCTCGCGGCAGCGCCTGGGACACCGCCCAGCACGCGGTGCGTCTGCTGGTCGGTCTCGGCAGGCTCGACGAGGGCTTCTTCACCGCCCTGGTGATCGCCCGACCCGGGCGGATCGGCGACATCCAGGCGGTGTCACGCCTGTGGACGGCCTGAGGTCTCCGCCTCGCCGGACTCAGCGCAGCGCGCGCAGCTGCCGCAGGGCGTTCTCGACCATGGCCCGGTCTTCCTCGGTCGGGGCGATCGGCAGGCACAGCTCGAAGGTCGCGATCGCGCTTTCGAGGTCCCCGAGCTCGTACAGCAGCTTCCCCTGCCGGTACATGAGGGGGAATTGCACCTCCTCGCCCTCCGGCGTCTGCAGCATCTCGATCAGGTCCGCGAGAGCGCCCTCGCGGTCGCCCTGCTCCATCAGCAGGATGTGCCGCTGGTAGTGGAAGTCGTAGGAGGGCGCGAGCTCGATCAGCCGGTCGAGGTCGGCGCGCAGGCCGACGGCGTCCCCCCGCGCCTTGCGCAGGATCGCGCGCAGCTCGAGGGCGTCGACGAAGTCGGGATGCACCGCGAGCACGCGACTGGCGAGCGCCTCCGCCTCCGGACGCTCCTGCCGGTAGGCGATCAGCGCCTCGCCGTAGAGGCCGATCGGCGAGTCGGGATCGCGCGCCAGGGCCTCGCGGAAGTTCTCCGCCGCGGCCGCGAGGTCGCCGTCCTCGCTCTGCATCTGGCCGAGCAGCTCCCAGCCGTTGGCCAGCCGCGGGTGCTCGCGCGCGAGCCGTTCGGCGTCCCGGTAGGCCGCGTCGCGCCGGTCGAGCTGGCGGTACAGCCAGCTGCGCAGCTGCAGCCCGCGCGGCACGCGGGGCTCGAGAGCGACCGCCTGCTCGGCCGCCTCGAGGGCGGCGGGGAAGTCCCCGCGCTGGCGCAGCACCTCGCCGAGGGCGTACCAGGTGTCGTGGGAGTCCGGAGCGAGGCGCGCGGCCTCTTCCGCCAGCGCCAGGGCGGCGTCGGAATCTCCGCGCCGAAGGGCGATGTCGGCCCGGCACACGGTGATGAACAGGCTGTCGCTGAGCCTCGCCAGCCCCGCTTCCGCCGCCGCGAGCGCGCCGCGCTCGATCTGCAGGCTGACCGTGGCCTGGCGCACGGCCCAGGAGTCGGGGTCGAGCATCCGCGCCCGCTGCAGCGACTCCTCGGCGACGTCATGGAGGCGCTGGTTCAGCCCGAGCATCGCCCGCCCGAGCCAGATGATCGGCTGGTTGGCGTCGCGGTCGAGGGAGGCGCCGACGCGCTCGCCGGTGTCGAGCGAGGCGAGCATGCAGCACAGCGCCGCGAGGCTGTGGGCACCCGGCTCGGGCCCGCCGCGGGCCGCCAGCGCGTCGGCCAGGGGCAGGGCGGCCTCCGGGCCATCGGTCAGGAAGACCCGCCAGGCCGCGGCCAGCTCTCCGAGAGCGGGCGAGGCCTCGGCGCCGCGCAGGTCGACCTCGAGCCGCGGCAGGGTCTCTGCCCGCAGCGACGCGAGCTCGGCGCGGCGCGTCCGGTTCTGGCGGCTCAGCGAGGCGGCGAGCAGCCGGTCCAGGCCGAGGGCCGCGCGCCAGAACAGCGCCCGCTCCCGCAGCCCGACCTGCGCCGTCCAGGGGGAATCGGCCGCGCGCAGGCCGCGGTCGAGGGCTTCCCCCGCCTCGTCCCGCAGGTGCAGGAGCCGGTAGGCGCGGCCCTCGAGCAGGGGCAGGGCGTTCTCCTCCGGATGCTCCGCCTGCAGCGTCCGCAACCCGGCGATCTCCACCCGCACCGCTTCCTGCAGGCCGGCCAGGGTCGCGCTGTCGGAATACCCGCGCAGGCGCAGGTCGAGGCGGCGCAGGGTCGCCGCCCGGGACTCGAGCTCGGCCCGGAGGCGCAGCTCGCGGTTCTGGCTCTCGCGCATCCACAGCCCCGCGGCGAGGAGCGCGACCAGCAGCACCGTCCCCCCGAGCAGCACCCTGCCGAGCCGGCGCCGCGCCCGCCGCTCGCGCTCGCGCCGGGTCCGCGCGGCCACGATCGAGGCGCGCAGCGGCGAGGCCTCGTCGGCGGGCAGCTCTTCGACCTGGCTCTCGGCCAGCCCGAGGTCGCCGAAGGCGAGGGCGGCCCGCGCCCAGGTCCGGCGGGCGCGGCGGGCGCCGTCCCGGGCCGCGCCGTTGTCCTCCCACAGGGCGAGGGCCTGGCGGAAGCCGGCGAGGGCCTCGCCGCAGCGGCCGTACAGCTCGTGGCGCCGGCCCTGCTCCTCGAGGCCGGCGAGCCCGGCCAGGTGCGCCTCCGCCGCCGCCCCCAGGCGCAGGCTCTCGCGGTGCCGCAGCCAGGCGCGCAGCTCGGCGCTGAAGGTCGCGCCGTCCGGCCGCTCCGCCGGCTCGTCGGCGAGGGCGCGCCGGCACAGGGCGGCGAGCTCCTCCGGGGCGTCCGGCAGCCCGAGGTCGGGTCCGTCCATGCGCGCGACCAGCGACTCGAGGAGGTTCTGCCCCGTGTGGGGCGGGCGCCCGGCGAGCAGCCGGTAGAGCAGCGCCCCGAGCAGGTACACGTCGGTCCAGGTGCCGACCGCCGCGCCGTCCCCCCGGGCGAGCTCGGGCGGGGCGTAGGCGGGCGTGCCGCAGGGCCCGCGGATCGCCGCCGGCCGCCGCAGCGCGCTGTCCTCCCGGCCGCTGACGTCGACCGCCAGCCCCCAGTCGAGCAGCAGCACCTCGCCGAAGGCGCCGAGCATCACGTTGGCGGGCTTGAGGTCGTTGTGGACGATGCCCCGGCTGTGGGCGTAGGCGACCGCGTTGCACACCTGCAGCAGGATCTCGACCCCCGCGACCAGGTTCTCCTCACCGCGCGCGAGCCGTTCCTCCCAGCTCTCCCCCTCGACGAGCTTCATCACCAGCGAAGGCCGTCCCCCCGGGTCCTTCACCAGGGCGTGCACCGGCACGATGTTCGGATGCTCGAGATGGCCGGTCGTCAGCGCCTCGAGCACGAAGCCCGCGGACTTCCCGCCGCGCAGCTGCTTGACCGCGACGACGCGCCGGAGGTCGGTCTGGCGCGCGCGGAACACATCCCCCATGCCGCCCTGGCCGATGCGCTCGAGGCACTCGAAGCCGACGCCGCCCGTCGCCGGCGGCGGCACCTCCTCCGGCTCCGGCGGCCGGTAGGTCGCGTCGCCGGCGAAGCTCTCGAGGGGCTCGCTGAAGCCGACGGTCCGCCGCCAGCGCCCGCAGAGCTCCTCGAAGCCGGCCACGGCTCAGTCGATGCCGAAGGGGTTGAGGTACTCGGCGTCCGCCCAAGGGGCGCCGCCGTGGAACTCCATCGCGCCGCCGCAGCGGGCGTTGAGCTCGCGGCGCTGGCCGGCCCGCTCGACGAAGCAGTTGACGTCGGAGATGTCGCAATGGCTCACGTAGCGTTCCGTTCCGTCCGGGTTCTTGTACAGGAAGTGGGTCGTCTGCTCGGGATTGACCCGGCCGTTGACGCTGAGGTCGACGTGGCCGAGGCGCGGGCGGAAGCGTAGGAAGGGGTACTCGACGGCGGTCTCGCCGCGGATGCACTGCCACAGCGAGCTCTGGGTGTAGACCCGCCCCTGGTACACGAGGGTCGCCATGCAAAGCTGGGGCGACAGGCCGCCCGGCTTGAGGGAGAGCACCTCGACGGCGGTCTCGTCGAGGTCGTTGTCGAAGGCCGGCACCATCGTCCACACCATCTGATCGACCCGGCGGGTGCCCCAGACGTGGCCGAGGGTGCCGCGGGCGCCGTCGACGTTGATGGTCTTGTCGCCGCAGGCGATGTCGCCCTTGAAGTCCGCGAAGGGAGACACCACCGTCCCCTCGCTGCGCGCCAGCCGCCGCGCCCAGTTCCACGGCACCCGCTCGCGGGCGTCGAAGCGGTGCATCAGCTTCAGGGTCCAGCCGAGCTCGCCCTTGTCGGTCTGCACGCTGCCCTCGAGCTTGCCCGGGCTGAACAGGGCGCGGGGGAAGGAGACGGTGGTCTTGCCGAAGCGCGCGTGCTCGAGCTCGTAGGTCTCGGCGGCGAAACAGTGATTCTCGGGATGCTCGGCGTCGAAGAACGAGGCCCACACGATCGCGACCGGCACGCCGCCGGTCTTCGGCTGCGGGGTGAAGGTCGTGTAGCGCAGCCACAGCGCGACCTTCGACCGGGCGTCGATCACGACGGCGAACCACATCTCGAAGCCGGGCGCGCTGCCGGCATTGCCGAAGCGGCTCTCGAAGGACTTCCAGCGGTTCATGCCCGATCCTCACTTGCGTTGTCCCCACAGTGACACAACTCCCGTCCCGATGCCAGCGCGTCGGCCGTTCTGCACGACCGTGCATGACGCCGGGTTGCACAGGGCCCGCGGGTTCCGTAGCATGGCCCTCTGCCGCCAGCGGTGGGCACAGGCATGGATCCCTTCGGCGCAGGCGCGGGCGCCGTCCACAAGACCCGCATGTTCAACTTGAGCGACCTGCTCGCGCGGATGCGCGACCTGTCGAGCGAGTGCCGTCATCTGCAGGCCCTCGGCGACCAGCTCGGCGAGCTGCGCCAGACCCTGTCCGACGCCTTCGTCAGCCCGCTGCGCGCGGTACTCGAGCGGCGCCATCCGCGGAAGTCGGCGGAGGCCGGCCTGTGGGTGGTGCAGGGCGCCCAGAAAGGCGAGGTCTTCACCCTGCCGCTGCAGGGGGTGGTCCTGCTCGGCCGGGAAGAACAGGCCAACTTCGTGATCCGCGACCCGGGCGTCTCCCGGGCCCACTGCAAGCTCGCCCACAGTCACGGGACCTTCCGCATCAAGGATCTCGGCAGCCAGAACGGCACCCTCGTCAACGGCCGCAAGATCGTCGAGGCGCAGCTGCAGGGCGGCGACCTGCTCGTGCTCGGCCTGACCTTCCTGTACTTCTCCCACTCAGTCGTGCAGCTCGCCGCCGACCTCGAGGATCCCGGACTGTGGGGGCGCGAGGCCTTCCCCGAGGTGCTCGGCGTCGAGGGCGCGATCTTCGAGATCCAGATGCGCCTGTCCAACCTCGAGATGCGCCGTCTGCGGCTCGAGTACGCGCGGGCCGAGGATGAGGAGGAGGCCGAGCAGGAGCGCCTCGAGGGCGCCTTCCACGACGCCTACGCCCAGCAGCTGCCCGGCATCGAGGAAGAGCTCGCCAAGGCCGAGGCGGCGCTCAAGCAGCTCGTGCGGCGCCTGCGTCCTCCTCCGAACATCGACGAGCTGCCGGAGCGGCCGGCGGAGCGGGGTGAAGGCGAGGCGGACGACGAGAAGATCCTGCGCCTGCGCCAGGAGAACTTCGAGCTGAAGAGCCACGCCCTCGAGCTCGAGCGCCGGCTGCGCCTCGCCGTCGAAGGCCTGCTCGCCCAGGCCGAGATCCTGTCCGGCCGCGGGGCGCCGCGCGAGGCCGAAGAGCTCGTCCGCCGGGTGCTCGCCATCGACCCGGCGAACCAGGCCGCGCGGGGGTTGGCGACGCGGCTCGCGGACAGCGGGTAGGTTTATCCCAAAAAACACGCCTCCGGCATCGCTGGTGGGGGATTCCCCTCTACGGAGCGATCATCCGGGGGAAGACGATGCCTGCGACCGCGTTGCCGGAATTCCATCAGGGCCAGGAGCTGCAGCTCGCGATGCGCGTCCGGGACTGGTTCCCGGAGACCCTCCGCCGCCGCGGGGAGCTCGACGCCTGGTCCTACGCCTGGGCGGAGATCGGCGTGCCGCGGGGCCGGAACCTCGAGGTCGTCGAGACCTGCGGTCCCGAGCGGATCCGCGGCGAGGGGCAGGAGCTCGTGTTCGCCGTCAGGATCCGCGAGGACTGGGCGGGGCCCTACACCGTGCGCCTGTGCTACGGGGACCAGAGCGGGGCGGTCAAGCACGAGATCGAGTCCGCGGCCCAGAGCTTTCGCGTCGTCGAGGCGCCGCCCGCGGAAGGGGAAGCGGAGGAAGCGGAGAATCGCTCGGAGCTCGAGCAGCGCGCCGCCGTCCAATCCCTCGTCGACCCGCCCCCGCCGGCCCCGGCGCTGCCGTCCGGGGAGCTGCGCTTCATCGTCACCCACAGCGACGTCGTGCGGCTGAAGGTCGACCCTCCGGAAGGCGCGAGCTTCGGGGCGAGCTATGCGCGACCGGTCCACACCGATGCGGAACCGGCGGTCTACAACACGGTGCCGGTCGGCTCGCAGATCCATGCCGGTGACAGCTGGGATCCCGTGCTGTTCACCATCGCGCCGCGGGTGACCGAGGGGGTGAAGAAGACGGTGATCCTGTATGGTCACGGCGCGTCCTGTGACCTGACGGTCCTGCTCGACAACGACGCCCGCACCGAGCCCGGCCTGCATCGGCTGACCGTCGTGCTGACCGAGGCGCGCCACGAGGGCTGCACGGTGGCCGTGCCCTCCACACCCGGATCGCGCTCGCTGACTTCCCCCGAGCTGATCGACGGGGTGTCCCTCTCCTACGGCCAGAACCAGACCTTCGTCGTGCCGGTCGGGAGGCTGCGTCTCCTCCTCTCCTGGGCCGACAACACGCAGGAGATCGAGCTGGTCAGCAGCGGCTACTGGTCCTACGTCGTGATCGACGACCTCGGCCACGGGCCGACCGTCGAGGCCCGGCACCTGTGCCAGGACGAGCTGCGGAAGATCGAGGTCCGCTGACCGAGGAGAGAGAGCGATGCCATCGACACGTACCCTGCGCACCCGGGGCCTCAAGCTCCGCACCGGGAAGAAGCACCGGATCGTCGTCAAGGCGGCGACCCCTGCTTCGCGGGCCTGTCCCTGACCGCCGTGCGACGGCCATCCTTCGAGGATGTCCGCTGCGCCGCCGCGCCGTCCTTCGTCGAGGTGCGCTGGATCGAGGGCTGAGCGCAGCGCGCAGAAATTCCTGATATCCGAGGAACTGCACGGGGCTGCATCCGGCGGCTCCAGCCCTCCTGAAAGCGCATGGTTGGGGGAAGGAGCCCGTGTGGCCCCGGCCTTGCTCTCCGTTCGTGCAGACACCTGGCACGGACGGGACCGCCATGAGCAGCCGCACGATCCTCCTCGACGATTTCCACTCGACCGCGAAGCTCCGGACCGGCAAGCGCTTCGAGATCAGGCTCCGCCACCGGCCGACGGAGGCGGTCTTCGGCGCCCTCCGCGACGTCGACCTCGAGCTGCCGCCCGTCGCGCGCAACCGCGAGATCAACGACCGCTACGCGACCATCGCCGAGCACTTCCAGGCCATCCTCGACCCGCGCTTCCGGCCGGGCGGAACCTCGCGCCTGCTGCCGAGCTGGTTCGCCTTCGGGGTCTACGCCTCCCGGGAGGTCGGCCGCTCGCTGCAGGCCGCCGAGCACGCGATCGCGATGGCCGACCTGGCAGACCGCGGCGGCGACAGCGTCGAGGCCGCGCTGGCCAGGGCCGGCATCAGCGGGCGAGCGGCGGCGGCCATCGGCAAGGCCTTCCACGCCTCGTTCTCCTCCAGCGCGCAGACCGCGCTCGCGGCCCTGTCCTTCCTGGTCCACTACCTCAAGGAGAACGCCCGGCTCCTGACCGAGACCCCCGGCGCGATCGAGCAGCTCCTCGACCCGCGCTACCTGATGGTCGCGACGAAGCGCCTGGTCGCGTTGCTCGGCGACGCTCCCGGCGACGGACTGGCCGAGAAGCTCGAGGCGGTCGCCCGCACCCTGCGCGACGCCCTCGGCGAGGGCAACCGGCTGATCTTCGCCGACATCGGCCGGGCGGGGCACGCCTACCTGCGCTGGCGCGAGGCCCTCGCCCGGCGGCCGAGCCCCGAGCGCGTGCTCGCGGAGTTCTCGCTGGCCGGGTCCAGCCCCGCCCGGGCCCGGGCCATCTACGAGCAGGCGGTCGCCCTGCGCGGGGCGGACTTCGACGACTTCGACCAGCGCTTCTCGCCTGCTCGCTACGACGGGCACGACTTCGTCGTCGCCGCGTTCGCGCTGTACGAGCTGGCGGGCCGGGAGCCGCGCAGCACCGGCGCCGCCCAGGCCGTCGTCTCCGCCAACAAGCTGCTCGCCTGGCGGGAGCAGCGCGACTCCGCCCGGCCGGCCTTCGCCCCCGGGACGCGTCCCGGCGAGGTCGACCGCTACGCGCTGTTCGCGGTGCTGACGCCGTGGGTGCGGCTGCCCCTCAAGGACAGCGCGTGGGCCTTCGCGCCGTTCGCCTCCGAGCACCTGGAGCGGCGGGACTGGAACCCGCTGACGCCGCGCGCCAGCGAGTACAACTGGGCGGAGCTCGAGCACCGCTGGCCGGGCATCGTCGACGCCTTCGAGCAGGCGTACATCCGGCCCCACGCGCTGTGGCCAATGCCGGCGGATGCGAGCGCCGTGTGAGAGCTCCGCGTAGGTTCTGTCCGGGCTCGCCGGGCGGGGTAGACCGGGCAGGTCTACGCGATTACCCCTTCGTCGCGATCAACGCCGGCAAAGGCGCCTTCGCACGGCCCCAGCTGCAGGCCTTCGTCGGTTTCCGCGGGCTGAGCGATGCCGCGCCCCTGAGCCGGAACCGGCGCGAGGAGCTCGACAGCGAGGAGCTCGTGTTCGGCCTGTCGGCGGAGTGGTGGCTCTGAGCCCGCTTGCCTCAACGGGCTGAGGAAGAGGGGGCGGAGGCCCCTAAGACTGACCTCAGCAGAAGTTCTGCCCCGCGTCACAGCCGGCTCAACCCCTCCCCTACCTCGGTGTGTACGTTCTTTCCGGAGGTAGGGGCGGGGTTTACCCCCGCCCGCCGGACCGGGACAGAACTGACGCTGAGGTCAATAGCTTGGAATCAACAAACCGTCGGGCTTGCGCCGGAGGCGGAACTTGCGCCGGAGGCGAACCGCACACGACGGGTCGATCATTCGGCCGCGGAGACGCTGCGTTGGTTGCGGTGCCAGCCCCCGTCGAGGACTCGTGCGCGTGGGTAGGGCTGGCAGGCGGGTGCCGAATATGAACTTCCCACAAAGTCGTAGGCCGAGCACAACGCTCTAAACCCCACGACCGTGCGCACTACAACGCCAGACGCGCGAGCCTTCCCTGTCACAGAGTGTTAAATTCACATCAAATCGAAAAAGTTTACGGGCAAAGCTCCAGCCTGAGCACGCATGCTGAAAGGACACCCCGCTGCCGAACGTTTCCTCTCGTTCAACGAGACGCAGACGAGCAGCAACGCCGCCCCTGCGGCCAGGAGCAGATGTGTCCTCCTCCAGAATCAAAGAGTTTATGGTGATGTTGGCTATAGCCACTATCGCCCCAAGCCTCGCCCTCGCGGAGAACGAGCGCCGCGCTGATGGTAATGAGTACTGCCTTGAGAACGACCAGCGCTCCGAGGCGACCTGCGTGTTCTGCGACTGCGAGACGACGATCACCCTCGCCACAGGGGGCGTGGAGTTCACGAAAGTCGACCTGGCCACGCCATGCCGTGGCCAGCTCGGCTTCATCATGGCCCGCGTCTTCGCCAGCCACCTCGAGTACACGGGCCCCCTCGGTCCGGGCTGGGACTTTCTGTACAACGAGCAGCTCAAGATCGCGACCAACGGCGATGTCACGCGCTGGACAGGCAAGGCCACCGACCAGGTGTTCGTCAAGAGCGGAAGCGACTACATCTCGCCTACCGGGAACTTCTGCATCCTGACCAAGGACAGCGGCAGCGGAGAGTACACGTACCGTGAGCCCGACGGCTTCAAGCGCGTCTTCGACAGCACGGGCGTCTTGCTTTCCCACGAAGACCGCAACGGCAACGAGATGACATTCACCCACAACGGAAGCGGCGAGTTATCCGTAGTCACTGATCCGTAACCGTCCGCTGATTCCGGGCTTGATCCACCGCCCCGTTTCGTTCCACAAGCGCATCAACGGCCCCAGAAGCGCATCAC
>JAUIEM010000549.1 GCA_030428695.1 bacterium
CTTTGCTTTGCAACAGTTGGGGCATGATGTTCCCACCGCCTATTCCGGGCGTTTCCTCCTTCATAGCATCGGCGCGAGGCGATTGCGACGCTTTTCAGCGCGGGGGGCGGCGGCCCCTCAACATGAAAATCTCTTTTTCATCGCCCTCGACAGCGCGCGGGACTGTGCCTCGCAGGGGCCCGACGGCTTTGCAAATCGGTGCCGGCGCGATTACGATACAGCGGGAGGGTGCAACCCGCCGCAACCCAAGCTGGAAGTCAACGCCATGCCGTCCAAGAAAAGCCCGGAAGTCTCCGACAGCAGTGAAGACTTCGCGCCCCAGATCGATCTCTCGGCCTCCGCCGCCGAGCTCGAGCGCCGCGCCGAGGCTTCCGCCGAGCTCGACCCCGAAGCGATCAAGTCGAGGATCAGCACGCGCTTCGAGGACTTCTACGGCAGCTCCGACGAGGAGGACGACGGGGAGTCGCTCGGCTACCTCGGCGGCGCCGTCGGCGGCGAAGAGGACGATGAAGAGCCGCTCGGCTACCTCGGCGGCGAGGCCGTCGAGCCCGACAAGCCCAAGCTGCTGCAGGGCTTCTTCGACGGCCAGGTCTCCGACCCGAACGCCTCGCAGGACGAGGTGCAGGGCCTGTTCGACGGCAAGGTCGGCCGGGCCCAGGCCTTCTACCAGCAGCAGCGCGGCAGCTCGCTCGACACCGGCGGCGACGGCTTCGACACCGCGAGCGAGTTCCAGGGCAAGGCGACCGAAGAGCTCCCGGCGGCCGGGGGCGCGAGCTTCCTGACCGGCGAGACCCAGGACAGCTTCAGCAGCGACGAATACGAGTCCGAGGACGACGGCTACGGCATCGACACGGTCGACGGCTACGACGACCCTGCCGAGGACGCCCTGCGCCGCCCGAGCGGCCGCGGCACCGGCAGCAGCTTCATCGCCGACCTCGAGTCCTCGGGCAACGAGCCCGCCTACGGCGGCGGCGACACCCTCGACGAGATGTTCGCCGACATCGACACCTATGGCGAGGGAGGCACGACGACCGACAGCGTCTTCCCCGAGCGCGAGGCCTTCGTCTCGACCGACGACGACGGCGCCCTGTCCTCGCATGAAGCCTCCCGGATCATCGACGCGATCTCCCGTGCCCCCGACGAGCCGTCGCGGGTCGACTACGACCACTTCACCGAGCCCCAGGAAGGCGACTACCACACCGGCACCCAGCTCGACGTGCAGGTCGGGCCCAAGCTCTGGGAGGCGGGCTACCAGCCGGCCACCGAGGCCGAGGCCAAACGCTCGATGTGGCCGCTGCTCGTGCTGTTCCTGCTGCTGCTCGGCGGCGCGGGCGCGATCTTCTGGAAGCCGATCCTCGAGCTGGTCAACCCGCCGCCGCCGACGGTCGATCCCGGCGAGCTCGCCTCCGTGACCAACGAGGACATGCTCGCGGCGTTGCTGCACGGCGAGGACACCGGCCACCTCAACTTCCTGTCGCTCACCGAGGTCGGGCCGATGATCGAGGTGCTCGGCCACGTGATGAGCGACCCGAAGTCCACCGAGTCCCACAAGCGGGCTCTGACCGAGGTCATCCGCCGGCTCAAGAAGGCCGACGATCAGGGTCTGGACCTGCGCAAGATCGAGGACCGCCACGACCTGGTCGCGATCCTCGAGGTGTCGCAGAAGCTGGAAGGCTCCGAGAAGATCGGCTTGATCCAGGAGCTGATGGAGGTCGTGCGACGGTCGGAGAGCTACGGGACGCTGGGGGTCGAGAGCTTCGGCGACGGAGGGACACCATGAGACCCGCGAGAATGCTGCTGTTTTCCCTCCTGCTCGCGAGCTTCGCGTCGGGGGACATCCTGATCACCAAGACCGGTCGCATCTTCGTCGGACGGCTCGATCCCGACAACGAAGAGCGGCAGACGGTGACGATGCGCTGGCCCTACAAGGGCATCACGGATAAAGGCGCGATGACCTTCTACCTCGAGCGCGAGGTGCGCTGGCACAAACGCGGCGTCGACGCGCCCGACGAGTCCTACTGGGGCGAGTACGCCCAGGAAGAGCTCGACACCAGCGTCGCGTCGCGGAGCGCCCTGACCCAGGAAGAGCTCAACCAGATCCTGACCGAGCGCGCGAACAAGCTCCTCGAGCGGCTGCAGGGCGAAGGGCCGGCGACGACCATCCGCCCGTCGGACACCACCGGCGCCGCCCCGATCGTCGTCTCCCGCGCCTCCGAGCTGACCCTCGGCGAGCGCGAGGTCGACCGGGCCTGGCGGTACGGCATCCGCATCCCGGACGGCTGGGAGGGCGGCAAGCATCAGGGCATCCACTTCTGGGTCGGACCGGAAGAGAACGGCTTCCAGCCGCAGATCCACGTGATGTTCTTCGGGGAGCCGCCGGTCAAGAGCCTGATGGGCGAGCACGGCCTGGTGTCCCTGACCCTCGACGTGTCGAAAAACTTCGCCACCGCCTACGACGCGGCGCGGATCTCCCCGGTCGAGAAGGACCCGGCGGGAGACACCCAGAAGTGCGTCGCCGAGGTGGTCGTCGAGCAGGGGGAACGGCGCATCTTCTCCCGCAAGGTCTTCATCATCACAGGCAATCAGGCGTTCATCCTCGCGTCCTACGACCTCGAGGAAAACGTTGAGCTCCGGGACAAGGTGATCCGGCAGGCTCTGGCATCCTTTGAAATTACGGAATAAGGTTGCCACAATCAGGCCTACGCCAACGGACGCCATGGACGGCGCGCCGGTGAGAGGTCGCCGCCTCGCGGGACCGTCTTGAGGGGAGTCACATGACCAGTCAGGTACGAAAGATCGCCGGGATCGACCTCGGGACGACCTATTCGGCCATCGCGCACTTCGACTCGTCCGGGAAGGCCTCGATCATCCCGAACAGCGACAACGAGCGCATCACGCCCTCGGTGATCCTGTTCGAGGAGGACGAGGTGATCGTCGGCAAGATCGCCAAGGACTGCGCGGTCACGTCCCCCGAGCGCGTCATCCAGTTCATCAAGCGGGAGATCGGCGACCCGGACTGGGTGAAGGAGATCCACGGCCACGAGTACACACCCGAGATGCTGTCGGCGATCATCCTCAAGAAGCTGGTCACCGACGCCGAAGAGCAGGTGCGCGAGTCGATCACCGACGTCGTGATCACCGTCCCGGCCTACTTCAACGACGCCGAGCGCAAGGCGACACAGGACGCCGGCCAGATCGCCGGGCTCAACGTGCTCGGCGTGCTCAACGAGCCGACGGCTGCCGCCCTCGCCTACGGCCTCGACAACACCGACACCCACGCCAAGGCCCTCGTCTACGACCTCGGTGGTGGGACCTTCGACGTGACGGTGATCGACATCAACGGCACGAACATCACGGTGCTCGCGACCGACGGCGAGCGGCGCCTCGGCGGCAAGGACTGGGACGACGAGCTGCTGAACTACATCGCCGACCGCTTCGTCGAAGAGCACGGCATCGATCCGCGCGACGACCTCGAGGCCAACCAGGACCTGCGCAACAAGGTCGAGGACGCGAAGAAGGCGCTCAGCCGCAAGCCGAAGGTCAAGGTCTTCTCCCAGTGCCAGGGCCAGACCCTCAAGGTCGAGATCAGCCGCGAAGAGTTCGAGGAGATGACGCGTCCGCTGCTCGAGCAGACCGAGACCTACCTCGACGTCGTGCTCGAGAAGGCGCACCTGACCTGGGACGACATCGACCACATCCTGCTGGTCGGCGGCTCGACCCGGATGCCGATGGTGCGCGAGATGCTCGAGCGGGTGTCCGGGAAGACGATCGACATGCGCGTCAACCCCGACGAGATCGTCGCGACCGGCGCCGTCGAATATGCCGCCTACCTTCTGCAGAAGGAAGTCGCCGAGCTGCAGGAGCGGGCCGACGCCGGCGAGCAGGTCGAGGTGCCCGAGCTCAGCGAGTCGGTGCCCGAAGAGTTCCTCGGGCTGCTCGACGGGATGAGCGTGCACAACGTCAACTCCCACTCCCTCGGGGTCGTCGCGCTGCAGGCCGACGGGGCGCGCAAGAACGTGATCATGATCCCCGAGCAGACGCCGCTGCCGGCGGAAAAGACCGGCACCTTCGGCACCTTCAAGGACAACCAGGTCACCGTCGAGATCACCGTCGTCGAGGGCGAGAGCCCCGACCCGGAAGACTGCACCGAGATCGGTACGCTCGTGATCTCCGACCTGCCGCTGGGCCGCCCGAAGGGCTCGAAGATCCAGGTGACCTACAGCTACGACGAGTCCGGGCGCATCGAGATCACCGCCAAGGACGTCGAGACCGGCAACACGGCGCGCACCGAGATCCGGCGCCAGTCCGAGTTCACCGAAGAGCAGGTCGAGGAGAAGCGGGGCGAGCTCGTCGAGATGTTCGACGACTACGCCTCCTACGCGGACGTCGACGGCCACGCCGCCGGCGACGCCTACCTCGAGGGCGAGACCGCGGCCGCCTACGACGATCCGTACGCCTACGCCGACGACCAGGCCGGGCAGACAGTCGAAGGCGAAGACCTCGCGGGCTGGGACGAGCCGAGCGACGAGCTCGACGAGCAGAAGGAACAGGCGGGGAGCGGCGTGAGCTCCGATCTGGAGTTCGACTTCTGAGCGGCGGACGTTAGGGATCGTGGGCTGATCGACTAGGGCCAGACATAGGCGTTCCATGGCGGAAAACCGGTACTACCACCTTCTGGGCATCCCGGAAGACATCAAGTATCCCAACTACTACCACCTCCTCGGCCTGAACTTCAAGGTCAAGGATGAGTCGGAGATCCAGACCGCGTTCAAGAGCCAGATGAAGAAGCTTCAGCACATCAAGAGCTCGAAGCACAAAGGCTTCATCGAGTTCTTGAAGAGCGAGCTGAAGGAGGCGCGGAAGGTCCTCGCCGATCCGACGAAGCGGGCGACCTACGACAAAGAG
>JAUIEM010000053.1 GCA_030428695.1 bacterium
TCCTGAAGTCGTGCACCTTGGCGGGGGGACGTCTTTCCCTGGTTGCTGTTCGTCGCTGGCCGCCAAGCTGCCCGACTTCAGGAGGGCAGCAGGGCCCTCTACCAAGGTTTCTGTGCTTCTGAGCCGCTACTTCGGGAGGGCATCCGCACCGGCCGGGCTCTGTTGCCGCGCGCCTCCAGACGCCGGGCTCTGTTGCCGCGCGCCTCCAGACGCCGGGCTCTGTTGCCGCGCGCCTCCAGACGCCGGTCATCGACACGCTGAACGGGATCCTCGACGGCTCCGCGCAGTACCGCATGCTCGCCAGCTGCATCGGCAGCGACACGTGGTGTTACGCGGTTCTTTCCAAGGACGCTTGGCAGCGGCTCGAGGCCGCGGTCCCGGCCTTGGCAGAGCTCCTCTTCACGGAGGTACGATGGCCGCCGCCCCCGAGACCCGCGCCCCGGCCGCGCAAGAAGCTGCGGAAGGCGCCGAGACGGCGCCCGCGGCCGACTCCTGCGCCGCGTCTCTGGTGGAGAGTCTGGTCCCGCTGGTCGGGACTCCGCGGCGGACCTGGAGAGCGCGCGAGTCGGCAAGTCGCGCCTGCAGCGCCGCCCGCCGAACGACAACCGGGGTGTCTGTCCACGGCGGCCTTGACTTCGCGCCCGCCGTCCGCAGGCTGGGGGTCCCTGGCGACGCAGAGGGCCGCCGTGTCCGTCTTCCGACGTCTGCTCCAACTCGCTCTGCCGGTGATCGGCCTCAACCTGCTCAACGTCCTCGCGCTGGCGGTCGACACCGCGATGTGTGGGCGGCTGCCGGAGTCCGAGGTCGTCCTGACCGGCCTCGGCTACGCGACCCAGCTGATCTTCCTGTTGATGGTCGCGCTGATGGGTCTGCTGGTCGGCACGGTCTCGCTGGTCTCGCGCGCCCACGGAGCGGACGACCGCGGCCGGGTCGAGCACCTGCTCGCCCAGGCGAGCGCGCTGACGGTCGGGGTCGCGCTCGCCGTCGCGGTCGTCGGTTGGTTCGGGGCCGCGCCGCTGATGCGCCTGCTCGGCGCGTCCGGACCCTCGGTCGAGCAGGGCCTCGCCTACCTGCGGCCGATGTTGCTCGGCACGGTGTTCTCGTACCTGAACATCCTGTATGCGGGGATCTTCCGGGGCGTCGGCAACA
Source organism: bacterium (assembly GCA_030428695.1). Next base: position 1,150 of record JAUIEM010000053.1, read on the forward strand.
CGCGTCTGCCGTTCCTGACCGGGCTCTTGTCCAACGTCCTGAACGTCGTCCTCAACTACGGGCTGATCCTCGGCAACTACGGGCTGCCCGCCCTGGGCGCCCAGGGCGCGGCGCTCGGGACGGTGATCTCGCAGGCCTGCGGCCTCGCGGTGATGGTGTGGCTGCTCGGCAGCGGCCGGATCCCGGCCCTGCGCCTGCGGCTACGGGGCTTCCGCCTCGACGGCGGGCTCGCGCGGCAGCTTTTCCGGGTCGGGGCGCCGGCCGCGCTCGACATGCTGATCCTCAACGCCTCGTTCCTGACCGTGGTCGGCATGCTCGGCACGCTCGACGAGCTCGCGGTCGGCGCCCACGGCGTCGGGCTGCGCATCCAGGCGCTCGCCTTCATCCCCGGCCTCAGCGTGTCGCAGGCGACGGGCGCGCTGGTCGGGATGGCCCTCGGCCGCGAGGATGTCGCCGAGGCCCGGGCGGTCACCCGGGCATCCTTGCTGCTGTGCACCGGCATCCTCACCTCGCTCGCCGGGCTGATCCTGCTCGGCGTCGACGGCATCATCGCGCTGTTCGACGTGCCGCCGGACAGCGCGCTCTTCACCCTCAGCCGCACCTGGATCCGCATCCTCGGCCTCGGCATGCCGGGGGTCGGGGTGTACCTCGCCCTGGTCGGCCTGCTCCGCGGCGCGGGGGCGACGAACGCCGCCCTGCGCATCAACGCGTTGACCGTCGCGGTGCAGATCCCGCTGAGCTACGTGCTCGGCTTCACCCTCGGCTTCGGGGTCGCCGGGGTGTGGGCGGGGCTCCCGCTGTCCTTCCTGTGCAAAGCCGTGCTCGGTGGCGTGGTCTACCGGCGCGGCCACTGGGCGCACGTCGGGCGCCTGCCCCAACAGGCCGAGAGCCCGGTCGTCGCGCGCGAGGGTTGAGCGTCAGGCGCTCTCTTCGAGGGAGCGCAGGCAGGGCAGGCAGAGGAAGCCCGGCGCGCCGATGCCGACCGCGGCGCGCCGCCCGCGCGGCAAGGCGTCGCCGCATTCCCCGCAACGTGCCGCGACGTTGAGGGTCGCTTCCTGCCACGCGAGCGGCACCGGACCGGCGGACCGGCGGATGGGTTGCGGCGCCTGCTTCCGCGCGCTCTCCACGTTGTTCGCGGCCAGCCCTTCCAGCATCGAGATCGACTCGGTGACGAAGTCCTCGATCTCCTTCGGCCGCTGCGGTGTCGGTGCGGCGGACGGCTCCGGGGTGGAGCCGGGCAAGGGCGGGGGAGGGGGAGTTTCCGCGGACATGGCTTCCTCCAGCTGTCTGATCGACTGTACGCCCTTTGCGCGGAACCGACAACGCCCGGCGCCCGCGCCGGGAAAAGCAGCGCCTCCCCTTTTTTGGTGGTCCTCCGCCCCGCGGACATGGCATCCTGGACCGATCCCCCACCCCTGGAGCCGCCGATGAGCGCCATCCTCGACGACGCCCTCGCCCTGATCGAACAAGGCTGCCCCGATGACGCCGAGCAGCTGGTCCGCCGCCACGCCGAGCAGGTCGGCGCCCAGCACGGCGTGCGCAGCCACGCCTACGCCGATGCGCTGATCGATGTCGCGCAGATCCTCGCGGCGGTCGGCCGGCTGCCCGCGGCCGCCGAGGTGCTGCGCACCGCGGCGGGCATCCCGGCCGAGGGCGAGGAGGAGCGGAAGTCACGCCTGACCATCCTGATGAACCTCGGCGACCTGCTCGCGCGCATGGGTGAGCTGGTCGAGGCGGAGGCGGTGGCGCGCGAGGGGCTGGAAGGGCGCCGCGCGTTGTACGGCCCGACGCACGCCGGCTACGCCTTCGGCCTCGAGCCGCTGGCCGAGATCCTGCTGCTCGGGGGCCGGGCGGGGGAAGCGCTGCCGCTCGCCGAGGAGGCGGTCGACATCCTCTGGGAGGGGTCGCATCCGAAGGTGCTCGAGGTGCTGCCGCTGCGGGCCTTCGCGCGGCACGCGGTGCACGGCGCCGACGCCCCCGGTTTCGAGGGCTTCGAGGAGCTGCCGGACGATCTGCGCGAGCGCGCCGTCGACGCCGCCCGCGCCCGCGCCGCCCGGCACGTGCCGAGCTGGTCGCTGCCCGCCCTCGACGAGCTGCGCGGCCGGGTCGCCGCGCTCGACGCGGCGAGCCGCCTGCTGCCCGCGATCGACGGCAACATCGCCGCGATCGCGCGCCTGGCGGGGCTGCACGAGCTGCGGGCGGCGGCGCTGTTGCGCTGCCGCGAGGCCTACGAAAGCCAGGGCGAGCCCGGCCTGGCGCTCGGCGCGACCCAGAGGCTCGCCCTCGCCCACGCCGAGGCCGGGGACGCGGACGGCGCGACGCAGCTCTACGCCGACGCCGCGACCCGCGCCGAGGTGCTCGGGGATGCGGCGCTGCAGTCCAGCGTCGCCCGCGACTTCGGGCAGCACCTCGAGGCCCTCGGCGCCGTCGAGGCCGCCGAGGCCCAGCTGCGCGCCGCGGTCGCCCGGGCCGAGGCGAGCGGAGCGAAGAACGTGCTCGGCCGGGCGCTGGTCGCCCTCGGCTGTTTCGCCGCGCATCAGGGCCATCCCGAGGACGCCGCGGCGCTTCTCGTCCAGGCCCTCGAGGCGCTCGCCCCCGAAGAGCCGGACGTGCTGACCGCCCGCTCGTATCTCGCGGCGATCGAGCAGGGCCTGCCCTGCGTCCCAGACCTGGACCTGGCGCGCAGCGAGGTGGTCACCGACCTCGTCCACGCCCAGCTCCCGGCGGGCCTGGTCGGTCGCGTGGCGGTGCGGGTCGACGAGGACGGGGTGCCGCAGGTCGACGCCGAGCTTCTGCGCCCGCTCTCGATCGAGGAGCAGCATCTACTCGACGCCGCGCTCCAGAACGCCCTGCTCGAGGTCGAGCGGCGCTCGGACATCTCCGGCTACCCGGGGGTGTGAGCGTGCGGAAGGGAACCTCCAGCGCGCTCGCTCGCGGCCTGTTGAAGCTCGCGCTGAAGGGCCGCCTCGCGGAGGGCGAGCTGCTGCGTGCCTGCGGGCTGCACCCGCGGGCCGCCCTCGAGGAGGGGCTCCGCGGCCTCGAGGAGCGCGGGCTGATCGAGCGCCACGCCCGCGGCCGGGGGGCGCGCTGGGAGGTGGCCGAGGGGCGGCGTGCGGCGCTGCTCGCCCAGGTCGCCGGGGAGCTCTCGCCGCGGGCGCGGATCGCGGGCTCGCTGGTCCGTGAGCTGCTCGCGCTGCTGCCCGCGCCGGCGAGCGACGACCTCGCGACGCGCATCCTCGCAGCGGTCGACGAGCTCGGCCGGGGAACCTACGGCGGCATGGTCTCGCTGCCCGAGCTGGTCGCCCGCCTGGGGCTTCCTCCCGGCCAGCTCGAGGCGCCGCTACGCGCGCTGGCGCGGAGCGGGCGGCTGCAGCTCGAGCCGCTGTCCGACCCCCTCAGCGTGCCCCCCGAGGAGCGCGCCCTCGGCCTGCCCGACCCCGTGCGCGGCCTGTTGTTCTACGTCTCTCCGCTGAGGTCCCGATGAACGCCGCGAACCCGTTCGAGAGCTGCATCTGGGAGGGGACGCGCCGCCTGCACTCCGAGGACGACGTCGCGAGCCTCAACTGCGACGCGAGCGACCGCTTCGAGGACCAGATCAAGCTGGTCGCCGCCGACCATCGCTCGCGCTGCACGCTGCTGCTCGGCCAGCCGGGCCTCGGCAAGAGCCACGTCCTCGCGCGGCTGGTCGAGCACGACGGGCGGAAGTTCTCCTATCCGGTGGTCGTGCGCCGTTACGCCCTGCCGAGCGCGACCTTCCGCAACCTGTTCCGGCAGCTGATCTGGGGCCTGAGCGAGCAGGTGCTGCGCGGCGAGACCACGATGCTCGACGACCTGCTCGCCTGCAACCTGCGGCGGGTGCTCCCCGACCTCGAGCTCGAGACGCCGGCCCAGCGCAAGGCCCGCAGCCGCCTGCGCAAGCTGCGCAGCGTCCAGGCCATAGGCGCCTGCCTGACGCCGGCCCTCGCCCGCGCCTGCGCTCTCGCCTTCGAGGCCCACGTGCGACGCCGCTGGGGAGCGCGCGCGCTGCCGATCTTCTCGGAGGACGTGATCAGCGTCGGCTTCCAGCTGCTCGCGGCGCCGACCCGGGAGGCGGCGCTGCGCTGGCTGCGCGGGCGGGATCTCGACGAGCAGGACCTCGACGCCCTCGGCCTGCGCTCGGCGATCGACGACGAGCTCAGCGCGCGCGACGCCCTCGCCTCCCTGGCCCTGCTCGCCTTCGGTGCGCGGCCGCTGGCGATCTGCTTCGACCAGACCGAGCGGCTCGAGTCGACCCCCGAGGAGCGCGGCATCGACGCCCTCGGCCGCGCGATCGCCTTCCTGCGCGAGCTGCCGAGCCTGAGCCTGGTGTTCTCCTGCCTGAAGGACAAGTGGGCGCGCACCTACCTCCAGCAGCTGCCGAGCAGCTACAGCGATCGCATCGCCGGCGGGCAGGAGGATGTCGTCGAGCTCGCCTATCCGACGCCAGAGGAAGGGGTCGAGCTGGTCAAGCGGCGGCTCTCCGGCGAGGTCAAGCCCTTCGACAAGGCCAACCTCAAGGCCTGGGTCGACCGCTTCAGCCCCTCGGCCCGGCAGCTGCTCCTCGAGTGCGCGAAGGAGTGGAGGGTGTGGAAGCGCGCCGGAGCCAGCGGCCTGATCCGCCTGTCGGAGACGGGCAAGGTGGCCGCGGCGCGCCCGGCGCCGGTCGAGGATCCCCGCCAGCGCCTGCGGGACGAGTGGGCGGAGGTGCTGCGCCTGACCCCGCCGCCCTCCAGCATGGATGCCGACGAGGCGGCCGCGGCGCTGAGCATCGTGCTCGACGAGCTCGGCCTGACCAGCGGCGGGCGCGCGCTCAAGCTGCTCAAGAAGCCGCGCGGCTCCAAGCTCGACCACATCGTGCAGGCGGGCAGGCGCCGGGTCGCCCTGTCCTTCGACGACTCGAACCGCGGCAACTCCTTCAGCGCGCAGTGCAAGCGCCTGCTGGCGGCGTTGGAGGAGAGCGCGGAGCGCGCGCGCCTCGACGGGCTGATCGTGTGGCGCTCGGCGCCGATCAAGCGCACCTGGAAGAAGGGCCGCAAGCTCTGGCAGAAGGTGCTCGACAGCGGCCGCGTCCGCTTCGTCAACCCGTCGCCCGAGAGCCTGCGCAAGCTCGCCGCCTTCCGCTCCCTGTGCAGCTCGCTCCAGGGGCGCGGCCGCGACCACCGGGAGAGCGCCGTCCGGGTCTTCGCCGACGAGCTCGCGCCGCTCCCCGCGCTCCAAGCGACCCTCGAGGGCCTCGAGGCCGAGAGCGCGCAGGCGGCGGAAAGGACGGAGGCGCCCGCGGCCGACGGGGCCCAGGGGGTGCGCGACGCGATCCGCAGCCTGCTGCAGGAGCTGAAGCTGGTCGCCTCGGGACGCCTGCGCGCCCTGCTCTCCGAGGCCCACGGCGCGAAGGCCGAGGCGGCGCTGGTCGCCAACGCCCTCGAGGACCTCGAGGCGACCGGCGTGATCTGGCAGCTCCGCGCGGCGGAGGGCGACGATGTCATCGCCCTCTGCTGAGCGCGTCCCGGTCATCACGGTCAGCGAGCTGCAGACCTCGCTGCGTTGCCCGCGGCTCCTGTGGCTCGGCCGCCACGAGGGTCGCTCCACCCTGTTCGACGGCTCCCTCGGGGCCGGGGTCGGCGCGCGCACCCACACGCTGCTGTCGCGCTTCGAGAGCGAGCGGCCGATGCCCGCCGAGCTGCAGACCGAGCTCGCGGCGGGCCGCGACAACGGGGCGGGCGTCGAGCGCGCCCTGCGCGACCTCCTGTACCACCGCTTCCTGCTCCCCGACATCCGCAACGACCGCGAGCGCGGCGAGGTCCGGCCCGCGACGCTGGTGCGGGTGTGGCAGGCGCTGCGCTGCTACGCGTCCGCGCTCGCGCCCGTGCTGGTCGAGAACGCCGCCGCCGTCGGGCCGGCCGATGCCCTCGCGCGCACCTTCGTCGCCGCCGAGCTGCCGCTGCGCGGGCGCTTCACGGTCGCCGGGCAGGCGATCGACCTGGTCGGCCGGCTCGACAGCGTCTGGGCCGACCACGCCCGCGGCACGTTGCTGGTCGTCGACTACAAGACCCGCGCCCTCGGCGCCGACGGCGAGGACTTCCTGCAGGTCGCCGCCTACCGCGAGCTCCTGCGCGCCACCCGGGGAGTGCGCGCGCGCGCCGTCCTCTTGCCGCTCGCCGGGCGGGGGCCGCAGCATCGCTACGGGCCCCAGGCCCTCGACCGGCTGTGGCGCGACCTGCACGATGCGCACCTGCCCGAGGTCCTGCGCTTCCTCGCCACCCGCCCCGAGGGCCTCGCCACCCTGCCCGGCCCGGCCCGCGCGGAGACCTGCGGGCGCTGCCCGGTGCGGGCGGTGTGCCACGCCCGGCTCGGTCCGCCGCCGGCGCGCGGGGCGACGCCGGAGGTGGAAGAACCGGCAGCGGAGGAAGACACGGGCCTCGACGCCACGGCGGCCGAGGAGGGTCCGCCGCGCGGTCCGCGCATCCGGCTCGGCACCCGCCGCGAGGACGGCGAGCCGGTCGACTGGTTCCCCGGCGACACCCGCCGCGTGCTGCATCCGAACACCGCGATCGTCGGCACGATGGGGACCGGCAAGACCGAGTGCACGAAGTCCCTGATCGCGCAGCTGCGGTGCGCCGACGGCAACTTCGGGGCGGCGCCGCGGATGCTGATCTTCGACTACAACGGCGACTACGCCAAGCCGGCCTTCGCCGAGGCCCTCGACGCGCGGGTGCTGCGGCTGCACCGGCTGCCCTTCAACCCCCTCGGCCTGCCGGCCAGCGACGCACCCCACCTGCCGTGGACCATCGCGAAGCGCTTCGTCGACTCGCTCGGCCGCTGCGTCGAGCTCGGACCGGTCCAGAGCAACCGCCTGCTCGACGCGATCATGGCGGCCTACGACGCCGCCGGCATCCGCGAGGACGATCCCCGCAGCTGGCGGCGCAAGGCCCCGACCCTGGCCGGGGTGTGGCGCCGCTACCTCGCCGAGGAGCCGAAGAAGGACACCCTGTACAGCGTGCTGAGCGACCTCGCCCACATCGAGCTGTTCCATCCCGACGCCGCCTCTGCGGGGCCGGTCTGGGAGGCCCTGGCCGGGGTGACGGTCATCGACCTGGTCGGGGCCGCCGAGTCGCACCAGAACCTCGCGATCTCGTGCATCCTCGACCAGTTCTACGCCGAGATGCTGACCCGCGGGCACGCCCGGCGCGAGGGCGCCCAGCGGGAGCTGCGCTGCTTCGTCGTCGTCGACGAGGCGGACAACTTCCTGTCCCACGACTTCCCGGTGTTGCGCCGGCTGCTCAAGGAGGCGCGCAAGTACGGCGTCGGCGTGGTGCTCTCGACCCAGTACCTGCGCCACTTCAAGACCCGGAAGGAGCGCTACTACGAGAGCTTCCTGACCTGGATCGTGCACCGTATCGACACCCTCGGCGACCGGGACGTCAAGAGCGTCCTCGGCGTCCACCTGCGCGCCGACATCCGCGCCCTGCGCGCCGCCGTCAAGGCCTGCGGGCTGTTCCAGAGCGTCGCCCTGCTCGCCGACCGGCCCGGGGCGGGTCGGCGCACGGTGGCGATCGACGACCTGCCGTACTGGAAGTGGAGGGAGCGGACCGGCGCGGGGGGTGACCCGGCTTCTTCAGGGCAGGCGAGCCCTTAGGGGCTGTCAGGCGACGAATCCTTGCTTTCCTTGAGGCGAAAGTCGTCGATGGCAAGGAGCGAGGAGCTCGCATACGGGCCGTAATCGGGCGACGAGCGACGCAGCCAGCGGCGGCGAGGACCAGCGAAAACGAGGATTCGTTGCCTGACAGGCCCTTAGCCCGCCAGCTCGCGCTCGAGGGCGGCGCGCAGCTCGGCGTCCTCTTCGGGCAGTACGGTGCGCAGGTCGAGCCACAGGTCGCCGGCCTGCACCCGACCGAAGATCGCCGGCTCGCCGATGCGCAGCGCCCGGTGCAGGGCCTCGGCGTCGGCGTGGCGGATCCGCAGGGCGCAGGAAGGCAGGCCGCTGGTCGGCGCCGCGCCGCTGCCGACGCGCGCCTCCGAGGCTTCCACCGAGACCTGCGCGAGACCCTCGGCGAGGGCCTCGGCCCGGGCGCGCAGGCTGTCGACCGAGGCGGAGAGCACACGGTGCACGCTCAGCTCGGCGGAGCGGCCGAGCCAGTAGCGGCGCAGCACCTGCTCGAGGGCGGTCAGGGTCAGCTTGCCGGGCCGCACCGCCCGGAACAGCGGATGCCGACGCACCCGCGTGACCGCCGGCTTGCGGCCGACGATCAGGCCCGCCTGGGGTCCGCCGAGGAGCTTGTCGCCGCTGAACATGCACAGGTCGACGCCGGTCTCGACGCCCTCGCGGGCGATCGGCTCGTCCTCGATGCCGAAGGGCCGCACGTCCTCGAGGCAGCCCGAGCCCATGTCGAACACCACCGGCAGGTCGTGCTTGCGGCCGAGGGCGACCAGCGCGGGCAGCTCGACCTCCTCGGTGAAGCCGACGACGCGGAAGTTGCTGCGGTGCACCTTGAGCAGCATGCCGGTGTTCTCGCCGATCGCCCTCTCGTAGTCGGCCAGCCGGGTGCGGTTGGTGCAGCCGACCTCGCGCAGGGTCGCGCCGCTCTCCTCCATCACGTCCGGGATGCGGAAGCCGCCGCCGATCTCGACCAGCTCGGAGCGGCTGACGATCACCTCCTTGCCGCGGGCGAGGGCGGCGAGGACCAGCATCGTCGCGGCCGCGCAGTTGTTGACGACGGTGCCGGCCTCGGCGCCGGTCAGGTCGCGCATCATGCGCTGCAGGCCGTCCTCGCGCTTGTTGCGCTTGCCCGAGGCGCGGTCGACCTCGACGATGGTGTAGCCGGCGGCCGCCTCGGCGAGGTGACGGGCCGCGTCGCCGAGGGGGGCGCGGCCGAGGCCGGTGTGCAGGACGACGCCGGTCGCGTTGAGCACGCGCACGCAGACCGGGCGCGTCCACTGCTCGATGCGGGCGCGGACCAGCGCGGTGCAGTCTTCGAGCGACGGGATGCGGCCGGCCTGGCGCTCGTCGGCGAGCACGGCGCGGGCGGCGGCTTTGCGCAGCGCGCGCGGTCCGGCCTCGGCCGTCGCGTCGAGCAGGTCGTCCATGCGGGGGGGATGGGCTCCCACGGTCACCTCCGGATGCTGTCGATCCCGATCGCTGCGGTCGGACAGGCGGGCACACACAACCCACAGCCGGTGCAGCCGTCGAGGATCTCGGGATCTCCCTGACGGTCGATGGTGATCGCCTGCAGCGGCACCGGGCAGGCGAGCACGCAGGCGTGGCAGTCGTCCGCGCGGCCGGCCTGGCAGGGGTGCAGGTCGATCCGCGCCCGGGCGATGCGCACTTCCTCGGCGGCCGTCAGGACCAGCGCCCCGCTCGGGCAGGCGCGCATGCAGTCGCCGCACAGGGTGCAGGGGGCGCGCTCGGGCAGCAGGAAGGGCGTGCCGGTCGCCGGCTTCATGTGCTCCTGGGCGGGGATGATGCAGTGCTCGGGGCAGGCGTCCACGCACGCCCGGCAGCGCTGGCAGGTCGTCAGGAAGGTGGCTTCGGGCAGGGCGCCGGGCGGACGGATCGGCCCGGTGCGGGGCGTGAGGTCGGAGAAGGTCTTCTTGACGCTCGAGAACAGCGAGGCGAAGAGCTCGCGGCGGCTGGAGTCTCCGGACGTCACATCGAGGAGTCCTTGGCGAGGTTCTGTTTGAGGATGATCGCCTCTTCGTGTTCCTCTTCCAGTCCGCTGTAGGTCGACTTCCATTCCCAGTAGCCCGGCTCGACCTCCTCGCTGTAGGTCGGGTCCTCCTGCAGCTTGTTGAAGATCCGCACCGCGTCGATGGCGGCCTGCAGGGCGTCCTCGCGCAGCTTGTCCTTCTCGTTCTGGCTGCCGGCGCGGCCGATCTTGCCGTACAGCTCCTGGGCGGTCTTGGTGTACTCCCGGGCCTGCTCGAGTTCGGTGCGGTGATCTTCCCCCTCGACGACGGACATCTTCTTGACCGCGATCACGATGATCAGACCGACGATCACGACGCCGAGCCCGATGCTGATGAACATCATCGGGTTGACGCCCGCCTTCGCGGGCGGCGGACGCCGCCGCGAGCGACGCGGCTTCCCGGACTTCCCGGAGCTTCCGCTGGTGCCCTTGCTCGAGGCGGTGGCTTTCTTGCGTCCGGACTTCTTCTTCTTGCTCGATTCCATCACGATATCCACTTCGCCCGGTTCGTCGTCGGGCAGCAAAAGACTGTCGCTGTCTTCGAGCCGGGGAGAGCCGACGGCGACTTCTCCGGAGCCGGATTCGAGCAGTTCCAGGTCGAGGTCGGTGTCGGAGAGGAGGCTCTCCTTCTTCAGGCTGGCGGTGTCGCCGTGCTTCTTCGCGCGCTTCTTCTTCTCGGGCTTCGAAGCCGCGACGGCGCGCTTCTTCTTCGGGCTCGCGTCCTGGGCCCGGGCGCTCTTGACGCGTCCGGAGGCGGTCCTGGCCTTGACGCGTCCGGAGGCGGTCCTGGCCTTGACGCGGTCGGAGGCGGTCCTGGCCTTGACGCGGTCGGAGGCGGTCCTGGCCTTGTCGCGGCCGGAGGCGGTTCTGGCCTTGTCGCGTCCGGGAGCGGTCTTGGCCTTGACGCGTCCAGAGGCGGTCCTGGCTTTGTCGCGTCCGGGAGCGGTCTTGGCCTTGACGCGGCCGGAGGCGGTCTTCGCCCGGGCGCTCGCGGGCGCCTCGGCCTTGCCGCGACCCGGCGGGGTCTTCTTGACCTTCTTCCGACCGGAGGCGGGTTTCGTCTTCGCGTTCGCGGAGGCCTTGGCCTTGGTGCGAGCGGAGGCCTTCGCCTTCGCCCGCTCGGCCCTGGCCGCCTTGCGCTCGGCCTCGTCGCGGCCAGACGCCTTCGCCTTCGTGCGGCCCGATGCGGTCTTGACCTTCTTGCGGCCCGAGCCGGCCTTCGACGTTTTCGACGTCGCGGAGCTCTTCGTGCGCTTGGGGGCTGTGGGCATCGCTTCCTCGGCGCGGACTACGTCAGAGTGAGGATAGTAGCACCGTGAGGCCCGCCGGTCAAAGCCTGGCCCGCGCGGTTTCGGCGCAGGAAACAGGACGCGCGACGAGCGCTCCATCCTGCGCACGATCGTACCCAACCCTTCGCAGCTCTCCCCGCGTCCGGCTCCGTCGCCGACGCGCGGGATTGACGGAGCGCGGCGAGCTGCTACCCTGCCACCGCGCGGGAGCCCCCGCCGGATCGGAGGAGCGCGGGTGATCGAAGTCTACCAGCTGTGGAAGAGCTACGGCGAGCGGGTCGCCGTCGCCGACCTCAACTTCGCGGTCGGCCCGGGCGAGATCCTCGGCTTCGTCGGTCCCAACGGCGCGGGGAAGACCTCGACCCTGCGGGTGCTCGCGGGCATCCTGCCCCCGACCGCGGGTGTCGTGCGCCTCGCCGGAATCGACCTCGGCCACGAGCCGCTTCGCGCCAAGCGCGAGCTCGGCTTCGTCCCCGACACCCCCTTCCTGTACGACGAGCTCAGCGTCGTCGAGCATCTGCGCCTGGCCTGCCGCATCCACAAGGTCCCGAAGCCCGACATCGACGGCCTGCTCGATAGCCTCGAGCTGACGGAGCGCCGCGACGACTACCCGGACGCCCTGTCCCGCGGCATGCGCCAGAAGGTCGCCCTGGCCTGGGCCCTGGTCCACGACCCGCGCGTGCTGTTGCTCGACGAGCCGCTGACCGGCCTCGATCCGCGCGGCATCCGCACGGTCAAGGACATCCTGCGGGCGCGGGCCGCCGCGGGGACCGCGATCCTGATCTCCTCGCACCTGCTCGACATGGTCCAGGAGATGTGCTCGAGCCTGCTGATCATCGACCGCGGCCAACAGCTCGCCCTCGGCTCGATGGCGGAGCTCCTGCGCCGCGCCGACCAGAACGAGAGCCTCGAGGACGCCTTCTTCCGGGTGACCGAGCGCCGCGGCTTCGAGCCCCCGCCACGCCCCCGCGCCGCGACCCCGCTGGCGCCGACCCCGCTGCGGCCCGAGCCTCTGGAGCCCGGCCCGTGAGCTCGCTGCTCCTCTTGCTCGTGCTGCGCCTGAAGAACCGCGTCTGGCGCAGCCTGCGGCGGCTGCGGGAGCCGAAGTACCTGATCGGCGCCGTCGTCGCCCTCGGCTACTTCGGCTCACTGCTGTTCGTCCGCGATGTCAGCGGCAACCCGATCGGCTACTTCGCCCACACCTTCACCGTCTTCCTCGCCTTCGCCCACCTGCGGGCCTGGGTCCCCTACCCGCGCCAGGCGACCGGCCCCAACCTGTTCAAGCTCGCCGACGTGAACCTGCTCTTCCCGACCCCGGTGCACCGCACGGCGCTGCTGGTCTACGCGGTGCTCGGGAAGCTGCCCGGGGCGCTGCTGTTCGGGACCTTCTTCTTCTTCCTCAGCGGCTTCTCCCCCGGCGCGCTGGTCGGCTTCGCCGCGTTCACGCTGATCATGACGCTGCACACGACCGTCGCGACCTTCTTCCGCTACAGCTTCGTGAAGCGCCCCGCCCGCAGCCTGCTGCTGTTCGCGCCGGGCTGGCTGTACGCCCTGGCCCTGGTGCTCGGGGTGGTGTTCGTGTGGCGCGCGCCCCCGACGGGCGCGGCGGACTCCGACGCGATGTTCCAGTTCGTCGAGAGCCTGATCGAGAGCCCGGGCCTGCGCGAGATCAGCTACCCGGTGCGCGCGCCGGCCCTGTTGATGACCGGCCCGGTGCTCGGCTGGCCGTTGCTGGTCTGCCTCGCCCAGATCGTCCTGTACCTCGTCTGGCTCGTCCGCATCGACGTGCACTACGAGGAGTGGGCCGTGCGCCGCGCGGAGTCGGGCCGCAAGGGCCGCGGCAGCGACGCGCGCAAGGGTCGCTGGAGCCCCTTCGCCCGCGGCGGAACGGCGCTCGGCGGCTTCTTCTGGATCCGCTGGCTCGGCCGCACCCGGCCGCGGCGCCTGCGGATGATCCTGATCGGTGCGGCGGTGATCCTCGTGATCGGGACGCTCGCGCCGTCCTTCCCGGAAGCCTGGCTGCGGGCGGTGACCGTCGCGATCCCCTACGTGCTGCAGATCGTGATCATCGTCGTGCTGTTCTGGAAGCGCGGCTCCAGCCTCGGCGCCCTCGACGCGATGGAGCTGCTCAAGCCCCTGCCGATCCGCGGCTGGAAGGTCCTGCTCGGGGACGTGTGCGGGGCGGCCGCCGCCGGCATGATCCCCCTGCTCGGGCTGCTCGGCCTCGGCGTCGCGCTGACCCCGCAGAGCGCCTACCAGCCCTTCCCCTTCGGGGTGCGCCTGGGCATGGCCGGCGGCCTGGCGGTGCTGCTGTTCACCTTCTTCTGCGGCTTCCACGCGATCATGTACATCCAGGCCCTGTGGTTCCCGGGCCTCGCCCGCCTGCGGGTCGGCCGCGAGGGCGCCGTCGGCCACAACATGCTCGTCACCCTGCTGCGCATGCTGTTCATCGTCGGGCTGTTCCCCCTGCCCTGCATCCTCGGCGCGATCGGCTACGGGCTCGCGGCGATGTACCTGCCCGGCACCGGCCCCTGGCTGCCGGTGCTGGTCGGGATGCTGGTGCTGTGGGGGGAGATCCTCGCCCTGGTGGTGTACGCCGGCTGGATGTTCGACCGGGCCGACTTCCTGCTGACGCCGGAGACACCGGACGGGTAGGGGCGTTCAGTCCCAGTCCCAGCGTTCGCCGGCCCGCAGCAGGTGGGTGAGCACCCCGCGCGCGGCCTGGCTGCCCGGCGCGTCGTCGATCCGCGCCTCGCGGGCATCGTAGATGATCACCCAGCCGCGGCCGAGAACCTCGAAGCCGCGGTCGTCGATCGCGATCGCGGTGCCCTCATCGATGCCGACGCCGAGCAGCTCGGGATGCTCGAGCACCGCGCTGAGCAGCCGGGCCAGGCGGCCGCGGGCGACGAAGTGCTGGTCGAGCAGCAGCCCCGGCGCGAGGTCGAGGCCCTCGAGCAGCTCGAGGTTGCCGGTCTCGAAGCGGTCGGGATCACCCTGGCCGGTCAGCATCAGCGGGCCCTGGCAGGCGGTGCCGGCGCTGGTTCCGCCGATCACCCCGCCGCGCGCCTGCAGGGCGTGCAGGGCCTCGTGCAGGGGCGTGCCGACGATCTTCTCGGCGATGCGCCGCTGGCTGCCGCCGGGAAACCAGACGCCGCCGGCCCGCGCGCAGTAGGCGAGCAGCTCCGGGTCCGAGGCGGCGTCGCGGTCGGGGAGGGGGAAGAACGCGGACTCCTCGCAACCGAGCTCGGCGAACAGGGCGCGGTGGGCCTCGCCCGAGCGCTCCGCGCGGGTGGTCGCCGCCGGCAGGATCAGCAGCGGACCGTCGACCGCCTCGGCGAAGCGGCGCAGGGCGTCCTCGGGGGAGGAGCCGCCGCCGATCAGCACCAGCCGGGTCGAGTCGGCGTCGGCGCAGGCGAGGCCGCAGAGCAGGCAGAGGAAGAGCGCGCGCATCACAGCTCCAGGCGCTTGAAGCGCTCTTTGACGGGGTCGTCGTCGGGCTCGCGGTCGTCCTCCTCCTCGAAGAAGGGCACCGGACCGCGGGAGGTGTCAACCCACAGCCGCCCGTCCTGTTCGAAGCGGAAGCGCTCGAGCTCGGGCCAGCCGACCGCCTCCTTCAGGCTGCGCAAGAGCTCGTGCAGCCCCGCGTAGCGCTCCAGGTGGCTCGCCTCGGGGGGCGCGAACAGGGCGAGCAGCTCTTCGACCAGGGCGCTCTTCGCCTCGGCGGGGACGGTCAGGCCGTGACCCGCCAGGACCGCGGCCATGCGCTCGGCGAGGGCGCCGTGGCCGTCGGGGGCGCGGTAGCGGATGCCGCTGACCCCCCGCCGCCGGCCCCGGAAGCCGACCTGGCCGAACCAGCGCTGACCGTCCGGGGCGAGGGTGTCGGGCAGGGCGGCGACATCTTCGCGCAGTCTCTCTTCCTTATAGAGCGGGCAGGCGAACACCCCCATCCGCCGCACCTCCCGCCGCAGGGTGGAGAGCAGCGCGGCCTTGTCGATCTGCACCTCGGTGCCGACCGGGATCTGGAAGCGCCACCAGCCCTTCTCGTGGGGGTCGCCGCGCTGGTAGCCGGTCAGGCGCCGGCAGCCGAAGAAGCGGTTCGGCAGCCCGGGCGCGCTCGCCCGGCAGTAGCTGTCCTCGTCGCCGGCCGGGCAGGCGGCCCGGCAGCGGGCGATCGCCGAGGCGTCGGTCGGATGCAGGGGCTGGCCGTCGACCTCGACTGCGAGCACCGAGCGGGAGCGCCCGAAGTGCTCGAGCAGGGCGAGGAAGTCGGCGGGCACGGTCAGGCTGCCGAGCTCGAAGTCGACCCGCAGCGCCGGGCGTCCGGCCCGGCTGCGGGTGCTGCGCTGGGCCTGGAGGCCGCGCTGCAGGAGCTCTTCGGGCAGCTCGTGGGCGACGACGTGCACCTCGACGATCGGCTCGCTGGACGCCTCGGGCACGGCGCTCCAGACCGCGCCACACTGCGAGCACTCGAAGCCCCGCCGGGCCGGCACGCGGCGGGGCACGGGGAACTGATGTGAGCAGCGCGGACAGCGTACGGTGTCCATGGATCCTCCCCTCGTCAGCCCGGGAGCGGTGTGGTATGGTACCCCGAAAAAGGTGACGTTCGTGACACTGGAACAGGTCAACCCCGCCATCTTCCGCGACTACGACATCCGCGGCAAGTCCGAGGCCGATCTCAGCCCCGCGCTCGCCTACCGTCTCGGCCGCGCCTTCGCCGCGCAGCTCGGCCCCGCGGCGCGCACCGTCTGCGTCGGCGGCGACATGCGTCTCGACACCCCGGAGCTGAAGGCCGAGCTGGCCCGGGGCCTGGCGGTCTCCGGCCTCGAGGTGATCGACATCGGCCAGGTGCCGACTCCCGCGGTCTACTTCGCGGTCTGCCACCTCGGCACCGACGCCGGGGTGCAGGTGACGGCGAGCCACAACCCCCCCTGCGACAACGGCTTCAAGTTCTGCGGCCGGGACGCCGCGCCGGTCGTCGCCGCCGAGATCGCGGCGCTGCGCGAGGCGGTGTGTGCGCCGGAGCCGCCGCCGGCGGAGACTGTGGGCCGCATCCGCAGCCAGTCGATCGACGAGGTCTACCTCGACGCGATCGCCTCCCGGGTCGAGATCGGCCGGCCCCTCAAGGTGGTCGTCGACGCAGGCAACGGCATGCTGGCCGAGCTCGGGCCGCGGTTGTTGCGGAAGCTCGGGATGCAGGTCAGCGAGATGTACTGCACGATCGACGGGCGCTTCCCGAACCATCCCGCCGACCCGACGGTCGCGGCGAACATGGCCGAGCTGATGGAGCGGGTCCGGTCCGAAGGCGCCGACCTCGGGCTCGGTTACGACGGCGACGGCGACCGCATCGGCGCGGTCGACGAGCGCGGCCGTCTGCTGTACGGCGACCAGCTGCTCGCGCTGCTCGCCCGGCCGATCCTCGCCGAGCGGAAGGGCGCGCCGATCGTGTTCGAGGTCAAGTGCTCCCGCGCCCTGGTCCAGGACATCGAGCAGCACGGCGGCAGGCCGGTGATGTTCCGCACCGGGCACTCGAACATCAAGGCCCGCATGCACGCCGACGAGGCCCCCCTCGGCGGCGAGATGAGCGGCCACATGTTCTTCGCCGACGACTGGTTCGGCTTCGACGACGCGCTCTTCGCCAGCGCCCGGCTGCTCGCCCAGCTGAGCAACGGCGAGGCCTCGCTCGGGGCGCTGCTCGACACGTTGCCCTCCTACCCGTGCACGCCCGAGATCCGCGTACCGTGCGCCGACGAGCGCAAGTTCGAGGTCGTCGCCAGCCTCGCGCGCCACTTCGGCGAGCGCTATCCCTGCCTGACCGTCGATGGCGTGCGCTTCGACGTCGGCCAGGGCTGGGGGCTGGTGCGCGCGTCGAACACCAGCCCCAAGCTGATCGTGCGGGCCGAGGCGGAGGACGACGACGGCCTCGCGGCGATCAAGGCCGAGCTGCGCGAGGCCCTGTCCGAGCTCGCCGGCCTGTCGGTGCCCGCGCTGGACTG
Source organism: bacterium (assembly GCA_030428695.1). Next base: position 18,130 of record JAUIEM010000053.1, read on the forward strand.
AGGAGAGCCCGATGCCGGAGGAGCTGCCACCGGGCCCGTGGATGCGCGGCCGCAAGCGCCACAAACCCGCGCCGCAGGCGGAGCCGTCCCCGCCGGCGGAGCTGGAGTCCGGGTCACCGGGCCAACAGACGCCCCGTCCCGAAGGACCCGGCCCGCGTCACGGCGCGGAGTCGGTCGCGGAACAGCCGTCGGACCCGGACTCCGCAGGACCCGTTGCGGAGCACGGCGCGGAGTCGGCAGCGGAACCGCCGTCGCGACCGGACTCTGCGTCGGACTCCCCGGCCTCCGGCGTGGACGCGCCCCTGGCCGCCACCCGGCCGGCCGCCAAGGGCTTCGCGCCCTGGCTGCGGGGGAGGCGCCGCGCCGCGCCCGAGGAGCCCGAGCACGCTCCGGCCGAGGCTGAGCCGGGACCGGACGCCTGCGCTCCGCCGAGGGCTGCGGAGGGCGCGCAAGGCGAGGCAGCCACAGGGGTTGAAGAGCGCACGCGGGCCGAGGGGCCGGGCGCGGAGCAGCCCGCCGCGGAGCCTTCGCTGGTCGCGAGCGCGGGGGCGGCCCTCGGCGACCCGAGCCGCGACCCCGCGCCCGAGGCGCCGGTCTCGCGGGAGCGCCGACCCGAGCGCAAGCCGCGCCGCCCACGGCCTGAGCGCAAGCCGCGCAAGCCGCCGGGGGAGCGCAAGGACGACGCGCTCTTCGCCCGCATCCGCCCCTTCCAGGAGCGCGAGAGGAAGTCGCAGGGCGGCGAGCTGCGGGTGGTCGAGGGCGGCCGGCCGAGCACGCGCTTCCGGCTCGAGAGCGACGACGTCGGGCTGGTCCTGAAGTCCGGGCCGAGCGACAAGCTCAAGCTCCAGGTCGCGGTCGGGGTCGGCGGCCTGCTGCTCCTCGGCCTGATCTCGACGGGCTTCGGCATCGCCGAGCTGGTCGCGAGCCCGCCGGCCCTGAACACGCTGTTCCTCGGCGGTCTGCCGAACACCTTCAGCTGTGGCTGTGTGACCAGCCTGTTCGCGTTGTTCGGCGCGCTTCCGTGCATCGTCGCCCTGCGGCGCGGCGTGCACCTGGTGATCGACACCGGACCGGGGCGCGCGCGGTACAAGGGCCCGAGCGGCGACCTCGAGTTCCCGGTCTCGTTCATCACCGGCATGCGCGCCGAGTCCGCCGCCATGGCCCGCTCGGTGTGCCTTCACGTGCGCGGGCGCGGCGCGCTGTTCCTGTTCTACTCGACCCGGCTCGACGAGGTCTCGCGGGTGCGCGAGGCGCTCTCGGTCGCCGTTCCCCACATGCGAGGCAAGCACTCCTGATGGCACACACCCGCGCGAAGGTCGTCGATCCGAAGCCGATCGCCGACCGCTTCTTCGCCGAGGTCCGACGCGACATCGCCGCCCTCGACCGGGAGGTGCGGCTGGTCAGCTTCCTCGCCAGCGACGATCCCGCGGCGCGCATGTACGCCCGCTTCACGAAGAACGGCTGCCAGGCCGTGGGGGCGCGCTTCGAGCTGCGGAGGGTCAAGCGCCTCGAGCTCGAGCGGGCGCTGCACAAGGCGAACGAAGACCCGGACATCGCCGGGCTGCAGATCTACTACCCGGTGTTCGGCACCGAGCGCGATGCCTACCTGCGGGATGCGATCCGTGTCGAGAAGGACGTCGAAGGGTTGCACTCGATCTACCGCTACAACCTGTACAACGACATCCGCTACCTCGACAAAGGGCAGAGCAAGAAGAGCCTGATCCCCTGCACTCCGCTCGCGATCATCAAGATCCTCGAGGCGGTCGAGGTCCACCGCGCCGAGCCCGGCCGGCAGCCGTTGGAGGGGATGCGGGCCTGTGTGGTCAACCGCAGCGAGGTGGTCGGCCGGCCCCTCGCGGCGATGCTCGCCCACGACGGGGCCCTGGTCCACAGCTTCGACGTCGACGGCTGCATGGTCTTCTCCGGCACCGAGGTCGACGACGCCGACCTCCCCCTCGAGACCGCGATGCGCGAGGCCGACCTCCTGATCACCGGGGTGCCCGACCCGGGGTTCGGGCCGGTGGGGCCCAGGCAGATCAAGCCCGGCGCGGTCGTTGTCAACTTCTCCTCGGCGCAGAACGTCGCCCGGGACATCACCTCGGCGGCGCGGCTGTTCGTGCCCCGGGTCGGTCCGGTGACGGTCGCGATGTGCCTGCGCAACCTCGTGCGGCTCTGCCGCAACTTCTGAGCCCGGTGAATCAACCCGGGGTGATTCACCGGGATTTCGTCGCGAGGGCCCGGAGGCCGCCCGAGATCCGCGGCATCCGGGTCCGCAGCAGGGATCCCGGTGAATCGAACGGGATCGAACGGGCTGAGCCCGGAGCACCGAAACCCCCCACCCGTCGCGGCTCGTCCGGACGGCGTCGCGGTCGTCGTCCGGGGAACTTTTGGTTGAAACCCCGGACGCCCCCCTTACGATGAGTCTGTACGCCACGGCGGAAGTCGGTGGCCCGCGCGTGTTTCGACGTGCGACAGATGAGCAGACAGTGAACCAGACGGTGAGATTGAGTCGCTACCTCGCGTTCCTTCTTCGCCACAAACCGGAAACGCTCAACCTGACGATCGACAACCAGGGTTGGACGCCCCTGGACGACCTCCTCGTCCGATTGAACAAGACCGGCCGGTTTGGCGAAGCGGTGACCCGTGCGCACATCGAAGAGCTGGTCCGCCAGGACAGGCGGCGGCGCTTTTCGATCCGCGACGGGGCGATCCGCGCCAACGGCGGCCACACCACCTCGAAGGTCAATGTCGAGTACCCCGTCGTCCGGCCGCCCGACCTGCTCTTCTTCGGCACCTCCTCGAAGCGACGCGCCGACATCGCCCGCGACTGCGGGCTCAAGCCTCACAAGTGGCGCTACATCCAGCTCTCCGCCGCGCCCCGCTCGGCGGAACGGGTCGCGAGCCGGGTCGGCAAGCAGCCCCATGTGGTGGTGGTCGAGGCGGCCCGCGCGGCGCGCTCGGGGGTCTTCTTCTATCGCGCGCCGAGCGGCGTGTACCTCGCGAAGTTCATCCCGTTCGAATTTCTGTTGAGTGAACAGTCCAACTACCTCCGTCAGGAGAGCAGCGGCGGCGTGCTATACCGTGGCGAAGGCGAGCGCAGCCAGGTGTTGCTGATCCGCGCCGAGCGCCACGGGCGCGGCGTCTGGGAGATCGCCAAGGGCAAAGTCGAGCCCGGCGAGACCATCGAGGAGGCGGCGATCCGTGAGCTGTGCGAGGAGACGGGTGTCTCCGCCGCGCCGAGCTCGCTCAGCATCCGCGCGCCGCTTAGACGGATCCGCTACGCGTTCCGCACGGACGACCTGTGCTTCCTGAAGACGGTGCATTTTTTCCTGATCAAGTGCCAGGAGACCGAGCTGTCCTTCCAGCCCCGGGCCGAGGAGCGCATCTTCGACTGCAAGTGGTTCGGGCTCGACGAGGCGGCCAACAAGGTCGCGTTCCGCAACCTGCGCCCGATCATCCGCGCGGCGAAGGCGATCCTCCATCCGGCCGGGGTGCGGGCGTCGCGCCGTCGCCGTCGGAAGCCGGTGCGGCGCTGAGGGGCCGACGGTCCCGGCGGCCGGCCCGCGACGCTTGCAGTTCGCGACGACGCTCGCCATCCTCGAGATGTTCCTCAGCAAGACCTGGGTCGGGCACGGCCCGGAGCCCGACACCGTGGAGGTCAGACATGACACGGCTCGCCAAGTTCCTCCTGCTCGTCGCCCTGGTGGCTGGCGCGACCTGGGCCCAGGGGCCCGACCCGGTCAGCGGCATCGACCCGAGCGCGACGCCCCGCCAGCAGGCCGCGCAGGCGCTGTTGCAAGAAGCGCGGGAGCTGCGCGCGGCCGACGACGTGTCCGCGGCGATCGAGCGCTTGCTGCGGGTGCTCGAGATGCGGGGGAACGAGCTGACCGACGAGCGCTTCGACGCGATCTCGCAGATCAATGACATCGAGCAGGAGGGCCGCGACGCGATCGCCGAGGCCACCCTCCTGGTCGACGACGGCGAGCCCGAGCTCGCGCGCCAGACGCTCGACCGCATCGCCTCGGGCTTCTGCGGGACGCAGGCGGCGATGCGCGCCGACCAGCGGCTCGACGAGATGTTCGAAGTCGACGGCGGCCACGCGCTCTTGTGGACGCAGGTCGAGGAGGAGCTGGCGGCCGGCCGCGTCCTCCGGGCCCGGAACCACCTGCGCAAGCTGTTGGCGACGACCGACCGGGACGCGGAAGACTACTCGAAGGTCGTCGAGCAGCTCAGCGCGATCCGCACCGAGCACCAGGCCGCCCTCGACGAGCAGATGGCCGCGACGATGATCCTCGAGGGCCGCGGGCTGATGCAGCGGGAGAGCTACGAGGCCGCCTACCAGCGCTTCGACTTCGTCACCAAGTTCTACCCCGACCACCCCGCCTGCGAGGACCTCGAGCGTCACAAGGACCGCTGCGTCGCCGAGCTCGCCAAGCAGGGTCTGCGCTACGAGTTCGAGCTCCACAACGGCGCGATCATCGACGGCGTCGTGCTGTGGCGGCGCAACGGGCAGGTCGCGGTGCAGGTCACCAACGGCGTCGTCTTCCTGAATCTGAGCGATGTGGCTGCGGAAAAAGCCAAAGACTGAGGTCGCGATCCGCTACTACACCCGCGCCGCCTGCCCGCTGTGCGACGAGGGCCGCGCGCTGCTCGACGAGGCCCTGCGCAAGAGCGGCCGGCGGGCGCGGATCGAGCGGATCGACGTCGACACCGACCCCGCGCTGGTCGAGCGCTTCGGCGACCGCGTCCCCGTGGTCGAGATCGCCGGCCGCGTGCGCTGCTGGGGTCGCCTGTCGAAGGCGCTGCTGGTCCGCGAGCTGCGCGTCGCCCCCTGACAACCCCCTGGAGAACCCATGCTGAGCGCCCTGCAACTCGCCTTCAACCTGCCCTACGACGACCACTCCGAGCCGGGCCCCTGGATGATCGTCATCGTCCTGACGCTGGTCATCGCGAGCGACTTCGTCGCGCTGATGCACCTGCGGGCCCAGACGAAGATGGCGCCCGCCGCGAAGCGCAAGTGGTTCCTGATCATCCTTCTGCTGCCTTTCGTCGGCGCCGCCGTGTACAGTATGAGCCGACACAAATCGTAGAGGGCAACGCGATGCGCAGGGCCTGCTGGCTCCTTCTGCTCGCCGCGTGCGCGTGCGGGCAGACGGTGCAGACCGACTGGTCGCTCGCGGCGGTCGGCGTCGAGTGCGAGCTCTCGATGCCGTGGCTGTTGCGCAGCTGCGCCCAGGGCATCGAGCGTGAGCTGCCGGGCCTGCGGGTCGGGTTCGACGTGCCGGCCTACCGCGAGGTCGGCGCCCCCGAGGCCGAGCTCGACGACTTCGCGCTGGTGCGCTGGGCGATCGCGCAGGCGGAAGCGGACGGCCTCGCCGTCGCCGACTACGACGTCGTGTTCGTGTTCTCGCCGCGCTTCCAGAGCGCCTTCGGCTACTCGCATATCGACACCGAGGACAGCGCCGGGCGGCAGGTGCGGGGCGCCTTCGTCGCGACGGACAGCTACCCGCAGCTCGAGGCGCTGCTACGCGCCGAGGCCGGGACCGAGGTCGACGCGCTGCTCGCGGAGTGGGGGCCGTCGCTGCGGGGCCTGCTGCGGCTGCCCGGGGTGCGGGAGGCGATCGTCGCGCCGACCGTCGCCCATGAGCTCGGGCACTTCCTCGCGCCGGGCGACGGCGACATCCGCGACGGCTACCAGGCCCCCTGGATCAAGCACGCGACCTCCGAGGACGACAACCCGGACGGTCACGGCATCGAGTGCTGCATGCACAAAGGCGGAAGCGTCAGCGCGATCCTGCGCAAGCTGGCGGCCCAGCAGGGGCGGCTGATCGCTTTCTGTGACACCTGTAGGGAACGACTCGGGCTGCCGCCTGCACAAGGAGACGGGGGTGGGTAGCTTCGAGGCGCTGCGCGCGCGCTTCCCGATCACGGAGAGCCGCATCTATCTGAACGCCGCCGCGGTCGGTCCCCTGCCGCGGCCTGCGATCGAGGCGATGGCCGCGCACGCCGAGAGCATCGCGACTCGCGGGGAGGGCGCCGTCCAGACCTGGATGAACCTCAAGGAGTCGTGCCGGGTCAACGTCTCGGCGCTGCTCGGGGTGCCGGCGCGCGCGCTGACCTTCTGCTCCCACACCAGCCACGGCATGGGCCTGCTCGCGCTCGCCTTCGGCGAGGCCTTCGAGAAGCGGAAGCTGCTGCACCCGGCCGGCGAGTTCCCGTCCTCGACGATGCCGTTCGCCCACCGCGGCTTCGCGCTCGAGGCGATCGAGGCCGTCGAGGGCGTCTACCGCGCCGAAGACTTCGCCGCCCGCACGAGCGACGACACCCTGGCCTGGGTGGTCAGCCACGTGCAGTTCGGCGACGGCAGCCGCATCGACCTCGACGCCTTCTGCGCCGCGGCGAAGGAGAAGGGCGTGCTGCTGGTGCTCAACGCGACCCAGTCCGCCGGCACCGAGCCGATCGAGGCCGGCCGGCGCGGGGTGTCCGCGCTCGTCGCCAGCGGGCACAAGTGGCTGTGCTCGGGCTTCGGGAACGGCGTGCTGTACGTCGCGCCGGAGCTGTGGGAGCGGCTGCGTCCGCCCTTCGTCGGCTGGACGAGCACGGTCGGCTCGGCGACCCTCGACCTCGCGGACACGCGCCTGCGCGAGGACATCTCCGTGCTCGAGACCGGCTGCCACCAGCTCGCCGGCCTCGCGGCCCTCGACAAGACGAGCGAGATGCTGCTCGAGGTCGGCCTGGCCGAGGTGCGCGAGGCCCTGGTCGAGCTCGGCGAGGCCCTGCAGGACGGGCTCGAGGCGAAGGGCTACACGCTCGCGACGCCGCGGGCGAGCGCGCACCACGCCGCGACGACGACCTTCCTCCATCCCCAGCCGGAGATGCTGGTCGAAGAGCTCGCGCAGCAGAACATCGACGTCTCCGCGCGGGCGGGAGGGGTGAGGGTCTCGCCCCATGTGTACAACAACCTCGATGACATCGACGCGTTCCTGGATGCTTTCTGAGGCGCTGTCAGGCAGTTCCCTGACAATGCCCAAGGTCTGGCGTCGTTTTTGCATCACAATCCCTCGAGCGCAGGACCGAGGGGATGGGGCGTGCTGCAGACGATGACGGGGGAGATCAAAGAGCCGCGGGTCGCGAGCATCGGCATCCTCGGCCGGTCCGGCTCGCGCACCTCGATCGCGAAGGAGCGGTTCTTCATCGGCCGGGATGGCCACTGCGATCTGATCGTCGAGGACACCCAGGTCTCCCGCAAGCACGCCCTGATCCAGCGCTCCGAGCAGGGCTTCACGATCTCCGATCTCGGCAGCCGCAACGGCGTGACCATCAACGACCGCAAGATCGGGGACGGCGAGAAGGTCGAGCTGAACGACGCCGACTGCATCGGCCTGGGCAGCACCGTCCTGGTCTACCGCGAAGGCCGCGACCTGCATCTGCCGAACTCCGACAGCGCGATCGAGCTCGACGTCGGCGAGGTCGCCTACGGCTCCGACACCGAGGACGAGCTGCCGTCGCACGTCGAGGTCGAGGCGGTCTCCCGGCCGCGCACGCCGCCGCCGGGCCCGGCCGACGCCAGCGCCCACCTGCAGCGCACGCTGTTCAGCCTCGAGGGCGAGGTGCGCTTCTGGAAGCTGTGCTCGCTGATCCTCGCGGTCTCCTGCGCGGTGCTGCTCGCGACGCTGTTCACCGAGCGCTACGGTTCCCGCGGCGAGGTGATCCGCTACGAGCTGCCGCCGGCCGCCGGGGTGCCGCCGGGTCCGGGGCCCGTCCAGCCGCCCGTCGCGCCGCCGCCGGCCGAGACCGCCGAGGTCGTCGCGCCGCCGCCTCCGCCGGCTCCCAACCAGCCGCCGAGCGCTTCGCTGCGGGTGATCGGGCCGGTGCGGCTCGGCCACGCCATCGTCGTGTCAGCATCGCAGAGCTCTGACCCGGAAGGCATGCCACTTTCGTTCCACTGGTCCCTCGTCGCCCTGCCGGAGGGGTCGATCACCTTCCTCGCGGCCGACGGAGGTCTCGCCCGCTTCATCCCCGACCAGGTCGGCGAGTACGTCGTCGGCCTCAGCGTCGAGGATGCCGAGGGCGTGCGGCGCGGGGCCGAGCTGACCGTCGACGTGCAGCTGACCGCCGATCAGCGCTTCACGCCGCGCACGCTCCTGCGCACCAGCCTCGACCTGATCGGCCGTCCGCCGGCGCCGGCGGACTTCCTCGTGATCGCCCAGCTGCCGCGGGCGCGGCTGCTCGAGCAGGTGTTCACCGACGAGGCGGTCTACCGCGCGCTGCTCGAGCTCGAGATCGAGCGCCTCGAGTGCCGCCAGCGGCCCGCTCCCGAGCTGCTCGCGCGGGCGCTGAGCCAGCTCTTGGACGGCAGCCTCGACCTGCCCGGGGTCAGCGCCCTGCTGGTGCTCGAGGACAGCTACACCAGCGGGCTGAGCGACCGGGACTACATCGAGCAGCTCCTGCGCATCCTCGTCGGCCGCATCGCCGACATGCAGCCGACCAGCGTCGAGCGCGGCCTCGACATGCTCGCCGGCCAGTCCGCGCGCTTCATGGGCCGCAGCGGCAGCTCCCGCGCCGACCTGGTCAAGATCCTCGTCGAGCATGAGGACTACGACTTCGAGCTCGGCAAGTACGTCGCCGAGCGGATCGGCTCGGACAACGCCCTCGGCATGATCGACGCCCTGCGCGCCGACGACCCGCGCCTCGGTTTCGTCCACGCCGCCCTCGACCCCGAGCGCGGCGAGGCCCGGCGGCCGCGCGCGACCTACCTGCGCCGGCTGCACTTCGACCTGTTCGGCTTCGATCCCGACCAGGCGGCGCTGCGCGACCTGCTCGCCCCCTTCCAGGTCGAGGAGAACCGGCTCGCGGTCGCGGAGATGCTCGCGAGCTCCCCACGGCTGCCGGTCGGGCGGGTCGACAGCGGCTGGGTGCGCGACACCGTGTTGCGCATGGTCGGCCGCGTGCTCAGCGAAGAGCAGGCCCGCTCGGTGCGCCGCTCGGCCGGAGACGGCGTCGACGCGATGCGCTGGGTGCTGTACTCCCTCGTCACCAGCCGCGAGTACCAGGAGCTCTGACGATGCGCGTCCTCTTCCTCCTCGGCCTCTTCTGCCTGCCCCTCGCCGCCCAGCGCATCGAGCGCGTCGTCGTGATCAACTTCGGCGGCGGGGTGCGCAGCCGCGAGACCCTGCATGGCCCCGAGATCACCCCGCGGCTCGCCGCGCTCGCCCGGCGCGGCACGGTGTACAGCGCGGTCGAGGCCGAGGGCTTCGGCCACTTCGGCGCGGTGCTCGCGCTGTTCACCGGCAACTCGGGGCTGATGGGCCTGACCGACCGGGCCGAGTCGCCGACGCTGTTCGAGTACGCCCGCAAGTCCCTCGCCCTCGGCCCGGACGACTGCTGGCTGGTGGCGGGGGACGACGACTTCTCCTTCCTCGCGGCGAGCGGCCATCCGGACTTCGGCGAGGACTTCGCCGCGCGCACCTACATTTCCCCCGAGGGGACCAGCGTGTTCGCGCCGATCGCCCGGCGCTTCGGGAACCCCATCGCGCTGTCCGAGGAAGGGCGCGCCGCCCTCGACGCCCTCGCGGAGCACTTCCCGCCCGCGCCCGGCGTCGGCCTCGAGGCGCCCGCCGGCTTCGAGTCCGGAGCGGGCCTGCGCGGGGACGTGCGGGCGCTGCGGGCGGCGAAGCACATCCTCCGCCAGCACAAACCGCGCCTGCTCGCGGTGGTGCTCAACGACGCGGATGTCGCGCACAAGAGCTTCAAGGACTACGTGCGCGTGCTGCGTGAGAACGACGCCGAGCTCGGCGAGCTGCTCGACGCGATCGCGGCCGATCCGGTCCTCGCGCCGGGCACGGCGGTGATCGTCTGCCCCGAGCTCGGACGCGACCGCGCGCTCAACCGCTTCAACGGGCTCGATCACGGCGACGGCTCGAGCGATCTGCACCAGGTCGCGATGTTCGTCGCGGGTCCGGGGATCGCCGAAGGACTTCGTATCGACCGCCCGATCCGCACCGTCGACATCGTCCCGACGGTCTGTGCGTGGCTGGGTGCGAGGGTTCCGACCGGCATCAGCGGGACCCCCATCGCGGAGCTCGCGAGCACGTCCGAGTGAGAAACCCACGCGGGGCCCACTTGAGGGGGCCTGTGTCGCTCAATAAAATTACAAGCGACACTGCCCCGTCAAAGGAACCGCGTGTGACCCCACCTACCGAGACCGCCGAGCGCCTCGCCCAGCGCAGCAAGCAGTTCACGCTGCCTGTCGAGCGGATGCGGAACCTGCGCGCGATCCCGACCGGCCGCTCGTACAAGCTGAAGTTCACCCGCCAGTACCATCTGTGCGTGCGGCTCTGGGACAACTTCGGCAAGGAAGTGCTCAAGCGGGTCAAGTACAAGCTGACCGGCGACAAGGGCGCGAGCTTCGAGGGCGAAACCGACGACAGCGGCTGCCTGACCCACCAGGACGTGCCGCGCGAGGAGTACAGCCTCGAGGTCTGGCTCGAGGACCACAAGGAGCCGTTCAAGGCCAAGGTCAGCTGGGTCGCCGAGCTCGGCAAGCCGATCGACCAGCGGGTCCGAGACGTCGGGCTGTACAAGCTCTCCGTGCAGATCCTCGACACCACGGGCAAGACGCCGGTGCCCGACGTCCCCTACGTCGCGCGGGGCGAGGGCGAGGTCAAGCGCGGCAAGACCGACGAAGAGGGCAAGATCGAGCACCCCGGCGTGCCGATGGGCGTTTTCACCCTCGTCTTCAGCCCGGGCCGCGGGAACAAGAAGTACTGCACCCGGGTGCCGTCGGTGGAAGTCGACGCCGAGCCGCTCCAACAGCGCGTGCTCGGCCTCGAGGCCGACGCGTCCGACGACGAGGAGCGGCACCTGCGCGCGCGGCTCTTCGACCACTTCGGCAAGGAACCGCTGAAGAACCTCGCCTACAAGATCGCCGGCGCCGACGGCAAGAGCTACGCGGGGACGACCGACGGGGAAGGCAAGCTCGAGCACAAGGACGTGCCGGACACGAGCTTCACCGTCAAGGTCACCGATCCCGACACCGACCTCGAGCTCGAGACCGGGTTGCCCTGGGTCGAGGATGATGCCTGCGTCGACCAGCGTGTCCGCGGCTTCGGCGTCGGGATCCTGCACGTGCGCCTGTTCGACAAGCACGGGCGCAAGCCGCTCGCGGGCTTCACGGTCCAGGCGAGCGCGGAAAACTACAAGAGACAGCTGAAATCCGATACGCGGGGCATGCTCGGCCCGGTCGAGGCTCCCCACGGGGTGGTCGACCTGGCGGTGAAGCTCCCTGATGGGCGCTTCGCCTCGACCCGCGTACCTACAGTCGAGCTCGGTGGCATGCCGATCAGCCAGCGAGTCCTAGGCGCCTAGAAGAGGGTGTGGCCCATGGCCAAGCGATACCAGGGATACCTGTCGCCGAACATTCTGCAGGACATCAACTCCGTGATGACCCTGAACATCCAGAGCCCCCGGGACGCCGAGGATCTGGTGGTCAAGCTCTGGGAGTTCGATGTCTGGCAGGATGCCAAGGGGCTGCACCACGAGGGCACGGACAACGATCTGCTCGCGACGATCACCGGGAACGTCAGCAAGCGGAAGTTCCAGTCCTCGATGGTCGACATCAAGGGCGGCTCCGGCGGCGAGCCGGTCCTGAAGTTCCAGATCAAGGGTGACGACCAGGTCCACGAGGTCCCGATCGTCGGCGAGAAGGACGAGAAGGAAGGCGCGAACTTCGAGATCGGCTTCACGATCGAGCACGCGGGGGTCGAGGTCTACCGCTCGCCGGACGTCGCGCTGGTCAAGAATCCGCAGGCCGAGACGATGGACCTCGACGTCGAGTTCGCGGACGCCAAGGGTGGCGACGACGCGGGCGAGGCCTCGGTGATGGTGCGCACGCCGGACGGCAAGGTGCACGAGCGCAAGTCGCGGCTGCGCGGCGGGCGTCTGCAGCTCAGCGGGCTGCCCCGCGGCCTGGTCAGCCTCGGCTTCCTCGGCCTCGACAAGCGGGCGGTGAAGCAGGCCAAGGACTCGGCGAAGAAGCTCGCCGAGAAGCAGAAGCAGAAGCTCGAGGACACCAAGAAGAAGGCGCTCGAGAAGGCGAAGGAAGAGCTCGACGAGCTCAAGAAGAAGTTCGACAAGGACCAGAAGCAGGTCGACGAAGACAAGAAGCACTACAAAGAAGAGCAGAAGAAGCTCGACGAGGAAAAGAAGAAGCTCGAGCAGGACAAAGCCAAGCTCGACGAAGAGAAGAAGAAGCTCGAGGAAGAGAAAAAGAAGCTCGCCGAGGAACAGAAGAAGCTCGACGAGCAGAAGAAACAGCTCGAGGAAGACAAGAAGAAGCTCGAAGAGGACAAGAAGAACGCCGGCAAGGGCGGCGCCTACGATCCGAAGAGCGCGGAAGGGGCGGGCGGCCTGACCAGCACCGGTACCGGCGTCGAGGAGACGAAGATCGTCTCCGCCGGCAAGGGTGGTCCGGGCTACGACCCGAAGTACGCCAAGGGCACCGGCAACCTGCGCGGCGACTTCAAGCCCGAGGCGGCCGAGGGCAAGGGCGAGACCAGCGACCCGAACAAGCTGCTCAACGCGCGCTGGGAGAAGCCGAAGGGGCGTCCGGACGACGAGGTCAAGCTGCTGGTCGATGCGGGCAAGGGTCTCGCCGACGGCACCGAGGTCACCTTCGAGCTCAAGGAAGAGGACAAGGACGGCCAGCACGACGACGTCACCACCCTCAAGGGCACGGTCAAGGACGGCAAGGCCGAGGCGACCTGGAAGGTCATCTACGTCGAGGACACCGACGACGAGCTGACGGACCAGGAGAAGAAGTGGGAAGAGGAAGGCTTCGGCGACTTCAGCCTGCCGGAGCTGTTCTTCATCGCGAAGGCCGACGGAGCCGAGGCGAAGTCGGGCCTGTTCCAGATCGCCGACACCATCGAGGGCGTGCTCGAGTACGACGACGGCTCGCCGATGGCGAACCGCAAGTTCGAGCTGCTGTTCGAGAAGGGCGGCAAGCTGGCGGGGAAGACGGACGAGAAGGGCCACTTCAAGGTCGAGAACGTGCCGCCGGGCGCGGCCGACCTCAAGCTGATCGACGATCCGGCCGGCGGCACGCCGCAGTCGGAGAAACAGGCGAGCGACGCGAGCGCGGCGGCTGCAGCGGCCGCGGGTGCGGCAGCCGGAGCGGCCGTCGGAGCCGCGGCCGGGGTCGCGGCGACCCGCGGCGGCGACGCCAAGACCGACGCGCCGGCCGACGGGAAGACCGACCAGCCGTCCGATGAGAAGAAGGACGAGACCAAGGACGAGAAGAAGGACGAGAAGAAGGACGAGAAGAAGGACGAGAAGAAGGACGAAGAGAAGGGCGAGCTCAGCAACGCGCGCTGGAGCAAGGAGAAGGTGCGGCCCGGCGACAAGGTCGAGCTGCTGGTCGACGTCGACAAGAGCCTGCCCGACGGCACCGAGGTCACCTTCGAGATCGAGGAGCGCGACGAGGACGGCAAGCACGACTTCGTCAAGAACCTGACCGCCAAGGCCGAGGGCGGCGTCGCCAAGGCCGAGTGGGAGGTCGAGTACGTGTCCGACGAGGACGACGTGCTGACCGACCAGGAGAAGAAGTGGCAGGCCGACGGCTTCAAGGACGCGACCCTGCCCGAGCTCGCCTTCAAGGCCAAGGCGAAGAACTGCGACAGCCAGCCGGAGTCGGGGATCCTGACCATCGCCGACTTCGTCGAGGGCACCCTCGAGTTCGAAGACGGCAAGCCGATGGCGAACCGCAAGTTCGAGCTCGTCTTCGCGGGCGGCGGCAAGATCGCCGGCCAGACGGACGAGAAGGGCCACTTCAAGGTCGACAACGTGCCTCCCGGCGACTGCAAGCTGCAGTTCGTCGATGACGCGCCGACCACCCCGAAGCCCCAGGCCGACGACGGCGTGCCGAGCGGCACCGACCTGGTCAGCGACCCGACCAGACCGCAGGCCTCCAGTGGCGGTGGCGCGGCCGCCGCGGCGGCGGCTGCTGCGGCGGGCGCGGCCGGTGGAGCGGCGGTCGGCGCAGCGGCGGGTGCCGCGGCCGGCATCGCTGCGGGCGCGGGAAAGGGCGGCGGAGAGTACGACCCGAAGACGGCGACCGGGCCCGACGGCCAGGGCGGCGGCGGAACCTACGACCCGAAGAGCGCCGACGGCGCCGGGTCTCCGACCGACGGCAAGAAGGACGACGAGCAGAAGGAAGAGACCGGCGACCTGCGCAACGCGCGCTGGAGCAAGGAGAAGGTGCGCCCCGGCGACGAGGTCGAGCTGACGGTCGACGTCGACAAGAAGCTCGAGGGCACCGAGGTGACCTTCGAGATCGAGGAGCGCGACGAGGACGGCAAGCACGACTTCATCCAGAACCTGACCGCCAAGGCCGAGAATGGCGTCGCGAAGGTCACCTGGACCGTCGAGTACATCCCCGACACCGACGACACCCTGACCGACCAGGAGAAGAAGTGGGAAGAGCAGGGTTTCGAGGCCGCGACCCTGCCCGAGCTGGTCTTCAAGGCGAAGGCGCGCAACTGCGACAGCCAGCCGGAGTCCGGTGTGCTGACCATCGCGGACTTCATCGAAGGCACCCTGACCCTCGACGACGGTCAGCCGATGGCGAACCGCAAGTTCAAGCTGGTCTTCTCGCCGAAGGGTGAGATCGCCGGCCAGACGGACGAGAAGGGCCACTTCCGCATCGAGAACGTGCCGCCGGGTGATTGCAAGCTGGTCTTCACCGACGAGGAGACCAAGCCGACGCCGCAGACCGACGGGCAGCCGGACGTGCCGACGGGCGGCACCCCGCAGACCGACGGCAAGCCGGACGTGCCGACGGGCGGCACCCCGCAGACCGACGGCAAGCCGGACGTGCCGACGGGCGGCACCCCGCAGACCGACGGCAAGCCGGACGTGCCGA
>JAUIEM010000550.1 GCA_030428695.1 bacterium
TCCCGCGGCGAAACCGGCCCCCGCGCCGGCGCCCGCGCCGCCCCCCGCGACGAAGAGCGCGCCGCTGGCCCCGCCCCCCGGCGCGGCGGACTCCCTGAGCATCGCCCGCGCCGAACGGGCCTGCGCCGACTTCCGCCGCTTGCTGACGGTGCGGGGCGCGGCTGCCGACCCCGCCCCCGCGAGCTCGCGGCGGAGGCTCGCCGACTCCCTCGCGGTCGCCGAGCTCGCGCTGTGGCGGGCACGGGTCGCCGAGGCCCGCGCCGAGCCGGCGGTGCAGGCCCGTTGGGTGACCGAGGCCTTCTGCGCGCAGCCGCGCTCGGTCGCGGCCGGCCGCGGCTTCCTCGCGCTGGCCGAGGCCTCCTTCGCGGCCGGTGCCGTCGACCGGGCCGCGCGCCAGTTCCTGCTCGCCCTGCGCACCTTCGGCGAGCGCTCCCCTCCCCTCGAGGCGGCCGCCTGGTACGGCCTGGCCCGCGCGCTCGCGCAGCTTCCGCGCACCGCCGCCAACCCGCTCGGGGAGCCGGGGAACAACCGGCTGCTCGGTCTGCGCTGCCTGCTGCAGGCCCTCGATGCGAACTTCCGCCCGGCCCGCGGGTTGCTCGAGGAGCTCGGGCAGGACGCGCAGATCGTCGAGCTGTGGCTCGAGGCCCTGCGCCGCACCAGCCTGCGCACCGCCCGCAGCGGGATCCTCGGTGACCTCGAGCCCGGCGGTCCCTACGAGCTGTGGGCGGTGCTCCGGGACAGCGGGCTCGAGGTGCAGCGTTTCGGGGACGCGCGGGCGGCGGGGGAGGAAGCCCTCGAGCGCACGCTGCTCGAGCGCATCGACGTGGCGGCCGTGCTCGCCGGGGCGGGCTTCTCCCCCGGCCGCCCGCTGCGGCTGGACTGGATCGGCGGGACGACCCCGGGGACGCTGGTCGCCATCCTGCGCAGCGCGGATGCCCTGTTCGTGCTCAGCCTGCGCGCAGAGGAGCTGTCCGTCGATCGCTACCCCCTGCAGCGCGTCGCCGCGCCGAGAGTCCTGGACGTCGACGGGGACGGGCTGCGCGACCTCTTGTTCTACGCGCGCCACAAGGGCATCAGCGAGGTGCGCATCGCCTTCGGACGCGAAGACGGCCGCTTCGCCGCGGCCCTCGACGCGCGCCCGCGCTCCGAGCTGCCGCGCGGGGTGCGACGGCACAAGAGCCTGATCACCGGGGCCGACGCCTACGACCTCGACGGCGACGGAGACCGGGAGCTGGTCTACGCCCTGGCGGAGTACGAGCACTTCGCCATCGAGGTCTGGAGCGTCGACCGCGAGCGCCAGGTCCGCTTTCTCGGCAAGCGGCTCGTCGGCAAGACCTGGCTGACCTCCCTGCCGGGGGAACCGGACCGCCGGCTCCTGATCGCCCCGTTCATGCCCGCGGCCTTCCGCCCCTTCTTCCGGCGCCGCGGCGTCGAGGCCCCGGACCTCCGCCCGTGGCTGGTCGGGCTGGCAGACGGGCGGATCTCGCTGACGCCGGTCTCCCATCCCTTCCTCGCGCGCGGCCGTCTGCAGGGAACACGCACCGCGCGGGCCCTCGCCGACGGCGACCTGGTCGTGCTGACCGATCGTGAGGACCGCAACGCCTGGCTCCGCAGCACCCCGGACGGGGGCTTCGGCCCGACCATCGTGCTGATGCGGGAAGCGCCCGACCAGCTCGGACCGCGCCTCGCCCGCCTCGAGGGCGGCATCTACCGGCGCGCCGACGACGCCGACCTGCGCGCGCTCGCCGCGCGTCCGCCGCGGCTCGACCCCCCGCGCCGCGACCGCAGCGAGCTCGCGACCCGCGTGCGCTTCCTCTACGACTTCGGCCTGCACGCCGAAGCCGCGCGGGTCGCGCGGGAAGCCATCGACGCGGGAGTCCCGGAGCGCGACCTCGAGGCCGAGCTGCTGCGGCTCGAGCTGCGGGCCCTGATCGCGGACGCAGACACCGCCTCCGGTCCGCTGCTCGCGCGGCTGGAGGCCCTGACTCCGGGGGGCGAGGCAGCCGGAGCCGTCGCGCGGGGGATCGCCAAGCTGGTCGCGGCGGGCGCGCCGCTGCCGCGGCTCGCCGCCATCTGCCAGGTCTGGCGCGACGCGCCGGGCCTCGACCCGGACCTGCGCGACACCTTCCAGCGCGCCTGGGCTTCCTGGAGACCGCTGCTCGGCGCGCCCGCGCTGGACTGGCAGGGGCTGGCGCTGCGCACCCCGGCAGAGACCGTCGCGGTCGCCCCCCGGCTGGTCGTCGGAGACCCCCGCCTGGTCGCCTGGGACGAGACGCTCGGCGCCTTCCCCTTCGTCAGCATCCGGCTGCCGGAGGCGATGCGGCTGGTCGGGGGCGGCAGCGCTGTCACCGTCGACTCCCCCGACGCCCTGTTCGGGATCCCGGTGCGCTACGACGGCGGCCCGCTGCGGCTGGTGTGCGACGTGCAGCCGCGCGGCCTGCACTGGGGCTCGCGCGTCGACATCGGGTTGATCGCCTCGGACCTCGGCACGGGCGACCGCTGCGCGCTCGGCTTCCGGATCACCTGCAGCGGCGCGAACGAGCTGAACACCGTGTCGCTGCGCGGGGTCTCCGACGGGGAGGCGCTGCAGGGGAAGCTCGCCATCGACCCTGCCATCGGGCGCTGGCTGCGGGTGTCGGTCGAGCTCCTCCCCCACCACGGCCGGCTGCGCATCGTCGTCCTCGACCGCGACGCGGACGTCGTGCTCGGCAGCCTGTCGCAGGAGCTGCCGCCTCCCCCCGCGGGCAGCTATCTGCTCGGGCTCGGCGACCGCGAAGAGGGCGAGCCCCACCTCGCCCACGGCGTGCTCGGACGCCTCGCGCTCTGGGGAGCGTGCGAGGCGCTCGGCCCTTCCGCCGGAGCGCTGCGCGCCCTGCTCGGACAGAGGGTCGACCTCGCGCTGAAGAGCCAGGCCTTCCGCAACGCCCTCGCCGACCGCGCGAGCACCGTGCTGTGGCAGGAGCTCGCCCAACGCACGCTGGCGGTCGCGACCGAGCGCCTTGGGTCGCCGAGCGGGCGCGAAGCGGACGCGCTGCGGCGCGCGGTGCTGCACGCCAGCCTCGAGGGCTGGTACGACGGGGAGGAGTCCTTCGCCGACGCGCTCTCCGACCCGGCCGCCATCGGCTTCGTGCTCGAGTGGGCGCTGCTGCGGCTGCCGGGCGCGCGCGCCCGGAGCCGGGCGGCCGGCGAGGCGATCGGCGCGATCTACTGGGGGGACAGGGACGTGCCGGCCCGGATCGAGGCGCTCGAGAGCCTCCGCCCGAGCGCGGAGCGCACGCTGCTGTACGCGACGCTCCTCCCGGTCCCGCTGGTCGATGCGGGCCTCGTGGCTCCGGAGCGCGAGCTCGAGCTCGTCTTCCGCTGCATGTTCGTCGTCGAGGGCCTGTGGGAGCCGGTGCTCGCCCTGTACTTCCTCCATCTGCTGGAGCGCTACCCCGACGTCGAGCGCCCGCCGTTGATGTCCGCGCGGGCGCTGCAGCTCCTGCAGCGGCGGGAGGAGGCGCTCGAGGCCTTCGCCGAGGCGGCGCAGCTCTCGGAGCGTCAGCAGGCGATCGTCGAAGAGCAACAGGGCCTCGCCCGCGAGCAGGCGGCGGTGCTCGCGACGCAGCGCGAACGGGCGCGGGCGCACGGCGTGCCCCGGCCGGAGTTCCCCGACTGATCGGTCCGTTGGCGGTCGCCCCCGCTCGGGCGCGACGACGCCGTCGGCAGCCCCGAATCCCTGTCCGCGCTACTCCCTCCCGGTGTGCTGGAGCTCGGTCGCTCGATGGCCCACGCCTCACATCCCCGCGACCTGTTTGAGGAGACGGCTGTGTCCAGCCCAATTCGGTACGAGCGTGGATTCGGGCGTCTGGGTGCGGCGGTGTTCATCGGGATCCCGGCCGCCCTGTGCGTCGGCAGTGGCTTGCTGGCAGGGTTGGTCCCCATGCCTCTCTGGGAGCGCATCGGGGTCCTTCTGGTCGGGCTGTGCGTACTGGGCGTGCTTGTCGCGGCGATCGTGTTCATCGCGCGCTGGCCCTTGCACTTCGTGACGATCGACGACACGGGCCTCGGCGCCGGTCGCGTCCGAGCCAACCGAGACGAGCCGTGCCTGCGCCTGGCCCGCGACGCACTGCTCGGTTTCGGTGCCGTGAAGGACAATCGGCTCCCTCTCAGCGTGGTGTCGATCCCTCGCATGTCGTCCCGCTGTTGCTTCCCGAAGCGCCGCAGCGCCGAGCTCCGGTCGCCGTGGTCGACGTGATGCCGTGGACCTGCGAGTGGTCGAAGACGATAGAGGACTTGCTGGACAGGCTTGCCGCAAGAGGTTTCACCATCATCGGACGGCCGCAGATGGCGGCCCTGGAGAAGAGCCTCCAGGAGGAGCAGATGCGGGTACCCCGACGAAGGGACCCGGACGGTTGACGGTCGTCTGACGACCCTGGACTCTCGCAGGCAGCCGTCCTCGCCGGCGACGGGCTTCGCGCCCCGTTCTGCAGGTTCGGGCGCGCGCGGAAGACGAGGCCGGCGGCTTTGCGGGGCGCGGTGCAGTCAGGGGGCGGGCCCCTGCGCAGGGCGGTAGCGTTCCATCTCCCGCACCGCGTTCGCCACCGAGAACCGCTCGCCCCCCGGAATCGCCCGGACCGCGAACGGAGGCGGGCTGGGAAGCTCCGCTACTCTTCCTACAGTACCAGGTCCGATGGCGAGCTGCTCGACCGGCCGAGGGCGAGGGAGACCTGGATGGAACTTGCGCTGCAGCTGACCGTGGTCCTCGCCGCGCCCACGCTCCGTCCGCGGCCGCAGCGGCCGAACCTCGTCCTGATCTCCGTCGACACGCTGCGCGCGAACCGCCTCGGCTGCTACGGTCACGCGGCCGCGCGCACGCCGCACATCGACGCGCT
>JAUIEM010000551.1 GCA_030428695.1 bacterium
GCGGTGGGTCATGCTGCCGGGCAGGACCTGGCCGGGCTCGTCGCCCTTCCACTTGTCTTTGCTCCCGTTCCAGCTGTGGCAGAAGCCGTCCTCCCAGGTGTGGAAGGACTCGTTCTGCACCTTCTCGACGGGGCTCAGGGCACGGCGCGGCATCTTGCGCAGGGCCTTGTCGAGGCTCTTGAGGAAGTCCTTGTCGTCGCCGTCGTCGAGCCGATCGCGCACGTGCTTGTGCAGGTTCGGGGCGGTCGGGTCGATGGTCTGCCCGCTGTAGCCGAGGTCGGCGAGGCGCTGGGCGACCTTGGCCGCGTCCTTCGCGTCGCCGCTCGTGCCGTCGGTTGGGCCGCTGAGACGGAAGTCTTTGTTCGCGGGGCCGTAGTCCTGCTCGTCGGGGTCCTTCTCGACGATCGCGCTCGCGACCTGCTCCTTCTTCTCTTCCTTCGGATCGTCGAGCGCGGCGGTCATCGCCCCCTGCTCGCCGGCGACCTCGGTCTTGATCGGATCCTCGGTCTTCAGGGCCTCGTCGGCCTTGCTCCTCGGCTTGAAGATGTACATGCGGTCGGGGCCGTCCTGGTCTTCGGTCACGATGTACAGGGTGCCGCGGTCGTCCATGCAGATGCCCTCGGCCTGGGGCACGGACTCGGGGAGGTTGGCGACCCCCTGCTCCAGCTTGAGGCGCGAGTGCTCCTTCGCGATGCCGCCGTCGAAGGGCGCGTCGATCACCACCTTCGACTCGTCGCTGAGCAGCAGCAGGCTGCCGTCGCGGTAGAAGAGCCCCGCGAGGTCGGTCGGATTGTCGCCGTTGAGCAGCGCCTCGCTGAGGTCCTCGATCTTGTCGGCCGGCACCGGGATCGCGTACTCGTTGCGGCCCATCAGGGCGCTGTGCGTCGCCCCCTTCGGCTTGATCTTGCCGTCGACCTTCAGGCCGGCGGCCTGCTGGAAGGCCTTGACCGCCTCTTCGGTCGCGCCGTCGAAGCTGCCGGTCGGCGCACCGAAGTGCCCGTGCAGCTGCAGCGCGGCCTGCACCGCCCGCACGTCCGCTTCGCGGTTCGCCTTGCCCGGCCCGACCCGCTCCTCGAGGCTGAAGGCCTCGGGCGCTTTGAGGTCGGCGAGGGAGACGGCGAGCACGCGCATCTCGTCCTTCTCGCGGCACACGAGCAGGCGCTTCTGGTCCGGGTCGTAGGCGAGCCCCTCGAGGCCGTCGTTGCCGGTCTTCTTCCCGATGCCCGGGCCCCCGGCGACGCCGGCCAGGCTGAAGCTGACCACATCGGCCTTGGCGACGCTCGAGACCTCGTCGCTCAGCTCGATGCGGCTGATCCACCAGCGCTTCTCCTGGACGATGTAGAACACGCCCTTGCCGCCGGCGGCTTCCTCGACGTACACGATGTCTTCGCTGTCCTCGGCGCCGTGGACCTGGATGTCCTGGCCGCGCAGCATCTTGCCGCTCTGGTCCAGGACCCGGATCTTGTCGGTGCCGTTGCTGATCATGTACAGCCGCTGCATGGCCGGGCGGTAGGTGATCCCCGACCAGTCCTGGACGGTCTTGCCGGTCGCCTTCGGCTCGAAGCGGACGGTCTTGACCAGCGTGTAGTCCGCGAGCAGGTCGGCGTCCCGCAGGTCGAGGATGTAGTCGTAGCTCGGGCGGACGATCGCGAGGCTCGTCATGGCGGGGTCCTCCTTCAGGCCTGGTAGCTGGGAACGATCGCCGTCATGCTGGCGAAGGTCGCGGGTTTTTCGGGGTGGAAGTCGACCGGCAGCGGGGTGCCCGCCTCGAGCTCCCCGCTCTGGCTGCTCGCGGGCAGGCTCATCACCAGGGCGTGGGGCATCTTCTCGAAGCACTTGCTGAAGTACTCGTCCCAGATGTTGACCATGCGGCCGCGGAAGTCGTCGCTGTCGTCCTTGAAGCGCTTGAGGATCGCGTACATCTGCCAGATCACGTAGGAGCGCCAGGTCGCGGTCGGCGCGCGCTTCCAGTCGAGGGTCGTCGTGCCGTCCTTGCCGGAGGCTTCGAGCTTGCCGTTCGTCGTGTAGCGCAGGCGGACCTCGTCGTCGGACTTGACCCAGGCGTCCCCGTCCCGCTTCCAGCCCTTGCTCTCCCAGTCGCCGGTCTCGGTGGCGGGCAGCCATCGGTACCAGCCGGAGCGGCTGTTGTGCATCGACACGGCGGCCGCGATGCCGCCGAGGGTCTGCACGCCGCAGCGCTCGATCGCCCACTTCTGCGCGGGGAAGATCACATCCTCGACCCAGTGCCGGACCTGGAAGCCGACGACGCGCTTGTCTCGCAGGCACCAGGTCAGCAGCTTGCGCACCCAGAGCAGGTCCCACAGGCGCTTCGGCCGGTGCTTGTACTTGGTCTTGCCCTTGAACTGGGCGATCCAGCTCTCGCTCGCGAGGGTCTTCAGGGTCAGCTCGCGGATCTCGGCGACGCTCGGGTCGGCCGTCAGGGTCGGCGAGAGGCCGTCGTACTCGTGGGCCTTCGGCTCGCTCGCCGCGGCGTCCTGCTGCCACATCAGCCACAGCGGCTGGTTCTGCGGCTGGCGGAAGAACTCGTCGGCGCGGGCGCAGAAGGCGTCGCCGGCGGGGTCCTCGAGCAGCGCGCCGAACACGCCGTCGACCCGTTTGAGGGGCCAGTGGGCGCAGCCTATGGTGATGCCGTCGAGGGGGTCGACGTGGTCGTAGTGGCGCTTGGCGGACGCGCCCTCGTCGAACAGGGAGATCAGCTTGCTCAGCGGGCTGCCCTCGGCGACGACCAGCGCGGGCTGGCCGCTCGCGTCCTTCGGCAGCCCGCCCTGGTCACGCACCGCCGGGTTCTGGCCGGGCTCGAGCAGGTTCTCGGGGGACTCCGGCGCGGACGGCGCGAACACGAACAGCGCCTCGAGCTTGCTGCGGCCCTGCAGCCAGGTGTGGGCCGAGCCGTCGGGGTCGATGACGCCGTCGGCGTTGTCGGCGCCCATGTCGCCCTGGAAGGCCTTGATCGCGGAGACCGTCGCGCCGTCGTCGCCGGGCTTGCCGATCTCCGCCTCGTCGAGGTAGCCGAGCGCCCAGAGCCGCTCCTGGACCTTGCGCACGTCGTCGAAGTCGGTCCGGTTCTCGGCGCCGGGGCCGACCGAGCCGAGCAGGTAGAAGCCGCCGAGGCTGCGGGCGTGGGCGGTGATGGTCTGCCGGCCCTGGCCCGTGACGTCCTTGCGGGCGTGGTTCTTGTCGTGATGCTCGAGCACCCCGTCCTGCGGCTGCTCCTCGACGGGGTCGGGGACCGTCTCCTCCTCGGGGGTGACGGTCGCGACGCCGCGCGGGCTCTCGGTCAGGACGCGCGCCTTCTTCTCGACGCCGGGGATGACGAGCTGGAAATTCATCGCGTCGCCGGGGAGGTTCTCGAACACGAGCACCGCCTGCCGGTTCTCGACGACGATCGGCTGCTCGGCGACGACCTTCCCGGAGCTGACGAGCTGCGCCGTCGGGGCCGGGCCGTCACGCCAGGGCGGGATCTCGTTGAGGCGCAGGGTGATGCCGAGGCTCTGGGTGCCGCTTGCGGCGCTCCCGTCGGCAGCGCTTCCATCCGCGCCTCCGCCGGCCGCGCTTCCACCGGCCGCGCCTCCTCCGCCGACGCCGCTCCCCTGGGCATTGCCCTGGCCCCCCTTGTCGTGCATGGTGATGCGGTAGTGCTTGCCGGTCTTCAGCTTGATCGTGCGTCCGGCATCGAGCTCCATCGTCGCGGATCCCATCGCTCTCTCCTGTGGAATCGGTGAACGATGGGAGTGTCGGGGGCAGGCGTTACAGAACTGGAAGGGGAGGCGTTACAGACGGGAAAGATGAAGATCACGCTGTTGAGCATCGGTACCCGCGGCGACGTGCAGCCCTTCCTCGCCCTCGGCAGGATCTGGCGGAAGATGGTCCTGCCGATGATCGAGCACACCCTGCGCAACACCTGGCAGGCCGGACGCGACGCCGACCTGCTCGTCTACCATCCCAAAGCCGGCGGCACGCCCGATGTCGCCGAGAAGACCGGCGCGACCCTGGTCTGCGCCGCGCCGATCCCGATGATCCCGACCGGCGCCTTCCCCGTGCTGCTCTGGACCGGCGACTACGGGCGCTGGCTCAACCGCGCGAGCTACGCGATGTTCTCCCTGTCGCGCCTGCCCTACCGCGGCATCTACCGGCGCTTCCGGCGCTCCCTGGGACTCCGCCGCGGGCCGGAGCTCGCGCCGCTCGGCAGCCTGCGGGGGAAGCTGGTGCCGCGCCTGTGCGCGGTCTCGCCGGCGGTGCTGCCGCGGCCCTCCGACTGGGACGCGGACGCCCATCTGACCGGCTACTGGTTCCTCGACGAGGACCCGGACTGGGAACCGGACGCGGCCCTGCGCGCCTTCCTCGCGGCCGGCCCGCCGCCGGTCTACGTCGGCTTCGGCTCGATGACCAGCGACGACCCCGAGGGCCTGGCCCGCACCATCGTTGCCGCCGCCCGCCGCGCCGGGGTGCGCGTCCTGCTCGGGGTCGGCTGGGGCGGCCTCGCCGCGGTCGCGGACGGGGACGACATCCACACCATCCGCGCCGCCCCGCACGCGCGGCTGTTCCCGCTGGTGCGCGCCGTCGTCCACCACGGCGGCGCCGGCACGACGGCGGCCGGGCTGCGGGCGGGGCGCCCGACCCTGATCTGCCCCGCGGGGGTCGACCAGCCCTTCTGGGGCGAGCGTGTCGCGCGGCTCGGCTGCGGGCCGCCGCCCCTGCGGCTGCGCAGGCTGACGGAGGGGAAGCTCGCCGAACGCCTCGCCGCGCTGGTCGGCACGCCCTCCTTCGGGACCCGGGCGGCGGAAGTCGCCGCGCGCATCGCCGCGGAGGATGGCGTCGGGCGCGCGGTCGCCCTGCTCGAGGCGT
>JAUIEM010000552.1 GCA_030428695.1 bacterium
ACCACGGTTCTTGTGCTTCTGAGCCGCTACTTCGGGAGGGCATCCGCACCGGCCGGGCTCCGTTGCCGCGCGCCTTCAGACGCCGGGCTCTGTTGCCGCACGCCTCCAGACGCCGAGCCCTGAAAGGGATGGCCGGATCGAGCGGAAGCGTGTCCACACGTCGAGGTCTCTCCGGCAGCTCTCCACCCAGGCTCCGGGCAGGAGCTCGCCCGCCTCGACCCGCCCCCGGTAGCATCGAAACGCCGCCTCCCAGACCGACGCTCCGACGATGCTCGGCTCGTCCTTCAGGATGCGGCCGCTCTCGGGCTCGTCTGGATCAGCCAGCCTGGAGCTCTCGATGAGGATCGCGGTCGCGACCTCGAGAGCTTCCGTGAAAGCGCGGCCGCGAGCCTCGATGAAGGACGCGACGAGCGCACCCAGTGGCGTGTCGTCCCAGACACGGTCGAAACGCGGGTCGTGGGTACAGACACCTTCCTTTGCCTGCTCGACCTCGCAGTAGGACTTCAGCGGCACGCCCCAGCCCGACGCGTCGGCGACGACGTGGCACCTGTCCCACGCCGCAGCGACCAGCTGCAGACGCGGATCAGGCCCCGTGGACCGACCGATTCCAGCCCGCAGCGCGGAGCTGAAGGCCGACGCCGCGGCGCCGTAGCCACAGTACGCCGTCAGCGCGGCGCACGGCTCGCGCAGAGCGAGCGCCGCGAAGGTCTCCAGTGCATCGATGATCCTGTCGCACGCGCCTGTCTGGTCCTGCACGCCCGTCTCCTACCGAGGAAGCTCCGCTCCGGTTGGTAGCCCGCGGAGAGACACAGGTCCGCTTCTTCACGCGCCCCTCAACCTTTCGCAGAACGCCCGACGGAAGCAACGGACTTGAGCGACTTCAGGTGATTCCGTTGAACGGCGACCATAGCCACGCGTCCGGCAACCGCCAGGCCGCGCCTCCGGGTCGCCCCGCAGGGGGCTGGTCGTCACGGGGACCCGGCAGGCTGAGCACCTCCGGGCGGCCTGGCTCACGGCCAGCGGTCCGCCCGAGAAGCCGAGCCTCAGTCGTCGCTGCCCCAGAAGAGGGGGTTGGAGGCGTTCGGGTAGTTCAGCCCGACCAGCTCGGCCTGGCGCCGCCGCTCGGCCATGCCGCCGGCGTTGTCGGCCCAGCTGTCGACCGCGTCCTCGAGGAGACCCAGGCGCACCTTCATGTTGTGGCGGGCGAGCCGACCGAGGGTGTTGACGAGGATGTGGTTCGGCTCGCCGCCCGGCGCGGTCTCGGTCTCGGTGGTCCCGGTGCCGCCGAAGTCGACGGCTTCGAGGATGCAGCAGCCCTTCAGCGCCCACATCAGCACGACGACCTCTTCGGCGGTGCTCTTGACGTCGGCGGGTGCGACCTTCTCCTTGAGCGCGCGGCGCAGGGTCGCGATCTTCGCCTTCAGCTCGGCGAAGCCGGCCTCGGCGGTCGCGCGTCGGGCGTCGCCGCGGAACGGCGAGAGCGTCCGCCCGGGGTGCGCGTCACGCGGGATCTCGTAGCGGATGCCGTAGCGTTCCGCCAGCTGCACCAGCAGGTCGACCACCTCGCGCTCGAGGGCGAGCATGTGGTTGGTGACGTCCGACATGTTCCGCGTGCGACCGGTCATGCTATCGAGGGCTCCGTCGACCGAGCTCTGGACCTTGTCCTGGGCCAGCAGGCCGGACAGAAGGCAAGGGATGAGCAGGCCGGTTCCGATCAGTTTCCGCATCTGTGGACTCCTTTCATGCGTTGGGCACGGCGAAGACGGAGATCTTTGGATCCGCATTCAGGGATTCTCGAGTCTTCGCCGCAAGTCGCACCCTGTGTCGGGATGCTACTGCCTGCCCGGCGCGGGGAGAAGCCCGTCGAGCGGGCATGGCGCTTCGCTCGCAGTGACGCTTCGATCCATCGCGACGGACAGCCGCGAACCCTCGGCAGGAACCCTGACGCTCGCAGGTCCAGGAGACGCGTCCGGAACGTCCCACGAGAGACTCGGCCTCCCGCGTCGACGCCCGCGCTCAACCGAGGGCCGAGCGCGCCCGCCACAGGTTGGCCTCGACCCGGGCGCGCTCCTCGGTCGGCAGCGCGTCCTTCCGCAGCAACTCGGTGCAGGCCTCTACGCAGGCCGCGTGGTCGCCCGTCCAGTAGCTGCAGACGGCGACCTCGTCGAGCAGCATCCAGGTGTACACCGGCCGCTCGACGAACAGCAGGTCCCGGCGGGGACGGGGCACGCTCAGGCCGGCGCGGGCGAAGCCCAGGCCCGCGGCGTACGCCCCCGCCTGCCGCTGACGGCGGGCGAGCCAGTACAGGGGCTCGGCGCGGCCGGGCCGCAGCGCCCAGGCGCGCAGGAAAGCCTCGCGAACCTCGGCCTCGGGAGCTCCGTCCAGGTCGAGCAGGCGGGCGATGCTGTAGGCGGCGTACCAGACCTCCTCGTCCCAACCTCCGAGCGCGACGCGCCGCCGGTACAGGGCCAGCGCTTCGGCGTGGCGACCGGTATCGCGGCAGGTCTGGGCGAGGTAGAAGACGGTCCGCGGCTCGTCGGGCTGCTCGCGCAGGCTCTTCCGCAGCCAGGCCAGGTCGCGGTCATACTTGTCGGCCTTGCAGCCCCCATCGCCGAGGTCGCGGATGCGGAGCCCGTCGAGCAGCGCCCCCTCGCCCGCTCCCTCGGCCTCGATCACTTCGTGGGTGCGGCCGACGAAGCGCCACGGCAAAGAGGTGTCGACCAGGCGCACGTTGCGGTACGACAGCGTCTCGTTGTACTGCTCGACGAGGTAGTACGGAGCCTCGAGCCGCTCGACACAGCCGGGGTCGTCGACCTCGAGCACCATGTCGGCGTCGAGCAGCAGCAGGTAGTCGCAGGTCTCGCGCGCGAGCGCCAGCGCCTCGGTGCGGTTGGCGGCGAAGTCGCGCCAGGGCCGGTGGTAGAGCTGGCCGGGGATGCCCTCGAGCAGCTCCTCGACCAGCGCGGGGGTGCCGTCGGTGGAGCCGGTGTCGACGACCACCCAGCTGTCGAGCGCCAGCGCCTCGCGCACCGAGCGCAGGCAGCGGCCGATCACCCGGCGCTCGTCGCGGACGATCATGCACAGCCCCAGCCTCGGGCGGCGGCTGCGGGCGACGTGCTGCTCGCGCGCGCTCCAGTCCAGGCCGCGGATGGGGGTCATGTAGTCGGGGCCGTAGCGCTCCTCGAGGAAGCCCGGAACATCCGCCGGGCACGGCAGGGCGCGGCCTTCGAAGACGATGGTCTGCAGACCGTCCAGGGCCTGGCTGGAGAAGCCGGAGCGGCGCATGAAGTGCAGGCTGTTCTCCATCGTCCCGGCCTCTTCTTTCCACAGGAAGAGGTCGAGGTGCAGGGCGTTGACCGTACCTCGGTAGACGCGGATCACACCGAGCGGCAGACCCTCCTCTGCGTAGGGCTCGAGGGAGCAGCCGACGGCGGCGAAGTCGTCGCGGAGGGCGAGGATGCGGGGGGCATCCTCGCGCCTGACGCCGAGGTCGATGTCGTCATCGTGCTCGATGATCCCGCCTTCGCGGTACGCCCCGAGCAGGGAGCCGAAGTCGAGCCAGAACAGGATCCCGGCCTCCTCGAGGATGCGCACGGTCGCATCGAGGAGGCCGAGCAGATGGCGCCTGCAGCAGGACGGCAGGCGCTCCCAGCCGGTGCAGGCCGGCGTCGTCGCTGCGCAGCTCACGCGCGGCGGCCCGAGACCAGGGCGAAGCTCCAGTCCATGCGCAGGTCATCGCCCTCGGGCTCCATGCGGTAGAGCTTCCACACGGGTCGTGGGCAGTGCCAGTGCAGGGAGCGGATGCGCGCGACATTGGCGGCGGGCACGCCCCCGTGGCGCAGCCAGTTCTCGAGGCTCATCCCTCGCAGCACCACCGTCTCGCAGCGGACGTCGCGGAAGCCGGCCTCGCGCAGGAGGCCGACCAGGTCGCCGGGCAGGAAGACGTGGCGCTTCTCCTTGAGCCGGAAGACCTCGGTGTAGAAATCGAGGGCCTCCGCGGCGGGCGGGACGCCCTCGCAGACCACCAGCCGACCTCCTGGGCGCAGATGGCGCAGGGCCAGGCCCAACGCGCGGGCAGGCTCGTCGATGTGGTGCAGGACCATGCTCGCGGACATCGAGTCGAAGCTGTCGGGCGGGTACAGCGCGGCCATCTGCTCGACCGCGCCGTGGACGAGGTCGAAGCCCCAGCGAGGGTCGAGCTGCGCGAGCATCGCGGCGCAGGCGTCCAGGCCGTGGTACGAGGCCTCGGGCCAGGCCCGGGCGAGGGCCTGGAGCACACGGCCGGTGCCCGTGCCGAGGTCGAGGTGGCGGTGGCCCGCCGCCAGGGGCCCGCACAGCCGGACCAGCGCCTCGAGCACCGCGCTGCCCCGGGTCCATTGCAGCCGCCGGTAGCTCCGTGCGCGGGCCTGCCAATCGGTGCTGCCCAGCGCTGCGGGGGCGCAGCGGCTCGGGGATGTCGGTTCGAGTGTCTTCATCGCAGGTCTCCTCAACGTCCGTGGACCGCGCGGGGGCCGCTGACGCCCTCGGCTCCGGGGTGAATGCGGCGGGGGCCGCTGACGCCTTCGGCTCCAGGCCGGACGCGGCGGGGTCCGCTCACGCCTTCGGCGCCGGCTCCGACGCGGCGGGGACCGCTCACGCCTTCGGCGCCGGGCCGGACGCGGCGCGGTCCGCTGACACCTTCGGCGCCGGCCCGGACGCGGCGGGGACCGCTCACGCCCTCAGCGCCGGCTCCGACGCGGCGGGGTCCGCTGACACCTTCCGCTCCGGCCCGGACGCGGCGGGGACCGCTCACGCCCTCAGCGCCGGCTCCGACGCGGCGGGGTCCGCTGACACCTTCCGCTCCGGCCCGGACGCGACGGGGGCCG
>JAUIEM010000054.1 GCA_030428695.1 bacterium
CCAGGCGCGGCGGCCACTGTTCGGCGCGACGCCGGCGGGCCATCAGCGCATGGCGACCCAGCGGCGTCCGTCGGGCTTCGGCGGCTCCGACGCGCCGGGCCAGGACCTGGCGCCGGATCCCGGAGAGACGCAGCCGCCGTCGGGCTATCCCGACCCGCCCTCCGGCTATCCCGACCCGCCCTCCGGCTACCCCGACCCGTCGTCGGGCTACCCCGACCCGCCCTCCGGCTATCCCGACCCGCCGTCGGGCTATCCCGACCCGCCCTCCGGCTATCCCGAGCCCGCGTCGGGCTACCCCGATGGCGGATACGGGCCGCAGGATCCGCCTCCGCCGGAGTACGAGCTGCCGGGCAGCGACGCGGTGCCGGTCCACGCCGGGATCGCCGCCCCCGAGCCCCGCGCCGAGCCGGCCCCCGAGCAGGGCTACGGCGGAGGACGCGTGCGGGTGCCCGAGCCGGTGGAAGAAATCGACACGGTGATCGAGGGCGACGTCGACGCGCAGCTCTCCGGACTCGACATCTTCACCGAGCCGGCGACCAGCGGTCAGGATACGACCAGCAAGGTCGGCGGGGGCTCCGACCTGACCCCGGTCCTCAACGGCTCGACCATCGAGACGCGCCCGAGCTCGATCCACACCCAGCCCCGCCGGCCGAGCTCGCGTACCTCGCCGCTGATGCTCGCGCTGATCGCCGCCGCGCTGGCCTTCGCCGCGACCCTCGCCTGGGTGGTCGCCAACCGCGAGCCGCCCCCGCCGCCGCTGATCACCGTCAGCTTCGCGGGCGTCGACGCGATGCTTCCGCGCGGGGCCGAGGCACGCTTCGGCGCGCCGGGCTACGAGGAGAAGGTCACCTACACCTCGAAGAGCTTCCCGCCCGGTCAGTACAACCTCGTCATCGCGCGCATGGGCTTCGTGAAGGTGACCCGCGCCGTCGAGCTCAAGCCGGGCGAGGCGCCGCCGCAGCTGAGCAAGATCCGCATCCCCGAGACCCTCGCCCCCGAAGAGGAGGTGATCGACTTCGAGGAGAAGGCGACCGAGGCGCTCGACGCGAGGATGTTCGACGAGGCGCGACAGTTCCTCGACCGCCTCGACGCCTATGCGCCCGGCTACGCCGACGAGCTCGGCCTGCGCAGCCGGCTCGAGAGCGAGGAGCGCACCTTCCAGGCCAACGAGCAGGAGCGACTGGAGCGCGAGCGCAGACAGATCCTTGGCGAGGTCGAAGACTGCCTGGCCAACGGTGACCACACGACCGCTCTCGAGCTGCTCGACCAGCTCGAGGACGACCAGACCACCCAGAAGCTGCGGCTCGAGATCGCCGAGATCCTGCGCGCCGCCACCGACCTCGAGATCACCGCGGAGAGCGAGCTCGAGAAGGGGAACTGGCGGGAAGCGCTCGACGCGTTGCGCGACGCGCAGCGCCTGCGGCCGATCCACGAGCCGCTGAATCGGCTCGAGGCGCTGATCTTCGAGGCCCGAGACCTGTTGAACGACAGCAAGCACCAGCAGATCCTGGCGCGGAACAACCAGGCCCAGCTGTGGGGCGAGGTGCTCGACAAGCTCGACCGGCTGGCGGTGACCTGCCCCGAGCTCGACCTGAAGGTGCGGCGCAAGGAGGCGGTCGCCGGGAAGAAGAACTTCGACGACCTGGTCGCCGCCTTCGAGGATGCCCTCGGCGATGAGCGCTGGAGCGAGGCCGGCCGCGTCGCCGCCGAGCTGGTCGGGATGGCCACGCACGAGGCGGCGCAGGAGTACGTCGAGCGGTACCGCCTCGAGGTCGGCGAGCTGCGCTTCGCGGTCCTCGCCTGGATCAAGGGCGTCCTGCCGCTGATTCCGCGCCGCGGATCGGCCTCGACCGACGGGCTCGCGGCCGATGCGCCCGCGGATCTGTTCGCCACCTTCATGGCCTCTCTCGAGGCGGAGTATCCCGACGGCCGCGTGGTGTCGGAGCGCTTCACCCATCCGGAGAGCTTTCCCCTCGAGCGGGCCGAGAACCGCCTGGCCTACGTCAGCACCTGGCGCTTGACCCTGACCCTCGACTCCGGCGCGAGCGTCGAGCTCGACCTGCCAGTGCGCGTAGAGCTGCGCGAGACCGACGACGGCTGGGAGCTGCTCGATTTGACCCGCGCCCCCTGAATTCCCCGCCTTCCCAGGAGGAGACATGGCCGAAGAGCTCGAAGAAGAGACACGGTCCAAAGCGCAACAATACGGGATCTTCGTGATCTTCATGATCGTCGCCGTCGGCGTCGGGCTGCTCGCCCTCTCGCTGATGAGCCAGGTCGGAGACACCGGGCCGACGACCTGGCACGCCGACTACGAAGGTGTCATCCGGCAGCGCACCGACGACGATCCGACCAACGTCAACGTGCAGGCCTGGCACCATCCCACCAAGCGCGGGATGGACCAGAGCGTACGCTCGATCCCGCGCGGGACGCGGGTGCAGGTGCAGCGCGAGGGGCTCGGTCCCCAGGCCGACACCGTCGTGATGGTCCAGTACAAGGGCACCCCGCTGTGGTTCCGGAAGGTCGAGCTGCGCCGGAATTAGAAGCGTGGCCCGAAACCTCGCTCGCGAGGCTTGCGGGGGTGGGTGCCTGCCTTCGTCCTCCTCCTCCGAGCCGCAACAAAGGGCGCGTCGTCGTCGATCCTCGGCATCCACCCACCCGCGCGGCGCCTCGCCACGCGGCTTTCGGGCCAAGCTTCTGGAACTCTCGCCGACCCCGGTCGAGCGCGTCGACGGCCCGGTGCCGTTCTGGGTCAAGCGCGACGACAAGAGCTCGCGCAGCTACGGCGGCAACAAGGTCCGCAAGCTCCGCGGCATCCTCGCCGCCGCGCGCCGCGACCGCATCGACTGCCTGGTCACCGCCGGCGCCTGGGGCTCCCACCACGTGCTCGCGACCGCAATCCACGCGGCGCGGCAGGGCATCGCCGTGGTGCCGGTGCTGTTTCCGCAGCCGACGAGCCCCTACGTGCAGCGGAACCGCGCCCGCATCCACGCCATCGCGGCCGGCGTCGTGTCGGCGCCGCACGCCGCGGCGCTGCCCTTCCTCCTGCCCCCCGCCTGGGCCCGCGCCCGGCGGCTGGGGCGGGTGCGCTGGGTGCCGCTCGGGGGCTCGTCGGTCGTCGGCATGGTCGGCTACGTCGAGGCCGCCCACGAGCTGGCCGCGCAGGTCACGGCGGGCGTCTGCCCCCGGCCGGACGCGATCTTCCTGCCCCTCGGCACGGGCGGGACGGCGGCGGGGCTGTGGGTCGGCCTGGCGGAAGCCTTCCCCCGCCCGCCCTGCGTCGTCGCGGTGCGGGTGGTCGAGCGCCTGGTCAGCGGGCGCGGCAGCATCCGCCGGCTCGCCCGCAAGCTGCGGCGGGCGCGCCCGTGTCGACGCGCCCTCGGCCGGTTGCGCGTCGTGCACGGCTTCGCCGGCGCGAGCTACGGAGCCCGGACCCGAGCGGGGGACGGGGCGCGCCGGCAACATCCGGGCCTCGCCCTCGAGCACACCTACGGGGCGAAGACCCTCGCGGCGCTGCTCGCCCTGGGACGGGGGGAGCTCGCGGGGCGCGAGCTGATGTTCCTGCACACCGCGCCCCACCCCGTATGACATCCTTTCTTCTCGGTCCAAAGCTTGTAAGATAGCTCCGACGGGAACGAGGACGCGGTGATGGAGACGGCGGACTTTCTCGGCCAGACACGCGCGGGCTACGTGTTCGAGGCGCTCCTCGACTCCGGCCCGCGAGGAGCCGTGTATCGCGCCGCGGAGGTCACATCCGGAAGGACCGTCGCCGTCCGCGTCCTGCCGCCCGGGCTTCCTCCGGACAAGGCCCGGCCGATGCTCGAGCAGATCCAGGCCCTCGCCAGGCTCGGCAGCCCCCACATCCTCTCCATCTACAAGATCTTCAAGAGCGCCGGCCGGTTCTGTGTCGCGATGCGCTACGCCGAACGCGGGAACCTGCGGCGCCTGCTCGACACCGGCCCCCTGCCCGAGGCGACCGCCGCGGCCATCGCCCACCAGGCAGCGCTCGGCCTCGACCACGCCGCGAGCGTCGGCGTGCTGCACCGCGACCTGCGGCCCGAGAGCTTCCTGATGACCGCCGATGACCGGCTGCTGCTCGGCGGCTTCGCGGTCGCCCCCGAGCGGGCGATCTCGAGCCGGCGCACGGTCGTCGGGACGCCGCTCTACATGGCGCCGGAGTGCTGCATGCAGAGCGGCAGCCACTCCCTGCGCTCGGACCTGTACGCCCTCGGCTGCGTGCTGTTCGAGATGCTGAGCGGGGCGCCGCCGTACGACGACCCCTCCCAGGCCAACCTGCTGGTCAAGCACCTGATGGACCCGGTCCCGGCGCTCGGCACCGGGGTGTCCCCCGACCTGCGGCGGCTGGTCGAGCGGCTCCTGCAGAAGGAACCCGACGCGCGCCCCGCGAGCGGCGCCGAGCTCGCCGGCGCCTTGGCGCCCCACGCCTCCAGCGAGCTGGTCGGGGACAGCATCTCCTCGCTCAGCCA
This sequence comes from bacterium, assembly GCA_030428695.1. The sequence goes on from JAUIEM010000054.1 coordinate 4,485, forward strand.
GATCACCGAGGCGCGCAACGAACAGCTCGCCCGGGCTCCGCGGGAGATCGTCCTGCCCGACTCCGAGGCCGCGCTCGCGGCGGAGGGCATCGCGCTCGGGCCGGTGATCGAGATCTCGATGTCCGGCCCGTCGCCCGACCCCTCCGAGATGACCCCGCGCCAGAACCTGGTCGACCGCGCGCCCCGTCCGCGGCCGGAGGGTCCGATCGAGATCCACGACTCCGACGTCAGCCTCGAGCTCGACTCCGCCGCCCGGCTCGACGCCCTCGAGCAGCCGACCCTCCCCGAGCCCGAAGAGGCTGACGAGGAGAACGACGCCGCGCCGCCGCCCCGCCCGCGCATCAAGGCGCCGCGACGGCGCAGCAGCGGCCGCCTCAGCCCGCTTCCGGCCCTGCCGGCCCGGCGTCCCCCCGGGTTGCCCTTCTGGGCCTGGCCGAGCATCGCCGGAGGGGTCGTGTTGCTCGTGATCCTGGCCGTGCTCGCGACGCGCGACGGGAGCCCGCGGGCGCCGGAGGGGACGGACGGCCCCCAGGAGGTCGTCGAGGCGCCGCCGCCCGCCTTCGAGATCTTCGCGCCGGACGCGGGCGCGTGGATCGAGGAGATCCCCTTCGAGGTGCGGGTGCGCGCGCTCAACTTCGCCGCAGAAGAGGTCTCGGTCCAGGGCATCGACGCGCGCCGGTCCAGCGCGAACGTATGGGTCGCCCGGCTCGAGCTGGCGGACGGCGAGGATCTGCGCCTGTACGCGACCGCAAGGGACACGTCGGGGCTCGTCCTGCACGACACGATCCGCGTGTCGGTCGACACCCGGCCGCCGGAGATCGTCATCCTCCAGCCTCTGGACGGCGCGGCCGTGCGCACCGAGTCCGTGGCCGTCGAGGTCCGGGTCGAAGGCGCGCAGACGGTGACGATCCAAGGGCGGGAGGTCGAGCCCGAGGACGGCCTGTACCGCCGCACCGTCGCGCTGATCCAGGGCGAGCAGGTCGTCCGCGTCGGCGCGATCGACCGCTTCCGGCGGCGGGCGGACGCCGAGGTCGCGATCACCGTCGACGGCCGCGCCCCCCGGCTCGGCTTCGACACGCCGGTGTTCGCCGGCACGGAGGTCCTGGTCACGCTCGAGTCAAACGAGCCCCTCGAGCGCTACACCGTCGATGGGGTCGCCTTCGACGGCGACGGCCGGCGCGACATCCCGCTGCGCTTCTCCCTCGCCGGGGGCGCCTCCGAGCACGCCGTCACCGCGAGCGACCGGGCCGGCAACGAGGCGACGCGCACCTTCTCGCTGTCCGAGGACGAGCTGATCGAGGCCTACAACGCCCTGTTCGACGAGGGCTTCGAGGCCTACGCGGAGGGGCGCCTGACGCGGGCGATCGAGGCCTTCGAGGGCTGCACGGCGATCTTCCCCGACGAGGCGGTGCCCTACATCAACCTCGCCTCGCTCCACTGCGACCGCGGCGACGGCGAGCGCGGCCTCGCCCTGCTGCGCGAGGCTCTCGAGCGCGGCGAGCGCGACCTGGCCTGGATCGAGGGCAACCAGGCCTTCGACCTGATCCGCGACAGCGTCGGCTTCCAGGAGCTGATGGCCGAGTTCTTCGGAGCGGATGCGCCGCTGCGCGGGCTGACCCTCGTCGAGCCCTGGTGGAACCCGACCGCGGCCCAGAAGGAGGCCGCCGCGCAGCTCGACCTGCCGGTCGCCGCCGTCAACACGAGCGGGATGCGGTTCGCCCTGGTGCCGGCGGGGAGCTTCCGCGCGGGCTCTCCGGAGGATGAGCCGGGCCGGCGGGACGACGAGCTGCAGCGCGACGTCGAGCTGACGCGCGCGTTCTACATCGCCGCGGAAGAGGTCGGACAGCGCGACTGGGAAGCGTTGATGGATGACAACCCGTCGCGCTTCAGCGGCTCCGGGCACCCGGTCGAGACGGTCGGCTGGGAAGAGGCCGCGCGCTTCTGCAACGCCCTCTCCGCCCAGGATGGCCTCGCGCCGGCCTACGCGCTCGACGGCGAGGAGGTGCGCTTCCTCGGCCTGGACAGCGAGGGCTGGCGGCTGCCCACCGAGGCCGAGTGGGAGTACGCCTGCCGGGCCGGCACGACCACGCCCTGGGCCTTCGGCCGGTCGTTGCGCGGGACGATGGCGCGCTTCGACGACCCGGTCGACGGCGGGTCCTTCCGCGCAGGCACGACCCCGCGCGGCCGCTTCGCGCCGAACACGTGGGGCCTGTACGACATGCACGGCAACGTCTTCGAGTGGTGCCAGGACTGGTACGACCCGAGCCCGCGCGACGGCCGCGATCCGGTCGGTCCCGCGAGCGGCGAGCGGCGGGTGCTGCGCGGGGGCTGCTGGAGCTCCTTCGCCGAGGACTGCCGCGCGGCGGCGCGGTCCTTCCCCGACCTCGGCGGCGCCTTCGGCTACCGCGGCGTGCGGGTCGTGCGCAGCGTTCCCGGACGCTGATCGCAACCGCGACGGCGCATTCCACGTATCATGGACGAGGGAGAACAAAGGGCCCGGAAAGGAATAAGTCAGGCATTCGGGCGCGCCTGCGGCGTAATTGTGGCACTTGCCTCACTCCGAATAACACCGGTATGCGTCATTCGCCAAGCACCACAATTCCTGCCGCATCCGCACCCTCGGTGCTCGACTTATTCCTTTCCGGCCCCTAAGGAGCGGGTATGGCATCGACAGGCAAAGGGTACGCGTGGTGGATCCGCGGCATCGAGCTCCTCAGCCTCGGGGCCTTCGGTGCCCTGACGGTGATCAGCCTGACGCCGATCGCCGCCCGCGCCGAACGGGTCGAGGCCGCCGGCTGGGTGATCGCCGCGGCGGTCTTCGCGGCGCTGTTGTTCGCGGACTTCGTCAGCGGCTTCGTGCACTGGGCCGCGGACAACTGGGGGAACGCGCGCTGGCCGCTGGTCGGGCCGCTGCTGATCAAGCCCTTCCGCGAGCATCATCGGGTGCCGAAGGAGATCACCGAGCACGACTTCGTCGGCACCAACGGCAACAACTGCCTGATCAGCCTGCCGACCTTCGGGGCGGCCTTCGCCTTCTCGTTGCCGCCGACCTGGAGCCTGTTCCAGGCCGTCTTCTGGGTGGCGCTGGCGTGGTGGGTGCTCCTGACCAACCAGATTCACGCCTGGGCCCACACCGATGAGCCACCGCGGCTGGTGCGATGGCTGCAGCGCTGGCGGCTGATCCTCTCGCCGGAGCACCACGAGGTGCACCACACGCCGCCCCACGACCGGCACTACTGCATCACGACGGGCTGGCTCAATCCGGTGCTCGGCAAGCTGCGCTTCTTCCCGATCCTCGAGTGGTGCATGACGGCGCTGACCGGCATGCGGCCCCGCCACCTCGACCATCCCGCCGCGCCGACCACCGACCTGTACCGAGCCGGGACCGACGGCCCGGCCGGGGCCTTCCGACGCGGTTGACACCCTCCCTCGGGACCGTACAATGCGGGGCATAGAGCCCCTCCGCTCCCTCCCGAGGCCCCTATGAGCAGCGAGATCTTCCTGTCCGCGGGATACCGCACGCCGATCGGCGCGTTCCGCTCCGACTTCGCCCGGCTGCGGCCCGACGCCCTCGCGCTGCCCGCCCTGCGCGCCAGCCTCGCGGCCGGTCCGGTCGAGGCCGCCTGCTTCGGCCTGCCCCTGACCAGCGGCTGCGGGCCGACCCTCGGCCGAAGGCTGACGCGGCTGGCCGGGGCCGAGGTGCCCTGCTTCACCAGCCCGACCGGCCTCGGGGCGCTGTGGGACGCGGTCGCCGCCGTGCGCCTGGGGACCTACGGAAGCTGCCTGGTCGCGGCCCTCGCGCAGCCCTCGCGGGTTCCCTACTACCTGCCCGACGCCCGGGAAGGCAAGCGCCTCGGCCACGCGCGCCTGATCGACGGGCTGGTCTGCGACGCCCTGAGCGACCCCTGGGCCGACGCCGGGCTGTTCGCGACGGTCGCCCACCTCGCCGAGCGCCAGGCCATCGACCGCGGCGCCGCCGACGCCCGCGCGGTGCTCGAGCGCGAGCGGGGGCGCGAGGCCGGCATGGCCGGGAACATCGCGACGGTCACCCTGCCCGCGCAGCGACGCCAGGATCCGGTCGACGTCGTCGCCGACTCCCTGCTCGCGCGGTCGGTCCCCGAAGGCTACAGCGAGCTCGGGGCCCTGACCCCCGACGGCAAGACGACGGAGTTCAACCGCGCCCCCCTCGGCGATGCGGCGGTCTGCCTGCGCGTCGGCCGCGAGCCGCTGCCCGGGGCGATGCGCCTGATGCGCGCCGAGGTCGCGGTGCGGGAAGCGGACCCGCTGCTCGCGCCCGCCAGCGCGCTCGAGAAGAGCGAGGCGGAGCTGACCGAGCTCGAGCTCGAGCTCGAGGTCGTCTCCGCCTCCCACCTGCTCGCCAACCTCAAAGTGCTCGGCCTGCCCTTCGACAGCCCCCTCGTCCACCCCGCCGGCGGCGGCCTCGCCCGCGGCTGGCCCCTGGCCGCGGGCGGCCTGGTCGGCGTGGTCGAGATGCTCGCCCGCGCTCCGGCGCGAGGCGCGGTGGCGGCCGGCGACATCAGCGGACAGGGCTACGCCTTCGTCCTCGAGACACCCTGAGACGTCACAAGGAGACACCATGAGCCACCCCCAGGTCGTCGTGATCGGCAGCGGCACGATGGGCAACGGCATCGCCCAGGTCTTCGCGGCCGCCGGCAGCCCGACCACCGTCATCGACATCGAGGACGCGTTCCTCGCCCGCGCCAAGGCCTCGATCGAGAAGTCCCTCGCCCGGCTCGTGCGCAAGGAGAAGCTGAGCGGCGAAGAGCAGGCCGCGACCCTCGAGCGCCTGTCCTTCGCGACCGCCTGGGACGCGGTGCCCGGCGCCGACCTGATCATCGAGGCGGTGCCCGAACGCCTGGCGCTGAAGCAGGAGATCTTCCGGAAGCTCGAAGCGCAGGCCTCCGCCGAGGCGGTGCTCGCCTCGAACACCTCCTCGATCTCGCTGACCGAGCTCGGCGCCGCGACGAGCTGCCCCGAGCGGGTGATCGGCATGCACTTCTTCAACCCGGTGCCGGTGATGCGGCTGGTCGAGGTCGTGATGGGCCTCAAGACCTCCGACGACGCCTTCGAGCGCGTCGAGGGCTGGGCGAAGGCGGTCGGCAAGGTGCCGGTGCGGGTCAACGACGCGCCGGGCTTCGTCAGCAACCGCATCCTCTGTCCGATGCTCAACGAGGCGGTGTTCTGCCTCGAAGAGGGCGTCGCGACCAAGGAGGCGATCGACACGGTGATGAAGCTCGGCATGGCCCATCCGATGGGCCCCCTCGAGCTCGCCGACCTGGTCGGCCTCGACGTCTGCCTGCACATCCTCGAGGTGCTGCACCGCGACACCGGCGACCCGAAGTACCGCGCGGCGCCGCTCTTGCGCCGCATGGTGGCGGCCGGCGACCTCGGCCGCAAGACCGGCCGCGGCTTCTACGACTACGCGTGAGGGAGAAGACATGCTGACGACTGCAGAATCCGGGGTGCGGCTCGACCTGAACGAGCAGGAGCAGGCCTTTCAGGCGGCCGTGCGCGAGTACGCCGACACCGTCGTCGCGCCGCGCGCCGCCGCGCTCGACCGCACGAAGCAGTTCCCGCGCGAAGCGATGGACGAGATGGCCGCGCGCGGCTGGCTCTCGATCATCACCCCCGAGGCCTACTCCGGCCTCGGCCTCGGCCACTTCGAGCTGGTGCTGCTCGGCGAGGAGCTCAACCGGGTCTGCCCGTCGACCGGCGTGACCTGGAGCGTGCACAGCTCGCTGGTGACGAGCCCCCTGATCAGCTTCGGCAGCGAGGCGCTGAAGAACAAGTACCTGCCCGTGCTCGCGCGCTGCGAGCGGGTCGGGGCCTACTGCCTGAGCGAGCCCGACTACGGCTCGGACGCCCTCGGCCTGCAGTGCCGCTATGAGAAGGTCGACGGCGGCTACAAGCTCAAGGGCACCAAGGCCTGGATCACCAACGGCCCGGACGCCCAGCTCTTCCTGGTGTTCGCGACCCGCGATCCCGCGCTGCGGGCGAAGGGCGTGTCCGCCTTCTTCGTCGAGCGCGAGGCCGAGGGCTTCGACATCGGCAAGAAGGAGGTCAAGCTCGGCATCCGCGCCTCGAGCACGAGCCAGATCTTCCTCGACGACGTGTTCGTGCCCGAGGAGAACCTGCTCGGCGAGGAGGGGCGCGGCTTCCACATCGCGATGCACACCCTCGACGGCGGCCGCATCGGCATCGCCACCCAGGGCCTGGGCATCGCCCGCGGCTGCCTGCAGGCGGCGTGCGCGCACGCCCTCGAGAACGGGCTCGACAAGCACCAGAGCGTGCAGTTCGCCCTCGCCGACATGGCGGTGGCCTGCGACGCCGCCCAGCTGCTGATCTACCGCGCGGCGCGGCTCAAGGACCTCGGCCAGCCGCACTCCCGGGAGGCGAGCATGGCCAAGCTGTTCGCCTCCGAGACGGCCAACTCCTGCGCCCGCAAGGCGGTCGAGATCTTCGGCAACGACGGCATCGTCGAGGGCAGCGTGGTCGAGCGGCTGTTCCGCGACGCGAAGATCACCGAGATCTACGAGGGCACGAGCGAGATCCAGCGCCTGGTGATCAGCCGCTTCGTCTTGAAATAGGGACTGGAACGAAGCAAATGCTCGTTTTCGGTGAGGGATCGTCGTCGATGGCAAGGAGCGAGGAGCTCGCATACGGGCTGTATTCGGGCGACGAGCGACGCAGCCAGCGGCGGCGAGGGCCAGCGAAAACGAGTAGTTGCTTCGTTCCAGTCCCATAGCCCCAGGGGAAGCCATGGAATTGATCGCTGGCCTCGAGAGTGGAGACCGGCGGGCGCTCGCCCGCGCGATCACCATCGTCGAGAACGAGCAGGCGGGCACGGACGAGCTCCTGCGCTGGGCCTACGGGCGCATCGGCAGGGCCCACCGGCTCGGCCTGACCGGTCCTCCGGGGGCGGGCAAGAGCACGCTGGTCACCGGCCTGATCCGCGAGATCCGCAAGCGGGGAGACAGCGTCGCGGTCGTCGCCGTCGATCCGAGCAGCCCCTTCACCGGCGGCGCTCTGCTCGGCGACCGGGTGCGGATGCAGTCGGTCGCCCTCGACCCGGGCGTCTTCATCCGCTCGATGGCGAGCCGCGGCTCCCTCGGCGGCCTCGCGCGGCGTACCGTCGAGATCTGCGACCTGCTCGACGCCGCCGGCTTCGACCAGGTGCTGATCGAGACCGTCGGCGTCGGCCAGACCGAGGTCGAAGTCGCCGGCGCGGCCGACACCACCCTGCTGATCCTGTCCCCCGAGTCTGGCGACGGCGTCCAGGCGCTGAAGGCGGGGCTGATGGAGATCGGCGACATCTACATCGTCAACAAGGCCGACCGCCAGGGCGCCGAGAAGATGAAGCGCGCCGTCCAGGCGATGCTCGAGCTGGTCGGCCACGACGACCCGCGGCCGGTGCTGATGACCCAGGCGGTCAGCTCCCGGGGCATCCCCGAGCTGCTCGAGGCGGTGCTCGCCCGCCGGACCGAGCAGGAAGCCACGGGCAAGCTCGAAGAGAAGCGCCGGGCGCGGCTCGGCGACCGGCTGCGCAACGCGATCCGCGACAGCCTCGAACAGCGCCTGTTCGGCCGCGACGGCATCTTCGACATCGACACCCTGCTCGCCGAGGTCGGGGCGGGCCGCTCGCCCCACGACGTCGTCGCGGGTGCGCTCGCGTCGGTGCTGCCGGAGGCGGGCACATGAAGGAGTGCATCCTGCTCGTCGACGACCAGCGCGAGGTCCTCGACTACGTGACGAAGATCCTCGAGAAGGCCGACTTCGAGGTGCTCTCGGAGACCACCGCCGAAGAGGGGCTGGCGACCTTCAAGCGCAACAGCGGCCGGCTCTCCCTCGCGATCCTCGACCTCGACCTCGGCCAGGGACGCGACGACGGCCTGCTCCTGTTGCAGCAGATGAAGGCCCACGCCGACCACGTGCCGATCATCATCCTCAGCGGCAAGGGGACGATCGGCGCCGCGATCAGCGCCCTGAAGATGGGAGCGGCCGACTTCCTCGAGAAGGACGCCTACATCGAGGAGCACCTGCGGGTCAGCGTCGAGAAGGTCCGCGCGCTGTTGAAGATCGTCAACGAGAACCGCGCCCTCAAGCAGGAAAACCAGGGCCTGAACAAGGACCTCGACTACTTCGCCTCCATCCTCGAGTCGCGCTACCGCATCGTCAGCGAGCACCCGCTGATGGAGAAGGTGGTCGAGAAGTGCAAGCGGGTCGCGAACATCCCGCGCCCCGTGCTGATCCGCGGCGAGCGCGGCAGCGGCAAGGAGCTGATCGCCGGCACCATCCACTACAGCAGCCGCCGCGCCCGCAAACCCTTCGTCGTCGTCAACTGCGCCGCCTTCCACGGCGAGCTGCTCGAGAGCGAGCTGTTCGGCCACGAGAAGGGCGCCTTCACCGGCGCCGTCGCCCGCAAGATCGGACGCTTCGAGCAGGCCGACGGCGGCACCCTGTTCCTCGACGAGATCGGGAACATGGCCCTCGACTTCCAGGAGAAGATCCTGCGCGTGCTCGAGTATCCGCGCTTCGAGCGGGTCCAGGGCACCGAGCAGATCGAGGTCGACGTGCGGGTGCTCGCGGCGACCAACGCCGACCTCGAGAAGATGATGGCCGAGGGCAAGTTCCGCGAGGACCTCTACGACCGGCTGAGCTTCGAGACCGTCACCGTCCCGCCGCTGCGCGAGCGCCTCGAGGACATCCCGCTGCTGGTCGAGCACTTCTCCGGGCGCATGCGCGCCGAGGTCCCCGAGATCGAGGCGAAGTCGTGGTCGGCCGGCGCCCTGCACCAGCTCGGCCGCTTCCACTGGCCGGGCAACGTGCGGCAGCTCAAGAACGTCGTCGAGCGCACCCTGTACTCCTGCCTCGAGGAGACGATCCAGGCGGACGACCTGCCCGACAGCCTGCACAGCGTCCAGGCCGCGGCGACCACCTTCCCCGAGCAGATCGCCGAGTACGAGAAGAAGCTGCTGCTGCGGGCGCTGAACGCGACCGCCTTCAACCAGAAGAAGGCCGCCGAGAAGCTCGGCTTGACGTACGATCAGTTCCGGCACTACTACAAGAAGTACGAGCTGAAGAAGGAGCGCTGAGCGATGGCCCGCTTCCTCCTGCTCCTCCTCACCGCCGCCGCCTGCGCCCAGCTCCCCCTCAACATCGCCCATCGCGGCGGCGCGGGAGAGGCCCCCGAGGAGACCATCGAGGCCTGCAGGGCGGCCCTCGAGGCCGGCGCCGACTGGCTCGAGCTCGACCTGCACCGCACGGCGGACGGCGTTCTGGTCTGCAGCCACGACGCGACGGTCGACCGCACCACCGACGGGCGCGGGGCGATCGCGGCCATGACCTTCGCCGAGCTCTCCGAGCTCGACGCGGGTTGGGCGTTCAGCCCCGACGGCGAGAGCTCTCCCTTCCGGGGCACGGGCGTGCGCATCCCGACCCTGCGCGCGGTGCTCGAAGCCTTCCCGGGCCAGCGCTTCGTGCTCGAGGTCAAGCAGCGGCAGCCGTCGATGATGGCCGACCTGGTCACGCTGCTCGACGAGCTCGGGGCGCGGGAGCGGGTGATCGTCGGGGCGATGCGCGAGGGCATGCTCAGCGAGCTGCGGGCGCTAGCCCCCGGGCTGCGCACCGGCTACGGCCCCCTCGAGCTGGTCGGCCTCGAGCTGCTGCCGCGCTGGATGGAGGACGGCTACACGCCTCCGGCCGAGGCGCTGTTCATCCCGGAGTGGATGGCCGAGCCGCGGCTGGTCTCGCGCTGCGCGCGCCTCGGGCTGGAGGTCTACGTCTGGACCGTCAACGACCGCGCGACGATGCGCCGGCTGATCGAGCTCGGCGTCGACGGCATCATCACGGACCATCCGACCCGCCTGGAGGCGGTGCTGGAGGAATTCCGGACAGGCTCCTGAGCCACAGTCCGGGCAGCGCCCCGCCGCCGGACCAGGCCTCGGAGTCGCGCGCGACCCGGGCGAGGTCGAGGCCGAGCAGGCGCGGGCCCTCCCTGGCGGCGAGACCGCGCAGGATCGCCCGGGAGCGCTCGGCGTGCCGCCGCTCCGGACGCGCCTGGCCTGCCTCCCGCTTCAGCGCGGCGGCCGCGGTCTGGATCAGGGCCTTGAGCAGCTCCGCGACCGCCCCCCTCCGGCCGTAGGCGTGCCACAGGGCCTCCCAGGCCTCGTGCGCCTCCCACCAGTAGCCGGCGTGGTAGAGGTCCACGCCGTACAGGTACAGAGGCAGCTCGCGATAGCGCTCCGCCGGCAACGCCTCCGGCGCCTCCTCCGGCAGCCCGACGCTGTGCCCCCCGGCCCGGCGCGGGTGCGGCGTGCGCCCGGGCCGGTGCGCGTAGGCGGGGAAGGGCCGGGCGCAGTAGCGCGGCGGGCGCGCGGCGAGCAGCTCCGCCAGCGCCGTCGCCACCGCCTCCGGCGCCAACCTCCCGAGGACGCCCCCCGGCGCCCGCAGCACCCGCAGGCGGGCGGCGCCGGGCGCGCTGAGCGCGGGGTCGGAGGGGCCATACAGCGCGAGCACCGGCAGCCCGAGGGCCGCGGCGAGGTGCATCGGCCCCGAGTCGACGCTCACCGCCGCGTCGCAGGCCGCGAGCACCGCGCACAGCCCGGGGACGTCCGTCCGCCCCCGCAGGTCGAGCGCGCGGTCCGGGGCCTGCCCTGCGGCGGAGCCGAGCAGCACCGGCGTGCCGGGCAGCGCCCGGACGAGCGCCTCGACCAGCGCGCCCGGCAGCCCGCGCTCCTCGCTGCTCGCCTCGGGGCACAGGGCGATGCGCGGGCCGGGGAGGCCGTCGAGCTCACGGACCACCGGCAGCTTCGGCGCCGTCAGCGCGGGGGCCGGCAGCGGGCCGGACACGCCGAGGGCGGCGAGGAAGCGCTCCCGCGGCGCGGTCTCCGGGCCCTCACGGAGCGGGTCGTAGGCGATGCGCCGGTCGATGCCGAAGCCCCAGCCCCCCGCGTCGACGCCGATGCGGCAGGAGGCGCGGACGCACGACAAGAGAAAGGCCTCCCAGGGCTCGCCGAAGCGCAGCCCGAGGGCGAGGTCGTAGGACGCGGCGCGCAGCTCCCGCAGCGTCGCGGGCAGCTCCCTGGGCCAGGGGCGGCCGGGGGTGTGCCACGGCGCCGCCAGCACCCGCGTCCGCACCGCTACCGGCAGGCACGGCGCGAGAGGCGCGCCGGCGGCGCTGAGGAACAGGTCGATGGAGGCGCCCGGGAAACGCCACGCCAGCGCCCGCAGCAGGGATGTCGCCCGCGCGAGGTCGCCGAGTCGGTCGAGGCTGAGCAGCGCGATCGAGGCGACCTCCTCCGGCAGCGGCCGGGACGGACGCCGGGCCGACACCGCCAGCCCCCGCAGCGGCAGCCCCGCGGCCCACAGAGGCAGGCCCGTCGGCCGCGCGAGCTGGCGGCGCAGGCCGTGGGCGATCCGCCGCAGCCCGCGGTGCAGCCCGGGGGCGGCCTCCTCGAGGGAGGCGTGCAGGCCCTGGTAGGCGACGTCGAGCCCGTAGCGCAGCGCCGCCCGCGGCCCGCTCGCGGCTTCCGGAGCGAGGCGGCGCAGGCTGCTCCGGTGACGAGCGAGGAAGCGCGCCTGGTTCGCGACCAGCCACGCCCGGTACCGCCAGGAGCCGGCCCGCCGCTCGCAGCCGCCAGCCGCCCGGGCGAGGTGGGTGACGGCGGTGTGGGGGCAGGCGAAGACGCGTCCGCCGTCCTCCCACAGCCGCAGGAAGAAGTCGCTCTCCTCGCGGTGGAAGTTCCCCCGGTAGCCCGCGTCGAAGCCGAGCGCCCGCGCCCGCTCGGTGCGGACCAGCGCGAGGGCGTGCAACAGCGGGAAGGCGACGTCCTCCTCCGCGTCGCCGTCGTAGCGCACGTCCCAGCGTCCGGGGTCGAGCTCGGGGAAGGGCCGCCGCGGGTCCGGCCGCTGGCCTTCGGAGAGCAGGCGGCCGGCGATCGCGTCGGCGCCGCAGCGCTCGGCGCAGGCCCGCAGGGTGCGGAAGTAGTCCGGCGCCGGGCGGGCGTCGTCCTCCCCGAACAGCACCCAGGGCGCGCGCGCCGCCTGCAGCCCGATGTTGCGGGCGGTCGGCGTGCCGCCGTTGAGCTCGCAGCGCAGCGGGCGGATGCGCGGGTCCATCCGGGCGAGCTCCGCGCACACCTCCGGCGTCGCGTCGTCGCTGCCGTCGTCGACGAGCAGCAGCTCGCCGTCCGGGGCGAGGGCCAGCCAGGCCGGTACGATCTCCGGCAGCAGGGCCGCGCGGCGGTAGGTCGGCAGGACGATGCTGACGCTCGGCGTCAAAACTCCTCCCAGCGGATCCCGGCCAGCCCCGGTCCGGGCTCCTTCTTGCGCTTCGGCTCGGGCTTCTCGTCCGGTCCGACCACGCGGTGCGCGGGGAGCTCCCCCGCGGGTCGCGTCAGGATCCGCGCCGGCAGCGCCAGGCAGCGCTGGAAGTCCCGCCGCAGGCGGCCGTTGGGCTCGGCCCCGGGGGTGCCGTAGAAGGCGAGGAAGCAGCGCGGCGCCTCGTCGAGCCCGGGCCAGTCCAGCGCGACCGGCAGACCGCCCCAGCGCAGGGTCGCCTCGCGGAACAGGGGCGGCGCGGGGCCGCGCACGAAGATGTCCGCCGAGCCGTCGCAGGGGCGGCTGTAGACCTCGACCCAGTCGCGCGCGATCGCCTCGGCGTAGGGCAGGATCTGCTTCGCGAGCGCGAGACGCCGCAGGAGGGCGACGGCGGCCCCCTCGGTCACGTGCATCGCGATCTGCTCGGGCACGAGCAGGAGGTCTGTCGCCACGGAGGGCTCCGGCTGCGGGACGGGCCCCCACGGGGCCTCCCTGGACTCTGATCCTCGCTCGCCGCGCTCCCTCAGTCGGCGGCGAGGGCGGCCTCGAGGCGGCCCTCGAAGCGCAGCTCCCAGGTCATCGGCGTGTCCATCAGCTCATCCTCCCCGGCCACGACCACGCTCACCTCGCCGCCGACCTCGCAGGCGCCACGCAGCGTGAGCTGCTTGGGGCCCGACCAGTTGAGGTTGAGGTTGCCGTTCTTCTGGTCGAGGTTGTTGACGAACAGGTGGACCCAGGCCTTCTCCGGGTCGCCGACGCGGTCGGGATCGAAGGGCCAGCTGATGGTCACCTCGGCGAACGGCACCCGGTCGGTGAAGCCCTGCACAGCTCCATCGTAGCCCATGAAGGCGAAGAAGGGCGTCCCTTCCAGGCACTGCTTGCGCTGCTCCGCGTCCGGGACCAGCGGCAGCGCGACCAGGACCAGCTCGCTCTCCTGCGCGTCCCAGTAGGCGATGACGGACGTGACGGTGAAGGACTGGCCCCCGGCGGTGATCTCGCCGGAGTCGCCGCCCGCGGGTACAGGGGCAGGGGCCTCGGGCTCCGGCGTCGGAGCGGACGGGGCGGGGCCCGGTCGGAACAGCCGATCGCAGCGAGCGCGAGCAGGAGGGGCAGGAGTGTGCGCATCAGGGGGCTCCGGGATTTTCCGCCAGTGTAGGCCGCGCGCGACCGTCACACAACCGCCCCGGACACGACAAGACCTCCCGGCGGGGAGGTCCTGACCGCTGCTGGAGAGGTCCGCGCCTACTCGTCGACGATCTCGAGGTCGTACGCGCCCGGAGGCACGTCGTCGATACGGTAGCCGCCCTTGCTGTCGGTGGTGGCTTCCCGGGTTCCGCCGCCGAAGATCAGGCGGATCTTGGTGTCGGCGACCGGATCCCCGTCGCTGTACTTCAGCACGCCCTCGACGATGTCGGCGATGGTGATCAGCCCCGACTTGGCCTTCTCGCAGTTCTCCGCGGTCAGCTCGAAGAAGTACTCCGGCAGCGAGAACTCCTTGAAGCCCTCCTTCTGCCAGGCGAGCTCCTGGGCCGTCAAGGTGTCGTCGGTGTCCTCCATGTAGGTCACCTTCCACTCCGTCTGGGCCTTGCCTCCGCTGACGGTCGCGCTCAGGTCGCCGCCGGGGACCGGGTCGTGCTGGCCGTCGTCGTCGGACTCGAACAGCTTGATCGTGACCTTGGTCCCGTCCGGCACGTTCTGGTCCGCGTTGAAGGTCAGCTGGACGGTCTCCTCGGGGCGCGCCTTCGGCTTGCTCCAGGCCAGCCCGCTGAACTTGCCCTGCGGCTTCTCCGGCTGCGGCTCGGCCTTCGTCGGCGCCGCGGCCGGCGCAGCCTTCGCGGTGACGCCCGCGGCCCCCGAGGCCCCCGACGGCGCCACGGCCGGCTCGGGCTCGTCGTCGTCGAGGATCTCGATCGTGTACGCGCCCGGCGGCACATCCTCGATGCGGTAGCCGCCCTTGCTGTCGGTGCGGGCCTTGATCGACCCGCCCTTGAAGACCAGCATGATCGGCTCGTTGTCGATCGGGTCGCCGTCGTCGTACTTCAGCACGCCCTCGGCGATGTCGGAGATCCGCAGCAGGCCGGACTTGATCTCGCTGCCCTCGGCGGTCGCGACGAACATGTACTCGGGCAGCGAGAACTCGGCGAAGCCTTCCTTCTGCCAGTTCAGCTCCTGGGAGGTCAGGGTGTCGTCCGTGTCCTCCATGTAGATGCATTCCCACTCGGTCTCGGCCTTGTTGCCCGCGATCTTCGCGCTGAGCTCGCCGCCCGGGACGGGGTCGTGCTGGCCGTCGTCGTCGTGTTCGAGGAGCTTGATCTTGACCTCGGTGCCGTCGGGGAAGTCGACGGCATCGATGGTCAGCTTGACCTTGGTGCCGGGGCGGGTCTTCGCCTCGCTCCACTTCGCGCCGGTCAGCTTGCCCTTGGTCGCCGCTTCGCCCGGCTGGACCTGGCCGGTGCCGGCCATCGCCGCGCCACCGCCGGCAGCGCCACCGGCGACGGCACCGACCGCGCCGTCGGCGCCTCCGCCACCTTCCGCGGTGCCCGGCTTGTAGCCGTCGCCCGCGGTCTTGACCGGCGGGTCGGGCTCGTCGTCGTCGAAGAGGACGTCGAGCTTGTAGGCGCCCGGCGGCACGTCCTCGATGCGGTAACCGCCCTTGCTGTCGGTGCGGGACTTGACGACGCCGCCCTTGAAGGTCAGGACGATCGCGGTGTTGTCGATCGGGTCGCCGTCGTCGTACTCGAGCACGCCCTCGACGATGTCCGAGATCGTCAGCAAACCCGAGCGCGCCTCTTCACAGTTCTCGGCCTTGAGCTCGAAGAAGTACTCCGGCAGCGAGAACTCGACGAAGCCGGCCTTCTTCCAGGCCTCCTCCTTGGCGCTGAGCTCGTCGTCGGTGTCGGCCATGTAGATGACCTTCCACTCGGCCGAGCCCTTGCCGCCGCTGACCGTCGCTTCGAGCTCGCCGGTGTCGACCGGATCGTTCTCGCCGCCCTTGTCCTCTTCCCAGATCTTGATCTTGACGACGGTGCCGTCGGGGACGTTCTCGTCGACGTCGAAGGACAGGGTGACCGTCTCGTCGGGGCGGCCCTTGTTCTTGCTCCAGCGCAGGTTGCTGAAGTTGCCCTTTTCCTTCTCGTGGACCTCTTCGTCCGAGTCGGCCAGCTCGAGGTCGTACTCGCCCGGCGGCACGTCGACGACGCGGTAGCCGCCCTTGCTGTCGGTGCAGGCCTTCATCTTCCCGCCGCGGAACAGCAGCAGGAACGGCTGGTCGGAGATCGGCTCGCCGTCCTCGTACTCGAGCACGCCCTCGATGATGTCGGCGATGGTCAGCAGGCCCGACTCCATCTTCTGGCCCTTGGCCTCGGCGACGAAGAAGTACTCCGGCAGCGAGAACTGCTCGAAGCCCTCGCCCTTCCACGCGAGCTCCTGCGCGGAGAGGACGTCGTCGGTGTCTTCCATGTAGACGACTTCCCAGGGCACCTCGACCTTCGAGTCCTTGACCGTGCCGCTGAGGTTCCCGGTCGGGACCGGGTCGTGCTGGCCGTCTTCGTCCTGCTCCCAGATCGTCAGCTTGACCGTGTCGCCGTCCTTGAGCTCCTGCGAGACGAACACGCACAGGTTGGCCTTCTGCCCCGGGCGCACCTTGGTGCGGCTCCAGTTGCAGGCCTTGATCGGGTCGTCGACCAGCTTGAGCTTGTACTTGCCCTCGGGCACGTGCGGGTAGTGGAACTTGCCGTCGGGGTCGGTCTGGTCGAGGACCTCGATGCCCTCGCGCAGCGTGCACTTGAAGCGCTGGTTCGGCATCGGGCCGAGGCCGTTCTTGAAGCTCAGCTGGCCCT
This sequence comes from bacterium, assembly GCA_030428695.1. Next base: position 20,663 of record JAUIEM010000054.1, read on the forward strand.
TGAGCTCGTCGACGACCAGCAGCTCTTCGGAGGTCGCCGGCTCGTGGCCCTTGGCCTCGGCGACGAAGGTGTACTGCGGGTGGTCCCACTCGCGGAAGTCGGGGCGCTCGGGCTTCTTCTCGACCTGGGTGTAGACCGCCTTCCAGGGGATCGAGGCCTCGCCCGCGACGAACTTGCCCATCAGCGGGTCGTGCTGCAGCGCCTCGACGCTGCCGTCAGGCTTGATCACGGAGATCTTGAATTCGACCTCGGTGTCGTCGGTGACGTTCTTGTCGCCGGTGACCTCGAGCCGCACTTCCTGCTTCGGGCGGACCTGCGGCTTGCTCCAGCGGGCGGTGACGATGCGCCCCGGATCGGGGATCTGGACCCCCTTCGGGCGCAGGTCGGGGAGCGGAGGCTGGGCCTTGGCGGCGACCCCGGGGGTCATCTTCGGCGGCTTGCTCTCGAGCTTGACCGCCTTGCCCTCGGGCTCTCCTCCGTTGACGTCGTGCGTCTTGCCGCGCACGCCGACGTCCATCGTCGGCTTCTTCGAGTCGAGCTTGACCGCCTTGCCCTGGGGCTCGCCTCCGTTGAGGTCACCGGGCTTGCCGACGAAGCCGACCACCATCGACGGCTTCGTGGAGCCGAGGTTCGCCGCCTTGCCCTGCGGATCACCGCCGTTGTCTTCCTCGGACTTGCCCGCAAAACCCGCGACGATGAGCTCGGGGCCGCCGACCTTGAACTCCTTCTTGTCGTGGGCGACCTCGACTTCCTTGCCCTGCACGAGCTGGAACAGCGAGACCTTCAGCCAGTAGGGCTTCTCGGCCCGGAAGGGGATCGGGTCGCTCGCCTTCTCGCCGTGGGTGAGGATGCCGGTCCAGGGCCAGCTGCTGTGCTCACCGGTGATGCGATCTTCGAAGGCGAGCGGGTAGACCAGGATCGGATTTTCGTTCTTCGGAACCTGCGCCTGCTCCTCGAAGATGCGGATGGTCGCCTTGAGGTTGTTCTGCGGGTTCTTCAGCTGGTACTTGAGCTCGAAGCGCTTGGGCAGGCCGAACTTGTCCTTGCCCGGCGTGAACTTCTCGGGCATCTCGAGGATTTTGACTTCCCCGGGCGCCTTGAGCTCGAGCTTGCCTTTGTACTTCTTCGGGCGGGTCGCCTTGCCGAATTCGATGTCTTTGCGTGCCACGTTGGCTCCTGGACGCGGGGCGGGTTCGCGGGCGGCGGCAGAACCCGGGTACGGTGACGTCCCTAATTCTACTGCCGGTCACGGGGGCAGACAACCGACGACGCCGCGAGGGCCGGGGGCGAAACGATTCGGGAGAAGTGTGGCCGGGGCTGCGGAGCACGGCCGACCGCGCCCTACAGCCCCGCCCCGAGGCCGACCTCGATCAGGCCCTGCTCGCTGCCCGGGACGCCGTAGCGCGGCGGGACGACCCGGATGCGCTCGGCGGGCACGCCGAAGTCGATGCACAGCTTGCGGACGTACTCGAGGCGGCGGGCGGAGATCGCCAGGCTGGCGGCGCGGGTCCGCCGGTCGGCCTTGCGCTCGGCGCCCGGACGGAGGATCGCGAGGGCGTCGTCCAGGCTGGCCTCGAGCTCACCGAGCTCGCGGTCGAGGGCCCGCAGGCGGCTGGCGAAGGCGGCGCTCGCCCCGGAGCGCTGGGCGGCGGAGGCGGCGCGGGCCTCGGCGACGAGCTGCTTGCGCTCCCCGAGCAGCTCTTCCTTGCGGTTGCGCATCGTCTTGACCAGGTCGCGGGCGATCTCGGGCGTCGGGTTGGCGAGCCGCGCCGCGCGGGCGAGGTCCTGCGCGCCGAGCAGGGAGCGCAGGCTCAGCTCGAGGCCCTCCTCCTCGAAGAAGCGCGCGCAGACCTTCTGCAGCGCCTCCCGCTCGGACCGGGGCAGCGAGACCGCCGCCGGCTCGAAGTCCAGCTCTTCGGTCAGGTCGATCGTGATCGGACCCGGCTCCCAGAACTTGAACCAGTCCCCGAAGCTCGATACCAGCCGCAGGGGCACCGAGGCGAGCGCCTCGGCGACCACCAGCGTCAGCGAGGAGAGCACGCGCGCGGCGATGCTCTCGACGTCGACCCCCGCCCAGCCGACCTCGATCGTCATCGGGATGCTGATCCCCCCGCGGCTGTTCTCGAGGGCGAACAGGATCGCGTTGAGCGGCGCGCTGAGGCCGAGGTAGCTCGCCACCAGGCCGCTACGCGCCTCGCTGACGTCCAGCGAGGCCATCTCGATGTCAGCGTCGACGATCACACCGTCTTCGATGAACTCGGTCTCGACGACCATCTCCAGAGTGCCGTCATCGATGTTCAGCCCCTGTTGCGCAGCGAGGCCGGCGAAGTTGACCAGCTGCAGCTCGCGCAGGACGGTCGTCACGCCTCCGAGCGGCGTCGGCAGCGCGATGACGTTGCCGGTGATCGACAGCCCCTCCATCCCCCGCATCGTCTGGCCGGGCTCGCGGGGATCGGGCACGCTCGCGATCGATGTGCGCAGGGAGAAGGGGATCGCCTGCTCGTTGAGCAGCGCCCGGCGGCTGATCCCCTGGACCTCGATGTCGAGCTCGCGGATCGGCAGGTGCGCCGGAGGCTCGACGCTCTCGTCGATCACCTCGACGTCGATGCCGGTGAAGAGGAAGCGGTTGAGCGCGAACTCCGGCCAGTCTTCGGCCGGGTTGTCGGCCCGCAGGCCGCTGGACTGCACGGTGCGGCCGCGCCCGACGCGTCGGTTGCGGGCCTCCGCGCGCAGCTGGGCGGCGCGGGTGTCCGGCAGCAGGGGCTCGACCTCGGGCAGCGCCGGGGCGGTCGTGTCCGGGGGCGGCAGCTTGAGCACCAGCCCGGCGACGTGGATCCCGTCCGCGCGCTTCGTGACCCGGGCGATCGGCCGGTAGATCTCGACCGCGCGCAGGTACACCTCGGGCTTGGCGATGTCGATCCGCTCGGCGTCGACCGTCAGCTGGTCGAGGCCGAGCAACACCGGACCCTCGACGCCGTTCTTCCAGCTGACGTCCTTGACGGTCAGCTCGAGGCCGAAGGGACGATCGACCGGGAAGTCGAAGGGACCGGCCCGGCGCAGGCTGAGATGCAGCTCGAGCTCACCCGCCGCCCGGCCGTCGGTCAGCCCGGAGACCTCGAAGCTCTCCTCGAGCTGCGGAACGACCGCCGCGAGCGCGGGGCCGGAGATGCCGGACAGGCCCCAGCGGACCTTGAGCTCCGGCTCGAAGGCGAAGGGATCGACGTCGATCGCGACCCGCAGACTCTCGCACACCGGATCGACCCGCCCGCCGATCGCGAGGGCGATGCCGGGCTGCTCGGCCGGCTCGGGGCCGAGCACCCGGATGGGCGCACGGTTCTCGACCGCGAAGCCGGAGATGCCGACCGCCTCCCGGCCCTCCTGCTCGAAGCGCAGGCGGTCGGCCTGCAACACGAGCCGCTCGACCTCGACCAGCGGCAGGCCCGGCCCCTCGGCGTCGAGCACCGGGGTCGCCGCCCCCGGCGCGCGCGTCGGGGGCGCTTCCTCGGCGGGGGCTAGCGCGGCGGTGGCGGCGGCGCTGGTGTCCGGGGGCAGCACGGTCAGGCCGGGCAGGCGCAGGGAGCCGTCGGCCCCCAGCGCCGCGCTGGTCGCCACGCCTTCGACCACCAGCTCGCGCACCCGGACCAGGCCCGCCTCCAGGTCGACGCGCGGCACGTCGGCGCGCACGCCGCCGACCCGGACCAGCTCCTGGTCGCCGTCGGCGAAGAGGAAGTCGCGCATCGCCAGCCAGGCCCGCAGCCCGCCGTCGGGGGCCGGCCCGTGGGACACGTCCAGGTCGAGGGACAGACGCCCGTCGGTCAGAGGCACCGCGAGCTGCGCGGGCAGGTAGGCGCCGAGCGCGCCGGCGCGCAGGCCGTGGCTGCGGATCCGCAGGGCGACGTCCTGGCTCTCGAGGGTGACGGTCGCCGCGCCGCGCACGGCGAGGCCGTCGAGGCTGCCGTCGAGGGCGACATCGACCGCCAGGGAGGTCTCGGGGGGCGGCGGACCGAGCGCGATGGGCCCGACCTCGACGTCGAGCCGCAGGGCGGTCTCGAGCGGCTCTTCCACCGCGTCGTCGCGCCAGCGCACCGCCAGGTTCCGCACCCGGAAGGTGTCGAGCATCGCGACCAGGTCCAGCGGCGCCTCCGGCTCGGCGGGCCCGGTGTCCGGCGCCGGGCCCGGCCGGGGACCGGGGGAGGGCCCGGGGGTCGGCCCCTCGGGGACGCGGGGCAGCGGCAGGGGCACGCGCACGCCGAGCGCCGTGATCGCGCCTTCGGCGTCCCGCGCGGCCGCGAGGCGCGGGCCGGCGATGCGGACGGCGTCGAGCTTCACGGTGGCGGGCAGGACGGCGCGCAGGTTGTCGACGTGCAAGCTGTCGAGGCCGACGAGCTCTTCCTCGCCATCGCGCAGGAACACGTCGGCGATCGCGAGCGAGGCGACCAGCCCGGTATCCCCCGCCACATCGAGCTCCGCGCCGAGGCGCAGGCCGGCCGAGCCCGCCCGGAGGGTGGTCTCGATACCGAGCGGCTCGAGGAACTGCTCGGCCTTCGCGAAGGACAGCCCGGACAGCTCACCGGCGAGGGACAGCGAGCCTCCCTTCGGCCGGCCGCGCAGCGCGCCCCGGGCGTCGAGCCGCTCGATCAGCCCGGGCAGCTCGGCCCAGGCGGCATAGGAGCCGATGTCCACGCGCAGCTCGTCGAGCCGGGCGACGACCTCGTCGAGCTCGAGGCCGAGGTCATCGGCCGCCAGCGGGGGAAGGCTGGGGTCGCTGAAGGCGATGGCGTTGTCCCCGACCGCGAGATGGTGCAGGACGATCCTCGAGGGCACGCCGGGAGGGAGCCCCCCGGAGTCCGCCGGCGCGCTCGCCGGCGCCTCTGCTCCGCCCGCATCACCCGCATCCCCCGCAGCCCCCGCTTCCTCCTGAGCCTCGTCCTCCGAAGAGGGCTCGGGCGGCCGCACCAGGAAGCCCAGCGCGTCGATCGTGCCCTCCTCGTCCCGGCTCGCGGCCAGGCGCAGCCCGGAGACCTGGATGGTGTCGAGCTCGACGTTCTGCAGGGCGGCGTCGACCCGCGCCCCGCTCAGGCGCATCCTGCCGAGACGCAGCAGATCCTCGTCGCCGTCGGCCAGCCGGAAGCCCTCCATGCCCGCCGCGGCGTGGATGCCCCCGTCCTCGTCGAGCTCGACCGCCGCTCCTGCGCTGAGCTCCAGGCTGCCGGCTCGGTAGCGCGAGCGCAGTCCCAGCGGCGCGAGCAGCGGAGCGATCGGCTCGAAGCCGATGCCCCGGACGCGCAGGCGCCCGTCGAGGCGCACCGAGCGCATCGTCGGCCATACATCGAGACGTCCCGCGATCGAGCCCGCGAAGTCGTCGATGCCACAGGCCACCGTCAACCCGACCCCGGTCGCCTGTCCGCGCTCGTGGAGCGGCGCGACCCGCAGGCTGTCGAGACCGAAGCGCAGGGCGAGGGTCTCCGGACCGTCCGGCCCCGGCGGCAGCAGCGCCGCGTCGTCGAACGCGACCGCGCAGTCGAGCACCCGCACCACCGGCAGGAGGTGCAGGGGAAGCTCGTCGCTGGCCGCCTCGGCGGTGTCGGCCGGAACCTCGGCCGCCGGCGCGCTCGCCATCAGGCTGTCCGCGGGCACCGCGGCGCTGTCCGCGGGCGGCCCGCCCGGCAGGATGCGCAGCCCCGCGGCGAGGATCTCCCCCGCGGCGTTGCGCGCGGCCCGCAGCCGTCCGCCGGCGACGGTGACGACCGGGACGCGCAGCGACTCGCCGCCGATCCCGGAGAAGCGCACGACCAGCGAGTCGAGGCCGGCGCTCTCGGTCCGTCCAGCGCGCAGCGCGCAGTCGCCGATCTTCAGCCGGCCCCCGAGGGTGCCGCCGTCCAGCCGCAGGCCGAGGTCGAGCCCGCCTTCGACCGACAGGCTCGGACCTTCGGGGATGATGCCGAGCGGCTCGAGGTAGGGGGCCAGGCGCGCGAGCCGCAGCCCCCGCAGGTCGAGACCGGCCCGGGTCTCCAGGCGGGTGCCGAAGGTGCGCACTCGCGCTTCCATGCGCAGCAGGTCGAGCCACTCGGGCGAGTGGATCGAGGCCTGCAGCAGCAACGGACGCACGGCGGCCCCGAGGTCGGACAGGCGCAGGTCGATGTCGAAGCGCACCCGCCGCGCCGGTTGCTGCATCCGGTCGACCAGGCGCACGGTGACCCGCTGCAGGCGCGCCGCATCGAGCCGCACGGGGGAGTCGAAGCTCAGTCCCTCGAACAGGTTGCCGGGCGCCGCTTCGGGCTCTTCCTCCGGTTCCTCAGGCTCTTCGGGATCCTCCTCCGGCTCCGCCGCCGCGAAGTGTTCGAGGAGGGGCAGGGAGCCGTCCGGCGCACGCTCGACCCGGACCTCGAGACCGTCGACCTCGAGCCGTCGCACGATCAGGTTCCCGAGCAGCAGCTGGAAGACCGCGATGTCCGCCCGGCAGTACTCCATCTTCAGGTAGGCCTGCCCGGCATCGCGCGGGCCGATGCTCAGGTGCCAGAGCTCGACGTCGCCCCCGAGCACGCTGAGCTCGAGCAGCTCGTAGTCACACTGCAGCCCGAAGCCCTCCATCACTCCATCGATGATGTCGGGGAGGAAGATCGGCAGCACCGCCCGCACGATCAGCACCAGCACGAGCAGACTGAGCGCGACGAGCTTCAGCCTCCGCCACCAGCGACCGCGGGCCTTCTTCTTCGCGGGCGGACTCGCGGCCTCGGTCTGGTCCCAGCCGTCGTCCTCCGCGGACGCAGGCGCAGCGGCCTCGGTGGGCGCAGCATCCGCCGTGGGCGCAGCCGCCTCCGTGGGCGCAGCATCCGCCGTGGACGCAGTCGCCTCCATGGGCGCAGCAGCCGCCGTGGATGCATCCGCCGCCGGCGCATCCGGCGCCGCGGCGCCCTCCGCGTCGCCCGCTCCGGCTGAACGCTCGTCCTCCGGACGCTCTTCCTCCGGGCGCTCTTCCTCCGGGCGCTCTTCCCCCGGACGCTCTCCCTGCGGGTGGGTCACCGGCTTCTCCCTCGCGTCTCGCCGCGGGCCCCGAGACCCGTCGTCCCCTCGCCCGCCGGCCCGGTGTCGGAGCCCCTCAGCCCGGCTGATGCACCCGGATTTCGTCGCGAGGGCCCGGAGGCCGCTTGAGATCGGGCGCTTCGAGTGCTCGAACAGCGGAGCCGTCTTCCATCCCTGGCACTGTCCACAGCTGAGCAGCGCAGAAGGCTCGAAGCGCCCGAGATCTGCGGCAAACGGATCCGCAGCAGGAATCCCGGTGAAGCAGACGGGCTCATCGCAGCGCCTCCAGCGCGGCGCGCAGCGCCGCCGTGCGCACCGCCTTGGGAGCCAGCGGGTCGAAGCCTGCCGGGGCCTGGTCGCGCCGCCGCAGCCAGTCGTACGCCCGCACCCGATCGGCCGGCTCGTTGGCGGCGAGGTGACGCAGATTGGCGCTGAGCAGGCGGGCGTCGAAGTCCTCCACGCCCTCGGCGGCCCGCGCGAAGTCGCCGAGCTGCCCCGCGTGCCGGCCGACCTCGCCGGCCCGCAGGATCAGCAGCGTCGCCCGCTCCGGCGGCAGCACGCCGGCCGCGAGGTCGTCGGCGAGCAGGGTCAGCACGGTCTCCTCGAGCATCCAGCCGAAGGCTGCGACCTCCGACGGCACCCGGTCGAGCGCGAGCAGCTTGTCGGTCACCGCCCGCAGCAGCTCGGAGTCTCCCGCCAGGGCGACATCGCCGCACAGCCGCGCGCCGGTACGCTCGGCGAGGTAGCCGAGGGTGCTGCGGCGCGAGCGCGGATAGCGCAACGGCTCGAGCTCGGCGAGGGTCGGCGCCCAGGGCGCCTGCGCGCGCTCTCGCCGCGCGGCCTGGTCGAGCAGCTCCTGCAGCAGGCGGTCGCGGCAATGTTCGACCGCCTCGCCGTGAGCGCTGTGCTCCTCCCCCCCGGCCGCGGGCACCGGCGCCCTGCCGACGGCGACCTCGAGCACCACGCGGACCGGCTCGGCGCGCGTCTTCACTTCCTCCTCATCCGCCTCCTCCGGCAGGAGCGGCCAGGGCACGAGCACGACCAGCGTCTTGCTGCCGGCGACCCAGTCCGGATCGAGCAGGATGCGCTCCTCGTGGAGCACGACCTCCGGCCAGCTCCCCCGCGGCGCCGGGACGCGCTGGGTGAGGATCAGGGTCCAGGCGAGCTCCGACCCCTGCCGCGCGACGGCGATCGCGACCTCGACCGCCTCCCCCTTGACCTTGAGCTCGCTGACCAGGGGCCCGCTCAGCACCGCCCGCAGCGGCGTCCGGGTGACGCTGCGCGGGCCGGCGATGGTCGGCTCGAGCCGGGCGCTGTCCTCCGCGCGCCCCACCCGCACATCACGCCCGAGGGTCGTCGCCGGAGCGAGCCTGCCCGGATAGGTGACGATCGCCCGGGCCCGGCTCGCCAGGGTCTCGAACAGCGGCCCGTTCGGCTCCTTTTCGAGCACCCAGCTGCGCATCCGCACGCTGGCGAAGTCCTCGGGCGCGATCGGCAGCTCGACCTCCTTGATCTCCGGCGCGAAGGCGCTGCCGGCGTAGTAGGACACCTCGCTCTCGAGGGCGGGCCCGGTGAACGGAGCCGGGGGCGGCGGCGTGCGGCAGCCGACCGCGAGCAGGCAGACGAAGGCCAGCCCGACGCGAAGTCCGCGCGCGCTCGCCCGCTGCATCCGTGCCCTGCCCGTCATGCTCACCTCAGAAGGTATAGGTCACCGCGAGGATGAAGTCCGCGTCATTCCGCTTCTGTCCCAGCGGGGGCACCTGGTCATGGTCCCAGATCACCGCGCCCTCGAGGTTGAAGTTCTCGTAGACCCGAACGAGCAGACGGGACTCGGAGTGGATCAGGAAATCGTCGAAGTCCTCGAGGTTGGGATAGATCTCGAACAGGGTCCGGAAACGGATCCGGTCGGTGATCTTCCACTTCCACTTCGCCGCCGCGCGCAACGACGTGTAGCTGATGTCCTCGTCGCGCCGCCGGTTCTCGTCGGTGAAGGCGAGACCGAGCTCGACGTCGAGCTCGTGCTTCTCGGTGCGCAGCAGCCGGTAGCCGAAACCGCCGGACAGGATCGTGCGCAGGTCGATGCCCTCGAAGCGGTCGTACTCGAACGAGGCGAGGCCGTACATGTACAGGTCGCCCCAGGCGAAGACGTCGAGCTTGAGGGCCCCGTAGTTGTTCTTGTCGGTCTCGGTGCCGGACTCCGACTCGTAGTTCGAGCGTCCGTTGAGGGTCAGGCGCAGGAACTCGGACTCGCGGACCAGCTCTGTGCGTCCGTAGGCGGTCTTGCTCCGGGAGTTGCCGTCGGAGATCGTCACGCCGGCGGAAAACTCGCCGGTCCAGTAGTCCGCCTCGGTCAGGTCCTCCTTGCCGAGCCGGATCCCGTCGACGTGCTCGATCGCGATCGCCTCGGTCTCGCCGCCGTGCTCGGACAGGACCTTCAGGGTGCCGGGATCGCTCTCGACCAGGACCCCCTTGAAGTGCTCGCCGTTCTTGAGCTGCAGCGGGACCGGTCCCTCCGTCACCAGGCTCTCGACGTACGACCACTCGATGCGGATCTCCCCGGCGTACTCGGTCGCCATCACCAGCTGACCGTCCTGGTCGAGCTTGACGACGCCCGTGATCGAGTCGCCGTTGCGCAGGCGCACGACGTCGTTCTGCGCGAACAGGCTGGGGAAGCACAGGAGCAGGAAGAGCAGCGAACGCGGGCTCGTGCGGAGCATAAGGGGGTCTCCCGAAACACAGGGCCGATGTCAGGGAGCCCAGGATAGCCGATCGAGCGCGGGGCTCAAGAGCCGTCGGTGTGTTGCGCTGGCGGACGCAAGCGGCTGCGCGGGAAACAGAAGTGGTCGACCGTCCGACGGTCGACCTTCCTTCTTGTCGCCAATGGCTAACGCCGCCAGTACGAGCGCGTCGTCGGGGTCACGCTCTCGACCGGCCAGCGCGGATCGGTCGCGGACCAGCGCTGGTGCACCGGGGTGCCGTCGGAGCCGCTGAAGTGCACCTCGATGATGTCGCCGCCCGCGCCGACCAGCTCGCCCTCGGGGATGCGTGGCGCGTCCGGCTCGGAGAACTTCAGGGCGGTGAAGGCGTCGTCGTAGGCGGCGAGCTCACCGACGATACCGCGAGGCGGAAGATCGAAGGGCACGCTGGTGAACATCGCCGAGCTGCCGACTCCCTCCGGCAGGTCCGGAGAGAAGCGCTCGATGCGCTTGACGTCCTTGCCCGACTCGCGCGAGGTGCGCTCGAGGCCGACCAGAGCGTAGCTGAAGCGCTCGACGTAGAAGGTCTCCGGCGGGAAGTCCGCGACCGGCGTGTCGCCCTCCGCGGACAGCATCACCACCTCGACGGCGAACACCTCGTGGTCGCCGAAGCGCGTCTCGTCGGTCACCGTGTAGCGGTAGCGCCGGGGCCGTGCCGACCAGCCGCCCTCGGGGTGCTGGATCCGGGCGACATAGGTGTCGACGGTCCACTGATCGCCCGTCCGCCAGCGGGGCGCGAGGACCCGCTCGGCCCGCTCGCGGTTGCTCGCCTCGAGGATGGCGTCCGGGCTCGGGATGTCGCCGCCGGGCAACGGCGGCTGCTCGGCGCCATGGACGTGGGCGTGGGCGCCGTCCGCATCGTCCTCGTCGGCGTGGGCCGGCGCCGGGTCGGGTTCCGGGGTCCCGGGGCCCGGCTCCGGGGCCGCGCTCGGGGTGTTCTCCGCCGCGCCCGCGTTGCGCTCGCCGGTGTGCGGCGGGCGCTGCCCGAAGTCGATGAAGAGGAGGACGAGGGCGGCCAGCGCGCCGGCGAGGATCACACCCATCAGGAGCTTGGTTCGCATCGGGGGTCTCCCTGTAGAGAAGGGCAGGCCGAAGCCTGCCCTCCGGGGGGTTCGGTGGGGGGTGCTACAAACGGGCTTACTCGACGGTCAGGGCGTAGGGCGCCTCGGCCCCCTGGTAGCCGACCACCTTGAACCACACGGGACCCGCCGCGCTGGCGGTGTGGCTGAGCTCTTCGTTGTCGCTCGCGCTCCAGGACTTGTCGAGCTCGTCGCCGTTCGCGTCGACCAGGTACAGGTCGATGTCGCCGGCGTTGTGGCTGAACTCGATGCGGATCTTGACGGTCTGGTTCGCGCTCAGCTCGAGCTTGTACCAGTCGGCGTCCTCGCACAGCAGGTCGCCGTAGCTGCCGACACCGACCTCGCTCGCGGCGCTCTGGGTGTCGTTCTCCTCGAAGCTGTCGTCGTTGCTGACCGGCGGCGTGCTCGTGCCGGCCTCGACCGCGACGGTCAGGGAGTACGGGGCCTTGGCGTTCGAGTACCCATAGACCTGGATCACGTACGTGCCGGCCTCGAGGTGCTCCTTGCGGATCGACTCGACGTTGTCGGTCGACTCCGAGGTACCGAGGGCGCTGTCGTCCGGACGGAACAGGCGCATGTCGAGGTCGCCGGTGCGGTGCTCGAAGTCGATGCGGACGTTGAGGCTGCCGTTGGCCGGCACCTCGACCTTGTAGAAGTCGTCGTCGTTGCACTCGAGCCCGCTGTGGGTGCCGGCGCTGATCAGCGCAGCGTCGCGGCGGCTGTCGTTCTCCTCGAAGCTGTCATCACCGGTCGGGGTCGGCGGGGTCGTCGCGCCCGGGGTGTACATCACCGTCAGCTCGTCGGAGCTGACCAGCTTGTCACCGGCGTAGGCCAGGGCGACGAACATCTTGCGGCCGGAGCTGGTCGGCGTGTGGCTGAAAGCGAAGTCGTCGCCGCTGCCGTCGCCGAGGTGCACCATGTCGCCGGCCACCGACTTCCACGACTGCCCCGTCAGGTGGGAGATGTTCTGGCGGAAGTAGGAGACCTTGTCGACGTCGTGGCCGTCGAGCAGGTCGACCGCGAAGCTCAGCTCGCCCGAGGCATCGAGGGGATTGCTGATCGTGCGGGCCACCCGGCCGACGCGCTGGTCGTTCGACTTCGTGCCGTTGACCTTGAAGGTCAGGACGCGAGCGTCGTCGGAGGCGTGGTCGCTGGTCAGCCACTCGCGCAGGACGCCCCACTCGAGCTTGCTGTTCTCGTCGCTGTCCGGGC
>JAUIEM010000553.1 GCA_030428695.1 bacterium
CCAAGCCTGAGCCGCTGCCGGAGCCGGATGAAAAACTGGCCCTGGGTGCACTGATGGTGCGCGTGGCAATGTCGGACCAGAGTTACGAGCTGGCCGAGATCAGCCGGATCGATCAGCTTTTGGCGCAGCGGTACGGATTGAAGCCGATCGAAGCAGCCAAGATGCGGGCGATTTGCGAACGACTGGAACGGCAAGCCCCGGCAACCGACAGGTTTGCCCGCGTTATCCGCGAAGCCGTAAGTATTGACGCCCGGCTGGATGCGCTTGAGGCGCTGTGGGAAATCGTGCTGGCCGATGGCGACGTGCTCCTCGAGCAGGGCGACGCCGTCCGCCGGGAGGCTGACGAGGGCGAGGGCGCGCAGGGCGTCCTGGAGCTCCGCGGGGCCGGCGGTCTCGCGCCGCAGGGCGAGGGCCTCCGCGTGGGCGCGGCGCGCGTCCTCCTTCGCGCCGAGGGCCTGGTGGAAGCGGCCGAGCGCGGTGTGGGTCGCGGCCAGGGTCCGCCGCAGGGCGAGCGAGGTCGGGTCGGCGGCGAGCAGGTCGCGGAGGATCCCGGCGCGCTGCTGGTGGCAGGCGAAGGCCTCGAGCGGCGCGCCGGCCTGCAGCCGCGCGTTCGCGAGCTGGTCGAGGAGCGACGCGCGGGCGTACAGGGCGCGGGGCGCCTCGCCGGCCGCCTGGTTGTGCTCCAGCGCGCGGACGAACGCGTCCGTGGCGCCGGCGCCGTCCCCCTCCGCGAGCCGCAACCGGCCGCGGACGGAGGCGGCCAGCCAGAGCAGGCGATGGGCGGAGAGGGAGTCCGGACGCTCGGCGCGCAGCGCGAGCGCGCCGGATTCCACCGCCGAGAGCCGGGCGCGGACTTCGTCCGGTCGCCCTCGCTCGAGCTCCAGCTCCGCCGCGAGCAGCTCGCCGAGGAGCAGCCCGCGGTGCGCGAGCAGCTGCGTCGAGTCCGCGGTGAGCAGCCGCTGCCAGTGGTCGCGGGAGGCCTCGAGAGCCTGGTGGGCGACGTCGGGCCGACCCTGGGCGGCCGCGAGCTCGGCCTCGCGGTAGAGGGCGTCCGCGACCGCGCAGCGCACGTCGGCCTGGGCGGGATCCGTCGCGAGCACCTCCTCGTGGAGCAACCGCGCCTGCGCGGCCGCGGCGGCGGCGCCGGCGAGGTCGCCGTCCGCGTGGGCGACGACGGCCTGGAGCTCGAGGATGAAGGCGAGCTGCTGGAGCGCGCGGGGGTGGGCGGGGAAGCGCTCGAGCAGCGCCCGGCTCCGCTCGAGGTTGCGGGCGATCCACTCCCGGGCTTCGCCGCCGCGGCCGCAGGCGAGCAGCCACGAGATCTGCTGCAGCTCGGCCGCGCACTGCTGGTGGGCGTCGTACACGCTCTCCTTGTCGATGCCCTCGACCAGCCGCAGCGCGTCGGCGAGCGGCTCCTCGCAGGCCGCGAGCGCGCCCGCCTGCTGGTACGCGTTGGCGAGCTCGAGCAGCACCTCGATGCGCAGGCGCACGGTCGCGTCCTCATCGCGCGGTGCCAGCCGTGCGGCGGCGGCGGAGAGCAGCGCCCGGGCCTCGTCGAACCGCCCCTGGTCGAGGCGCACCCCCGCGAGGCCGCGCTCGCTGCGCGCGAGTTGGAGCAGGGGCCCGATGCGCAGGCTGTCGGCGGCGACGAGCTCGAGGCCGACGGCGCGCAGCTGGACGTAGCTCTCCGCCGCGGACTGCAGGCTGCCGGTCGCCCGCTCGAGCGCGGCCTGGCCGCCGAGCTCTTCGGCGAGCAGCCGCTTCCACTGGAAGTTGCCGGGGTCGGCGCCGAGCAGCTCGCGCCAGAACGCGACCCCTGTCCGGCGCCGCGCGAGGGCGGAGGCGAGCGCTCCCCGCGCCCGCTCGACCTCGGCGAGCACCGCCCGGGCGCGGGCGTGCTCGATCCTCACATGCAAAGCCCCGGCGGCGAGACGCGGCGCGAGCACCGCGAGGGCTTCACGGATCAGCGGCTCGGCGGCCTCGAAGGAGCCCGTCCGCAGCGCGACCTCGGCGTGGCGGTGCAGGGCGCGGGCGAGCCCGGCGCTGTCGCCGTCGGCGGCGCGCTGGCGGACCAGCGCGAGCTGGGCGGCGCCGAGCTCCCAGGCCTCGCTCCGGCGGCCGGCCTCCCAGGCGAGCTCGCGCAGCTGACCGAGGACCCGCGCCTCGGCGCGTGGGGGGAGGCCGTCGCACAGGCCGCGGGCGCGGACCAGGTCGCGCTCGGCGGCGTCGAGCGCGGCCCGCTCCTGATGCTGGACGGCGCGCAGCACCAGCGCCTCGACCAGCTCGGCGCGCACCTGGAGATGGGACGGGTCGGCCGCGTGCCAGCGCTCGAGCGAGGTCAGGGCCTCGGCCAGGGTGCGCCGCGCCCGCTCGCTCTCCCCCTCGAGCTGGGACTGGACGGTCGCGAGCTGCAGCAGCGTCGAGGCCCGCGCCCAGCCCCCGGGATCTTCGTCCCGGAGGGCCTCGCCGAGGGCGCGCCAGCTCGCCGCGGTGCGCTCGAGCAGCTCGCGACCGGTCTCGCGCCCGCGGCGGTCGGTCCCGACGAGCTCCTCGTGGGCGAAGCTGCTGATGTCGCGCAGGAAGTCGCTCGCGATCACCGCGCGCTGCTCCGCGGCGAGCTTCTGCACCTCGAGGGCGCGCCGCTGCTGCTCCCGCAACAGCAGGATGCCGAGCAGCCCACCGATCAACAGCGCGCCGCTGAGCGCCAGCGCCACGCGCTGCCGCCGCCGGGTGCGCGCCGCGCGGGCCCGCTGCTGCCGGGCCCGCTCGAGCTCGGGGCGCAGCGTCGCCGCGGACGCCTCGGGCAGCTCGGCGAGCAGCGAGGCGCACAGGGCGTGGTCGCCGAGCTCGAGGGCGGCGCGGGCCCAGGCGCGGCGGGCCCGGGTCAGGCCGTCGCGCGCCGCGCCGTTCCCGGCCCACAGCTCGAGGGCCTGCTCGAAGCCGGCGACGCTGGCGGAGAAGCCACGGTAGAGCTCGTTGCGCCGCTCTTCGTCGGCCTCGGGTCCCGCGCGGGATCCGGCCGCGTCGAGGTGGCGACCGGCGAGGGCGGCGAGGCGATGGCTCTCGCGCTCGGTCAAGTAGCCGCGCAGCGCCGCGGCGAAGGAGGCGACGTCGGCGAAGCGCGCGCCGGGCTCCGCCGCCAGGGCCCGCCGGCACAGCGCCGCCAGGGCCTCGGGGGCGTCCACGGGCAGCGGGTCCAGGGCCCCGACCGAGGCCCGGGCGAGGACCTGCAGGAAGCTCGCGCCCTGCCGCGGCGGGCGGCCGGCGAGGATGCGGTAGAGCAGCCCGCCGAGCAGGTAGGTGTCGGTCGCCGGGCCGATCGCGGCGGCGTCGCCCAGCGCGAGCTCCGGCGGCATGAAGGCGGGGGTTCCGAAGCCGCTCTGCACGGCGCTGCGCGGGCGCAGCCGGGCGTCGTCGGCGAGCTCGAGGGCGACGCCCCAGTCGACCAGCTGCACCTCCCCGAACGCGCCGAGCATCACGTTGGCGGGCTTGAGGTCGGCGTGCAGCACCCCGCGGCTGTGGGCGTAGGCGACGGCGTTGCAGACCGCGAGCAGGATCTCGAGGTGCCTGCCGAGCGCGTCCGGCTCCCGCCGCAGCAGCTCCTCCCAGGTCTCGCCGCCGACCAGCTTCATCGCGAGCAGCGGGCGCCCCCGGTCGGCGTCGAGGCTGTGCACGGGCAGGATGTTCGGATGCTCGAGGCGGCCGTGCAGGCGCGCCTCGACGATGAACTGCGCGCGGGCATCGGGACCGCTGCGGTCGTCGCGCAGGCGCTTGAGCGCGACGTCGCGCTCGAGGGCGGTCTGGCGGGCCCGGACGACGACCCCCATCCCGCCCCGCCCGATCTCCTCCCCGGGCTCGAAGCGCGCGCCGACGGGGGGCAGGGCGGCGCCCGCGTCGATCAGGGGCACGGTCGCGTGCTCGGAGGGGCGGAAGGTCTGCAGGGTCGACAAGCCCTCCCAGCCCGTGGCCGGTCCGGCTACCTGTTCCCAACGCTCGCGCAGGGCTCGCTCGTCCACATCCGTCCCTCCTCCGGCACCCGGCGACCATTGTCACGACCCGGGATGCGCGCGCAAGGGAGGGACGAGGAGTCAGGAGCCGCGCCGCCTGCCGGCGACGGCGCTCGCGGCGCGGCCGCGACGAAGGGCTCAGCGCATGACGTGGTTGATCGCCTGCACGATCTCGCCGGTCGGCTGCAGGTAGCAGTTCTTGGCGTGGGGGTCGAAGCGCAGCGTCAGGCTCCTCTTGCGGCGCGGCCCCTTGACGGTGACCAGGGCGACGTGCTCGCCGCGGGGGAGGTTCGGGTTGTCGCTGAAGTGGACCATCACGTCGACCCGCTGCATGCGGATGTTGCGGACGGCGGTGCGCGGATCGGCGCGGCCGTCCGCGACCATCTTCAGCTCGCGGTTGCGGGCGCTGATGAAGTGTGAGGTCTTGTCGAACAGGTCGATGTGCTTGCCGTAACGCTTGGTGATCTCGGCGCAGAATCCGTTGAGCAGCCAGCTGCGACCGCTGACGCCGACCGCGAGCTTCCGGGTGGTGGTCTTCGACATGTCTGTGTCCTCCGTGTGGGTTGTCGCTCAGCAGAGAGCAAGCGGGGGACCATTCGGGGTGTGTTGGTGCAAGTTGCTGTAGGTCATGGGATTGTGTCGGAATCCGGGCGGCGTTCTTCGGTGATATGCTCCTGGAATATCAGGATCTGCTGGCCGGGTCCCATCCCGATCGCGAAGTCGGGATCGAGATCGCGCACGCCATCGCTCCTTGAGCCCGTCTGATTCACCGGGATTCCTGCTGCGGACCCGGATGCCGCAGATCTCGGGCACTTCGAGCCTTCTGCGCTGCT
>JAUIEM010000554.1 GCA_030428695.1 bacterium
ATTGCTTCACGGCGTGGAGCGGACGGAGGAGATGCGATGAAGTCCCGTGGATTTACCCTCGTCGAGCTCGCGATCGTCGTGCTGATCCTGTCGATCGTCCTGTCGATCGCCCTGCCGAACCTCGGGGCGTCCCGGGAGCTGGCCGCGCAGACCGCCTGCGAGGCGGAGCGACGCACCGCCGAGCGGGCGGACCTGACCTACAGCACCCGGCACGGCGCCCACGCGGAGAGCCTGACCGCGCTGGTCGAGGAGGGGCTGCTCGGCAGCGAACCGGGCTGTCCGTCGCAGGGGGTGTGGAGCTGGGTCCCGTCGGGGTTCGGCACCGAGCGGGCCCTGGTCTGCTCGATCCACGGGCTGCCGCCGGAGCTCGAGACCGAGCCGGCGTTGATCGAGCCGCAGCCGGACTTCCTCGACGACTTCTTCGGCGAGGGCGAGTGGAGCGAGATCCTCGGCAACACCTTCGCCCGCGAGAACGGACTGTACCTGATCGGGACGCCCGAGGTGTGGACCGGGGAGCACCGCACCTTCGTCGGCGACGAGACCTGGTCCGACTACGCGGTGACCATCAACGCGACCCTGACCGACGGCAACGGCTTCGGGCTGTACTTCCGCTCGACCGATTTCGAGCAGGCCGACGCCTACATCTTCCAGTACGACCCGGGCTACGCCGGCGGCGAGTTCATCATGCGCCAGGTCAAGAACGGCAACGAGTACGGTCCCTTCGCGCGGGCCAGGCCGCCCGAGGGATTCGAGTGGTACGGCGTGGAGCGGGAGATCCGCATCGAGGTCTCCGGCGACACCTACACCGCCTACATCGACGACGAGGAGGTGCTTGTCGGGACCCACGGTGAGTACACCGAGGGTGCGGTCGGGCTGCGCACCTGGCACCGAGGGCAGCTGCAGCTCAGCTCCCTGCAGATCGATCTGGAGTAGGCTCCGCCCTCTCGATGCGGAAGGACAGCCGGAAGATCTCCCGGTAGTCGCGCACGTCGAGCTCCCCCGGCTCGGCCTCTCCCCGGCAGAACCACACCCCCGGCTTCAGCCGCAGCACACCAGCCGTCGGCGCCCGGAAGGCGCGCAGCTCGCGCTCGCCGGGCAGGGCGCGGCAGCGCAGGGGATCGACCGCGGGGCCGAGCACGATCGGCGCGCCCGCGGCCAGGGGCAGCTCGAGCGCGCGCTCGAGGGCGCGGTGGAAACGCTCGAAGCGGGCGGGCTCCGGGGTGGGGGCGGCAGGGCCGGGATGGAAGCTGCCGAAGGGAGCGAGCTCGGCCAGGGGCGAGAGCTCGAGCTCGACGGTGCGGTCTTCGAGTGCCATGGGAACCTCCGAGGTCAGAACAGGTCGAGATCGAGCGCGGCGGAGCGCGCGGCCAGACGCTCCTGGAAGACGCCGACGCGGCCGGCGCAGGCCGCCAGGGCGGCAGGGTCGAGGACCTCGGCGAAGCCCTCGTCGAGCTCGGCGACCACGCTCGGCAGCCGGCCCTGGACGAAGCGCGCGAGGGCGGGCTCGAGCTCGTCGCGGTGCAGCTGGCGGACGGGCACCCGCAAGAGCGAGGCGCAGCGCTGCCAGGCCGGACGCTCCTTGCCGAGGCTGGTGTGGGTCAGGGCGCACAGCGAGCAGGAGCCGCGGCCGAGGAGCTTGCCGAGGGCGTAGCGCAGCTCCCCGAGCAGGCCGCCGTCCGCGTCGTAGATCAGTGTCAGGCGCCGGCAGGCCACCGCTCAGGGGCCGGAAGGGAGGTCGAGCACCGGGGGTGCGGATGCGGCGGGAGTGTTGCGTGGCGAATGACGCCTATCGGTGCCAGCAGCGAGATCCCGGCAGCGAGGAGCGAGGAGCGGTGGCCGCGGCGGCCGGACAATCACACTGCGAGGGACGAGTGGTGGCGGTGGAGGTGGAGTGAGCCAGGTGACACAATGACGCCGCAGGTGTGCGCGCATGCCCGACTTCCTCTTCTCCGCGCCCTCAGTTGGCGACCTTCTCGAGGGCGTGCAGGATGTGGCTGAGCGAGTCGACGATCGACACCCGCTCTTCGGGGTTGAGGTTGCGCAGGATGTGCTCGGCCATCTGCTTGTGGACCCGGTCATGCTCGGCGTTGACCGAGCGGCCGCGGTCGTTGAGCACGACCATCACCACCCGGCGGTCCTTCGCGTTCCGCTCGCGCGAGACGTAGGACTTCTTCTCGAGGCGGTCGATCGCCACGGTCATCGAGGCCGAGCTGATCCCGATCGCCTTGGCGAGGTCGCTCATCCGGATGCCGTTGGCCGGGATCGCCTTGAGCACGTGCGCCTCGTGCAGGGTGAGGTCTTCGAGCAGGTCGTCGGGGAAGGTCGTCGCCTCGGCTTCCTGGAAGCTGCTGACGAGCTTGTCGATCAGTGACGCGACCTTCTGCAACGGCGTCCGCGTGTCGTCCTGGGGTTTCGTCATCGCTTCTCGATCGGCGGGGAGGGGGCGATTCTACGTGCGCCCTGGAATTGCGTCAAGCGAGGTACGATTTCCGTCCGGGATGCACGATCGGGCGGACACGCCGGCTATAGAGGGTATATACACACTCCCCACACTTGATCTCGGAGAGGAACGATGACGAGAACCTGCGTCGCCCTGTTGGGTCTGCTGCTCGCCCTGGGCTGCAGCGACGGGAGCTCGGGCAGCAGCGCCACGACCAGCGGCACCGCGGCGGGCAACACCGGCAACGGGGGCACCGCCGGCAACACCGGCAACACCGGCAACACCGCGACCCCGATGCCGCAGCCGCCGGTCACCCCGGCCGCCGTCGGCGAGGTGCGCGCGGTCTGGCTGTCGCGCTGGTATGCGAACACCCCCGCGAAGATCGAGGACTGCATCGACACGATGGTCGCCCACAATCTCAACACCCTGGTGTTGCAGGTCTACGGCAGCGGGCAGGCGCTGTACGCCTCGGGGGTCGCGCCGCGCTCCGGGTTGGTCAGCGGCAACTTCGACAACCTGCAGCACGCGATCGACTACGCCCGCACCAAGGGCGTCGTGGTCCACGCCTGGCTGAACATCAACCTCGCCTGGACGGGGGGCTCGACCTATCCCGCGGGCCACATCGCGGCGCTCCACCCGGAGTGGGTGATGGTCGACGACACCGGCGCGCCGATGTCCCTGACCGGCTCGGCCTTCTTCTGCCCGGAGTTCGACGGCTACCGGGCGTACCTGGTCAGCCTGGCCGACGAGCTGGCCGCCAACTACGAGATCGACGGCCTGCACCTCGACTACATCCGCACGCCCGGGGACGACTACTGCTACTGCCAGGCCCACGAGGACCACTTCTTCGCGCAGTACGGGAAGCTCCCGAGCGGCTCCGATCCGGACTTCATCGACTTCCGCTTCGAGACGATCAGCCGCACGGTCCGGGAGATGAACGCCGCCGCCAAGGCCCATCTGCCCGAGGTCGTCACCTCCGCGGCGGCCCGTCGCACCACCGGCACCAAGTCGCAGGACGCCCACGGCTGGCTCGAGCGCGGTGAGCTCGACCTGCTTTTGCCGATGACCTACACCTCGAGCAACGCGACCTTCCAGGACTATATCGACGCCTACCACGAGAACTCGGGCGGCCGCCTCATCGCCCCGGGCATCGCGGCCTACATCGGCGGCGTCGACCTCGGGGCCCAGATCGAGGCCTGCCGCCAGAGCGGGCTCGAGGGCTTCTGCATCTTCGACTACACCACCCTGACCGCGAGCCACTGGGCGACCATCGATCAGCTCTGCCCGACGCCCGTCCCCTTCCCGGGCATGCCCTGGCTCGACGGCAGCGCCGACGTGATCCCGCCGGTCATCAGCGCCAACGAGGTGCTCGGCGTGACCGGCAGCCAGGCGACCGTCAGCTGGCACACCGACGAGCAGACCACGACCCGGCTGCTCGTCAGCTCCAACGGCGTGCCGCTGCCCGACGTGCTCGATCCGAGCCCGCTCTACGACCACTCCCTCGACGTGACCGGCCTGACCGCCTCGACCACCTACCAGGTGATCGTCGAGGCGAAGGACGCCGCCGGCAACAAGGTGATGAGCGGTCCGATGAGCTTTACGACCACCGCCGGTGTCGTCGCGGACATCGTCGTCGACGACGGCGACCCCGAGTTCGTCGAGGTCGGCGGCTGGAACAGCGGCGGCTCCGCCGGCGGCCACGGTTCCGACTACCGTTACGTCGGCTCGAGCAGCCAGGGCGGCTCGCTCGCGAAGTTCCAGCCCTTCGTCGGCGACGCGGGCAGCTACGACGTGTTCGTCTGGTACGTCGCCGGCTCGAACCGCTCGAACGCGACGCAGCTCACCGTCGAGCACGCGACGGGGACCGCGGTCGTCAACGTCGACCAGACCACCGACGGCAAGATGTGGCGGTACCTCGGGACCTACAGCTTCGCCCGCGGCAACGTCGAGGTGCGCATCAGCAACGAGGGCAGCGGCGGCGTCGTGATCGCCGACGCGGTCAAGCTGGTGTACGTCGGGCCGTAGGGCCGCGCTGCGGGACGATCAACGCGGTTTAGGACCTCTCGCGGACCACAGCGCGGACGAGAGGAATTCAACGCAGAGGCGCAGAGGCGTGGAGGCGCAGAGCGGGCGTCTACGGTGGGGGCGTGTGCGACACCACCGCAGATCTCCTCTCCGAGGGCCGAGGAGAGGAGATCGAGGAGGTGGCGCAATCAGGGCGATGGTCGCCCAACCTCCGACAGTGTTGCTCGCTACACGGTGGTCCCCCACCGGAGGACCCACAGGGGGCAACAACAAGCCAACAAACACCTCATTCCCCGGCGACCGGTGTCCGCCACGGTGCTTGCCCGGAGACGAATCAAACCCT
>JAUIEM010000055.1 GCA_030428695.1 bacterium
CACTTCGGTTTTGCTCAGGTCGATGTTGACGATCTCTTCGCCGTTGAGTTCTACCTGCATGTTGGATTTCTTGCCTGGCGGAAAGCTGCTAGTCGGGCGGCCCGAGGGAGCAAACCGTGTTCCCGGCGGGGAAGGTCTTCCACGCGTCTCGGCTGCTCTCGAGCGGCCTGAGCACCTGGCCTCCGGGAATCGCGTTTAAAAAACCACGAATCATCCACGCTAGGCAGACGTCGGATCACGTAGCGCCCGAGGTTGCGTGGGCGCTCGCGCTCCGTGAGACGCGGGCGTTCGAGGCCCGCCATGACGCGTAGGCGGGCCGAACGACGAAGGCCGGAAGGCAGAGCCTCCCGGCCTCGGCGCTGGCCCCGCTTCGTCCCCGCCGGATCGGATGGAGCCCGACCGGGCGGGGACGAGCGTGGAGCCTGTGTCAGCCCTCACGCGACCGCGCGTCGGCGCATCAGCAGGTACGCGCCGCCGATTCCGGCCAGCGCCACCCCGAGCATGAGCGAGGCGCCCGGCTCCGGCGCGAACGTCACCATCCGGGCGTAGGTCAGGTACGTGGTGTTCTGGTTGGACAGAACGCGGTGCGACAGAGCCCCCGAAACGAGGGTGATGTTGCCCACGCCCATCGACGTGTTCAGCGAGCCCGCGAGCGACAGCGTCGTCGTGGCCGGCTGTCCCTGGTTCGTGCCCGTGTTCTGGACCACCACGGTGCCCGTCGTGAACGGCGCCGCGATGTTCTTGTTCTGGTCCGGCGGAAGCACGTTCAAGTCGAGGGTAAACGTCCCGCCACCCGGCGTCGGGAACATCGCCGTGTTCGTACCCGTCGGGAGCAGCGGACCGAGCGTCGCGATCTGCTGGCCCGGCGTCTGCACGAGGCCGCGGTAGCACGGACCCGACTGGAGGAACGCCGAAGACGCGAACAGGAAGCCTGCACCCGTGATCTGGTTTCGGAAGCCCGCCGCGCCCGGCTGGCGCGGCTCGAGGCCGGGGACCGCCGCGGCGAGGCCCTCGAGCTCGGCGTACAGCTCCGCCGCCAGGCGCGGGGCCCCGAGCCGCGCGCAGGCCTCGGCCAGGCCGAGCAGCCCGGCCTCCGCCTCGTCCGCGCGGGGATGCTCCGGATGTCCGGTCAGGAACTTCTGGAAGGCCTCGACGGCCCGCGCGACCGCCGGCGTGCGCTCGAGGCGCTCACGGCCGGCGAACTCCCGGGCCCGGCGGCCGAGCTCCGCGCGCGCTTCGGCGGCGTACAGCCCGGCGAGGGCGAGGGCGGCGCGGGCGTCGGCGGCGGGCACCGCCGGCCCGGCCTTGATGCCCCAGGCCTCTTCGGCGAGGGCGACGGCGCCGGCGGCGGTGAAGCGCGCGATCAGCACCTCGCGCTCGGCGAGCAGGGCGGCGTGCAGGGCATCGTCCGGAGCGAGCCGCCCCTCGAGCCGGTAGCACTCCTCGAGGGCGGCGCGGCTCGCCGGATCGAGGGCCGCGGGCAGGGCCAGCCCCGCCGCGGCGCGCCGGGCGTGCGCGGCGGCGACCTGCTGCGACCAGGTGCGGATGCGGGCGAGCCGCACCGGCGCCTGGGCGGCCTCCGGCAGCGCGGCGAGGAGCCCCTCCCAGACCTCGAGCACGCCCGCGAAACGGCCCTCGGCCACTCGAGGCGCGAAGGCTGCCGTCAGGCGCGCGGCGACCTCGCCGGACAGGGCGGGCCGACCTGCGACCAGGCGCGCGGCGAGGTCGACCAGGGCCGCGTCGTCGTCGGCGGCGGCGTGGGCGTCGAGGGCGCGGTAGGCGTGCGCGGGCCAGTCCGGCGCATCCTCCGGCAGGGCGGCGAGCAGCCGGCCGAGCAGCGCCGCGCTCTCTTGCGGATCATCCGCCTGCTCCGCGGTCGCGCGGAAGATCCGCGCCGCGGTCTCGCGGACCGCCGGATCGGCCAGGCAGGGCTCCGCGACGTCGAGCGCCGCCAGCCCGTACGCGGGATCGAGGGCGGCCAGCTCGACGGCGAGGGCAGCCTGGCGCGCGAAGCCGCTGCCCGGGAAGGCCGCGCGCTCGGCGCCCAGGGCGGCGACGGCAGCCTCCAGCGCCGCCTCATCCGGCGCGCGCCCCTCCTGCAGCGCCCGGCCCCAGGCCTGCAGGGCGCCCGCGACCGCGCTCCGGCCGCGGGCCCGCAGCCAGTGGCGCGACGCCGCGCGGGGCAGGGCGAGCCCGGCGAGGGCGGCGAGCCCCTCGCGCTCCGCGGCGAAGGCCTGCGCCTTCCCGTAGCGGCCGTGCAGATGCTCGATCAGCTCGCGCACCAGCGCCGTCTGCGCGTCCGCGTCCGGCAGGCGGGCGAAGAGCGCGACGGCCTGCTCCAGGGCCTGGCGGTCCGCTTCCCCCAACCCCGCCGCGGGCAGCGGCGCGGCCCGCGCGGCCTCCAGACGCACGGCGAGCAGGCGCTGCTGGGCGGCGAGGGCGCGGGGATGCTCCGGGTGGGCACCGATCCAGCCGGCGAGCTCCTCGACCGCCTCCGGCCGCGCCTCGAGAGCGGCGAGGACGAGCTCGAGAGCCGCCGCGCCGCCTTCCACCGTCGCCGGCAGCTCCGCGGCCAGGAGCTCGAGCCGCGCCCGGCCCGCGACGGCCCGGCTGCCACCCGCCCGCAGCCCCGCCGTGCCGACGAGCAGGCGCACGTCCGGGGCATCCGCCGCCTCCGGAAAGCGCTCGGCGAGCTCGGCGAGCAGGACCAGCGCGGGCTCGACCTGCCCGCGGCGCAGCGCGAGGTCGGCGCGCAGGGCGAGGCGGCGGGCGGCGCTCGCGTCGGAGTCCGGAACCAGGCCGGCCAGCACTTGCTCCGCCGCGAGGTACAGGCCGTCGGCGAGCAGCGCCTCGGCGAGCGCGAGCTCCGTCTCCGCGACGGCCGCGCGCCCCTCGAGGGCAGCGAGCCGCTCGGCGACCCGGGTCTGCTCCGGGGCCAGGGCGAGGCTGCGGGACCAGGCCGCGCGCGCCTCGTCGAGCTCGACCCGGGCGAAGTGGGCGTCGCCGAGCAGGGTCAGGATGTCCGCGCGCTCCGGGGCGAGGGCGTGGGCCTCGCGCAGGCGCTGGATGGCGGTCGCGTAGTCCTGGGCAGCGTACGCCGCCCGGGCCTCGCGGTAGGCGAGCTCGGCCTCGCCCTGGGCCAGGAGCGCCGTGGCGAGGAACAGGAACAGGCAGGGGAACAGTCGCGACATGGTCGCCTCCTTCGCTGGATCGTGCCATCCGCACGATAGCCCGGACGGGCGCGAGGCGCTGTAACAGGGGTGTAAAGCGGGGGGGTGTCAGCCCCCATCCCGCAACACCGGCAGCACCTTGAAGCCCGCGTGGAGCAGCCACAGGATCATGCCGACGTGCAGGACGTCGTTGTCGGAGAACCACAGCCCTGCTTCCCACAGCTCCTCCGTCAGCCCCGCCAGCCGGAACAGGTAGTAGGCGGCGGCGCTGCCGGCGAGGAGCCCGAAGCTGGTCAGGAGCGGACGCCGCGTCGCCCGCGGCTGGCGCAGCGCGAGGCCGACGCAGAGCAGCGTCCCCGGCGCGCAGAAGAGCACGACGAGCTCGAAGGAGACCAGGAAGCGCACCGGACCGTACACCCCCCAGGCGGTCAACCCGGCGAAGACCGCCGCGCTGCTGGCGGCCAGGGCAGGGAAGACGCGCCGGCCCGGGGCGAACGCCGCGGCGAAGCCGACCAGGCCGAGCTGCAGCGCCGCGACCGTCGCGAGGTTGAAGCCGACCTCCCAGCCGCTGGTCAGCAGGCAGACCTCGCGGCCGCGCGCCTTGAGCTCGTAGCCGAAGGCCTGGAAGCTGAAGCCGGCGAGCAGCGCGCCGATCCCGCCGAGCAGCAGGCCGAGGCCCCACCACGCCGGGCAACAGCCGAGGGAAGCGGAGCGTCCACTGGCTACGTGCGACCTTCCGAGACTGTTGCCCGCCCGGCACCGATGGCCGTCGCGCAGGCGCAGGGCGCGCAGCCCGACCAGCATCGAGCAGACGGCGGCGGCGAGCACGAGCAGGGAGGAGCTCGGCTGGGTGAGGATGAGGGTCAGGCCGTCGAGCTCGAGCTCGACCCAGGGCTGACCGGTGAGGAGCTGCGCGGGGCTGCGTGCGGGCTCCTCGAGCAGCTGTTCGAGGCGTCCGCAGCCGAGGAGGAGCGGGCAGAGGAAGAGGACGCCGCGTCCTAAAACTCGCGGCCCCAGTCCTTCTGGCAGCGACGCAGGGTGCGGGGATGCGGGCCGGAGCTGCGGCCGTTGACCTGGCACAGGTAGCGGTAGTGGTCCTGGGGATGCCGCTGCACGGCCAGACGCACGGCCTGGGAGCGGGAGTTGCCTGCGGACATGTACTCCGCGACGTGGGCGTTGAACTTCTCGACCGGACCCATGGTTCACCTCGTCCTTCAGGGCTCCTCCTCGATATCGGCGATCGCTGTGAGACGCGGTCGATGCGTGTCGTAAAAAATCCATGAAGCCTCCCTCGTCGAGGGCCAGGGGTCCGCCACGGAGAGGCCCGCTGGAGCCGACGGCAGGCCTGTGCCATACTCGTCGCCAGGAGGCTACCGTTTGTCGCTCTGGCACACCACCTGCACCGCCTTCCGCGACCGGCGCGAGCCGGCCTGGGACGACGTGTACCACTACCGCGCGCCCCTGCGGGTGCTGCTCGCCAGCCGCTACCGGAACGTCGACGCCGCCGACCGCGAGGACCTGGTCGAGGACATCCTGCTCGAGCTGAAGTCCGAGCTCTTCAGCCGCCACCTGCCCGACCGCGGCCCCTTCCGCAACTTCCTCTGCGGGGTGGTGCGCCACCGCGTGCTCGCCTTCCTCAAGCGCCGCCGCAAACAGCGCCTGTCCCCCGACCTCGAGGACGTGCCCTGGCGCTCCGACCGGGACCTGCGCGCGGGGCTGGAAGTGATCTTCGGGGGGGCGGAGTGAGCGCTCGCCGCGCGGTCCACTGGCTGCTCGAGCTCGACGTCTTCGGCCCGCAGGAGCAACGCCTCGCGGAAGCCGCCCGGCGGGCGGGACATCGCGTCAGCGCCTGGCGCGACGACTGGTGGGAGAGCGGCGCCTTCCCGCTGCGCCCGGGCGAGCCGGTGGTATTCCGCGGCAGCCTGGCCAACGCCGACCGCATCGCTCGTAGCTCTCGTCTGGAGCCTGGAGCGTTCTGCGCGACCGCGGCCTTCCACTGCTCGCACTGGTTTCCTTCCGCGCGACCGTGGCTGCTCGCGGAGCGCTGGGTCCTGACCACGGTCGCGGCGCTGACGGCGGATCCCGCCGCGATCGCGGGCGAGCTGGGAGGCCCCGAGCGGGTGTTCGTGCGACCGGACGGCCCACTGAAGGCCTTCAGCGGCCGGGTCGTCGCGGTCGCGGAGCTCACGCCCGCCGCGCTCGACCACGGCTTCTACTTCGATGATCTCGAGCTGCCGGTGATCGTCTGTCCCGTGCGCGAGGTGCTGAGCGAGTGGCGCTGCGTCGTCGCCGCCGGGCGGCTGATCGCGGCGAGTCCCTACGACGCCACGCGCCAGGCGAGCAGCGCTCCTGAGGACGATGACCTGCGCGCCTTCGCCGCCCGGGTCGCCGCGGAGCTTCCTCCGCCGGAAGCGATCTACATCCTCGATGTCTGCCGCACACCGGCTGGACCGCGGATCGTCGAGCTCAACCCCTTCAGCGGCGCCGACCTCTACGATTGTCCGCCGGACCGGTCGTCGCCGCCGTCGCGAAGCTCGTCGCGTAGCGGCTCCGCCGTGTGGCGTGCGCCGGTGGCTGACGGCTGCCCAACGCGGCGACGATCGCCGCGTAGCAAGGGTCACAAAGGAGGCTCCTCGATGCGTTCCGTCCTCTTCCTCTGTCTGAGCTGCGTCTTCGCCTGCGCCCAGAGCCCGGAGCCTGGCCTGGAGCGGGTCGCCGTCGCCGGCGCGAGCGTCTCCGCGGGCTACCGGGTGCGCCACCCGCAGACCGGCGAGCGGCTGTCCCTCGCCGACTGTCTGACCCGCATGATCGTGTCCGAGCACGAGATGCTCGACCACGCGAGCGAGATCTTCGGCTTCGACCCGAACACCACCGGCCGGCTGGCGGCGCGGAGGATCAAGGAGGCCCAGCCGGGGCTGGTGATCGCCGTCGACTTCCTGTTCTGGTTCGTCTACGGCCGGGCGCGGGACGAGGCCGCCCGGCTCGCCAGCCTGGAGGACGGCCTCGCGCTGCTCGAGGGGCTGGACGCGCCGCTGCTGGTCGGCCTGCTGCCGCAGATGGAGGGCGGGCGCATGCTGCAGCGGGACGGCGTCCCCGAGGACTCGACGCTCGCCGCGGCCAACGAGCGGATCCGGGCCTGGGCGGAAGAGCGGGGCGCGGTGGTCGTCGAGCTCGACAGCTTTATGGCGCGCCTGCGGGCCGGGGAAGAGGTCACCGTCGGCGACGCGACCTTCACCGACACCCGCGAGCTGCTCCAGGAGGACAACCTGCACGTCACCCTGGTCGGCCTGTGCGCGCTCGCCGCGGCCAGCCTCGAGGCGCTCGCCGACGCCCGGCCGGAGCTCGAGGTGGCGTTGCGGCTCGCGCCCCAGGCGGTCGCCGACGAGCTCGAGGCGGTCGGCGCGGTCGACTGACGCGCGCGGCGCGATTTTTTTAGACATTTGTCTGGATAAAGAAACGCGCCGGTCGCTAGGATCGGGAAATCAACCTGAGAGGAGGACCTCCCGATGTCCGTGCAACCGATTCCAGAGGGCTTCAACACCGTCAGCTGCTATCTCGTCGTCTCGAACAGCGTCGAGGCGATGGCCTTCTACGAGAAGGCTTTCGGGGCCGAGCCCGGGATGCGGATGGCCGGTCCTGGCGACAGCACCATGCACGCCGAGGTCACCATCGGCAACTCGGTCGTGATGATGTCCGACGAGAACCCCGCGTGGGACACCAAGTCGCCGCTGACCCTCGGGGGCAACGGCTCCTCGCTGCACATCTACACCGAAGATGTCGACGCCGCCTTCAAGCGCGCGGTCGATGCCGGCTGCAGCGTCGTGTTCCCGGTCGCGGATATGTTCTGGGGCGACCGCTACGGCAAGGTCAAGGATCCCTACGGGCACGAGTGGGGCCTCGCGACCCACACCGAAGACCTGTCGCCCGAGGAGATCGGCAAGCGCCAGGCCGAGTTCATGGCGCAGCTGGCGGCGGAGGGTGGCGAGTGCGGCGGCGAGAAAGCTGAGGGCTGAGCCCGTTCGGCTGCGTCCGTCCGCTGCACTCCGTCTGAGCTCCCCGTCCGGTGCTGCACCGGACGCATGGAGTCCGACCGGCTGACCGGAAGCAGGCGCTGCCGGTCAGCCACCCCCGGCCGGTGAAGATGCGACGCCCGCCGTCAGATCCGGCACATCTTCCCCCGACGATGTCCCGGACGGGTCGGCCCCTGTTCCGTCGCTGCTGGCGGTCGCTTCCCGCTCGCACTCTCGGGAGTCAGCCCGTAGGATGGCGCCTCGTGTCGCGGGCCCGGGATTTGCTCGAGGTCGAAAGGGACCGCGCCGTCGGGAGCGGAGGAGCGACGTGCTGGATCTGGGTTGGAGGCGTCTGCTGCGCGGTGCGCGGGGCTGGTTGCTCGCGTTCGCCGCGGTCGGCGCGCTCGTCTGGGCGCTCTATCAGGAGCCCGCGCTGCGCCGCTCGTTGGTGCAGACCGCCACCGTCATCGAACGCGAGTGGATCGAGTTGCCAGAGGTCCGCTGCACCGTGCCCGACTCCGCGCGCATCGCGGTCGGCACGCTGCTCACCGTGTACCTCGACGACGGGACCGACGAGGTGATCGGCGAGGTCGGAGGCTGGACGGCGACGGGAGCGGGAGCCGGGGTCGAGCTGCGGATACGGCTGCTGCCCGAGGCCGCGCAGCACCTGACGAGCGCGAGCCGGCTCGAGGTGATCTATCCGCCCCGGAGCGGTCTCGAGGCGGCGTCCCTGGTCTTCACCGAGGACTTCCAGGCGCTGCTGGAAGAGCGGGTGCTCGCGAAGGCGGGCGTGCTGTTCGAGGAGCGCATCCGGCCGCGGGCGTATACCCTCCTGGCCCAGGCCTTCACCAAGGTGCGGCCGGGCGACACGGCGATCGAGGAGTTCATCGAGAGCGACCTCTTCCCGAAGCTGCAGGAGACCTTCGCCGACGACTTCGAGGCGATGAAGGCGAAGCTGCTCGCCGACCTCAAGGCGGGGCTCTCGACCTGGGACCAGGTCAACGTCGGCTGGTCGCTGCTGTTCGGCGACGGGACCGATGCCGAGGGGGTGCTCGAGCCGCTCGCGGTCGAGTCGCTGCAGGAGTTCTGGCTCGAGAACAAAGCCGCGCTGCAGGCCAAGGTCGAGGGCATCTGGCCGCAGTACGAAGGGCGCGCCCTCGCCTATTTCGAGGAGGTGATCGTGCCGATCCTGCTCGCCGAGGTGCTCGACCCGCTGTTCCAGGAGAACAAGCAGGTGCTGCTCGACCGCGCCCTCGAGGAGCTGCGCTGGGCCTACGGAGAGACCATCCTCGCCGGCGAGGACGGCCGCACCTTCGACCGCATGTTCGTCTACGCCGCCCGCAACATCGTGCTCAACCGCGACGAGACGAAGCTGTTCGTGCGGCCGAGCCGCGGGGAAGCGCTCGCGGACGGGGCCGAGCTGCCGGTGCGCACCTACTTCCGGCCCGACCGGCCCCGGTTCCACATCGATCCTCCCCTCGACCAGGAGGCGCCGTGATGGACGAGAACGAGGTCCTGAAGATCCGCAACTTCTCGATCCGCGACCGCCGCACCCGGGCCGAGCTGATCGCGACCAGCACGGTCGCCCTGCGCGCGTCGGAGCTGGTGCTGCTCGTCGGCATGTCCGGGTCCGGGAAGTCCCTGCTGTGCAACCTGATGATCGGCACCGTGCCGCGCGAGGGCGACGTCCTGCAGGCGCGGGGCTCGCTGCTGCTCGAGGGGGCCGACCTGCTCGACGAGAACCGCGTCAGCGCGAAGAAGCGCGCCAAGCTCGGCGCGGTCTTCCAGCTGCAGCGCCTCGGGCTGTTCGACGACCTCAGCGTCGACGAGAACATCACCTACGCGAGCCGGGGGGACCGGCGGGGCAGGGCCCAGCACTGGCGCAAGGAGCTCGGGCTCGAGAAGGCGCCGGACACCGTCGATCTCCTGTCCGGGGGCCAGCAGCAGCGGCTGGCGATGGCCCGCACACTCGAGGCGGCCCCGGAGTATCTGCTCTACGACGAGCCGACGACCGGGCTCGATCCCGAGGCGGCGGCGAAGACGGTGCAGCTGATCCAGCAGTACCACAAGCGCCTGACCCTGGTCGTCACCCACGACTACCGGAGCTTCGCCGGGGTCGCGACCCGGGTGCTGTTCATCGACCCGACCGACCGCACGATCAAAGACCTCGCGGCCGAAGGCGTCGACATCCAGTCCGCCGACGCGATGCGCCGCCACATCGCCGAGCGCACCCAGCAGGCGCGTGCGCAGCGGGCGGAGAGCGGGCGGCTGCCGAAGCCCGGGCTGCTCGGTCGGGTCGCGCGCTACTTCGTCGGCAACACGACGCTGCTCGACTGGGACGGGCCGGTGCTCGGAGGCTCCGAGCCCGCCCCGGGGCTGCTCGAGAAGGCGGGCCTCGGGCTCGTCAAGGCCGGGGAGGCGGTCGATCGCCTGCCCCGGCGGCTGCTGCAGCTGGTCAACGGGCTGGTGCAGATGCCCTACCGGCTGCTCGACCGCCGCGTGCGCACCTACTACGGACAGGCGCTGCGGCGCTTCTTCGGCGTCGGACCGGTGCTGTTCGTCGCCTTCTCCTGCGCGCTGATCGGGCTGGTGGCGACCTACTTCATCTTCGACCGGCTGCCGCTGAAGGACTGGACCGAGCCGATCGTGGTCGACGACCTGCTCAAGGCGCTCGGTTTCGGCATCCTGCGGGTGCTCGCCCCGCTGCTGACGGCGATCCTGCTGTCGGCCAAGGTCGGGGCGCGCGTCGCCGCGACCACCGGCAGCCTCAACCGCAGCCGCCAGGTCGACGCGATGCGGCTGTTCGGGGTCAATCCCACCCACGCGCTCCTGACCCCGACCGTGGTCAGCTACGTCGTCGGCTTCCTCTTCATGGTCGCGGTCGGCGCGCTCGCGGCCAGCCTGGTCAGCCTGCTGGTCTTCATCCACGGGCATCCCGGGCTGACGCCGAAGTTCTGGTGGGGGCACTACACCCGGCACCTGACGATACCGAACCTGACCTGGGTGATGGCGAAGACCGTGGTCTCCGCGGTCGGGGCGGCGTTGATCGCTCACGACGCGGCGATGTTGCCGAAGCGCGGCTCCCGTGACCTCGGCCACGGCATCCACCGCACGGTGTTGTTCGCGATGTTCTGGGTGCTCGCGGTCCACGCGGGCTTCTCGTTCTTCGAGTTCGAAGCGGTCGCGCACTGACTCAGAATGAGAAAATAAAACTTTTTTTACTGATCTGCGGGGTCGAGCGCGCGACGCCGAAGTCGTTGGAAGCCAATCGCTCACGTCCTCCTGTTTGCACGCGCGGAACCGTATGACGGCGTATTGCGGGCTTTGACAGCCCGGCGCACCTCCTCTACATCCCAGATGTCTCATTTTGGGACGGAGGGGATACGGTGCATCGCGACAGGAGAGGTCTCACGCTCGTCGAGATCACGGTCGCCTTCTCCCTCCTGATGGTCGGCCTGCTCGGCACGCTCTCGGTGATGGCCTCGGGGTTGGGGCTCGCCGAGGACAGCCTGATGCGCTCCCGCGCCGAGCGCGCGGTGCGCACCCGGGTCGCCGAGCTGCGCGCCGCCCCGTGGGACTTCCTCCTCGCCGACTTCGACGGGCAGATCACGAGCTTCGGGTCCGGTGGCACCGTCATCGTCGAGATCACCGACGAGGCGACCGCGGCGGCGATGCTCGGGGCACCCTGCGACCTCGATCTCGACGGCAGCGTCGACGAGGCCGAGCCCGCGCACAACGCGATGCAGACCTTCTGTGTGCGGGTGCGGGCGGCGTGGGCCGCCAGCGCGGGTCCCCAACAGGTCGAGCAGGTCCTGCTCCTCAACGAGCGGCGGTGAAACGATGAACACCCGACGTGGATTTTCCCTGCTCGAGCTCGCGGTCTCGCTGCTGCTGATCGGTAGCCTCGGCGCGATCTTCTCGAGCGTGTTGCTCGCCGCGCCCGAGCAGACCAAGGCGGCCGTCCTCGCCAGCGAGACGCGGCGCAACGGCGTGCAGGTGATCCAGCTGCTCCGCGGGCACCTGCGCGACACCGCCCCCGGCCAGCTGGCCGTGGTCGCGATGTTCGGCTGGCCGGAGCTGCGCTTCCGCAAGGCCAGCCTCGACACCAGCACCGGCGACGTCCACTTCGGCCCGGAGCTGAAGCTCGGCTTCGCGAACACCGCGGCCGACCCCCTCAACGGCGTCGACGACGACGGCAACGGCCTGTCCGACGACGGCGTGATCTACCTGATCCATCGGGACGGCACCCAGCAGATCGTGTGCGCCCAGGTCCTGCCCGGTTCCTTCGCTCTGACGCCCCCGACGGCGGGCTCCGCGATCGTCGGCGTGCGCTTCCAGTTCGCCCGTCGGGTCGAAGCCGGCGCCGCCTACAGCCAGGTTCCGGTCGCAGGGGTGTACGGCCCGCAGAACGGCTTCGTCGTCGAGACCGTCGACGAGCGCATCGCGCTGCGCAACTGACCGGGAGGAGACGGCATGAGATCGAAGTGCTCTTCCCGTCGCGGCTCGGCGTTGGTCCTCGCGACCATCTCGCTGCTGCTCCTGATGGCCTTGAGCGCCGTCCTGCTCAGCGCGGTCAGCGCCGAGGCCTCGACCCTCGAGCAGGAGCGGGTGCTGACCCGGCTGCGCGAGGCCGCGGAGATCGGCGTCGGCTTCCGGCTGCTCGCGCTGAACGCGGGCGAGGACGCCAGCGACGTGCGGGGCTACGCGCTGCCGGGGGGCGACAGCGTGTACGTCAGCCTGCTCAGCCACAGCGACACGCTCGCGACCATATCGGTCCTCGCCCGGCGGGGCGCGATCGAGAGCGAGCTCTACGCCCGCCTCGAGCGTCCGCGCATCGCCCTGTTTCCCCAGGCCATCACCAGCCGCACCCGCACCGAGCTCGAGCACGACACCCGTGTGGACCCGAGCTTCGACAGCCGCATCGGCACGCCGCTGACCAGCTTCGTCGGCCCCGCGCGGATCCACAGCGGAGAGAGTGTGCTCGTCGGCCACAGCAGCTTCGTCAACGGGGGGATCGACGCGAGCATCGAGATCGAGCTCGACGGGGGGAGCAGCGTCTCCGGGATGTTGCGTGCCCCTCTGCTCAAGGCCGTCGCGACCCAGGCCGCGGTGCTCGAGCTCAGCGAGCCGCGCCCCGTCGAGCTGCCGTCGTGGGATGCCGAAATCCTGCGGATACGCGACGAGGCCGCCGCGCTCGCGGTCAGCTCCCTCGCGAGGACCCTGGGCGCGAGCGAGACCCTGGTCGTCGGCCCCGGGGTGCACAGCTACACCGAGCTGATCGCGCCGGACGACAGCCGCCTCGAGCTGATCGGCCCGACCACCCTGATCGTCGAGCAGCTCACCCTTACGGACGACGCCACGCTGTACGCCGAGGGCGACGTGACCCTGATCGTCGAGCCGGGCGGGATCTTCGAGACGCGCATGGACGCCGAGATCGAGCTTCCCGACCGGGGAGACGGCTGGGCCGACGCCCACATCGAGGTGTACGCCCGCGGCGATGTGTTCATCAACGAGAACGGCAACGTCGGGGGCACCCCCCCGCGCCCGTTCGACTTCCAGCTCTGGCTCGCCGCGGGTGGCGACGCCAGGCTGGAGGGCGTGGTCTACGGCGCGGTGTACAACCCCGGCGGCACCGTCAGCGTCGACGACCGCGACTCCTTCTACGGCGGACTCGTCGGTGACGAGGTCACGATCGAGTGGCAGAGCGACACCGCCCACGACGCCGCCCTCCTCGACGAGCTCACGACCCACTCCCGTTTCTGGATCGTCACGGCCCTGAGCGGCTTCGACGATCCCCTGGAGGCAACCCCATGACCCGTGCCGCCCTCCTCCTGTTGTGTTGGGGGTTGATCCCCACGGCCCTGGCGCAGGAAGCCGACCTCGAGGCCGCGCTGCGCTCCGGTGAGCGCGTCGCCGAGGTCGCGCGCACCCTGGTGTCCGGCAGCCTGCAAGGCGAGCGTCAGGTCGCGGAGGCCCTGGGCAGAGCGGACGCGGGCGCCCAGGCGGCCCTCGCCACCGCGCTCTCCGAGCACGGCCGTGGCTTCACGAGCTTCGCGGCGCTGCTGCGCAACGCGGAGAACCCCGAGGTGTACGGCGCGATCAAGGTCCTCGCCCGCAGGCTGGCCGATCAGCCGAGCTGGAAAGACGCCCTCGAGCTCGAGCTCGTCCACCTCCCCCTCGAACAGCGCGAGATCGCCGCCGGGCCGATCGCGTCGGCGGGTGGAGAGGCGGCGCGCACCCAGCTCCGTCTCGCGCTCGACGGGGGCCTCGGCGAGGTGCTGCTCAGCGTCCTGCGGCTGACCCCCGGCAACTGCTTCGACGCGAGCCGCCTGACCGATGTCGCGGAGGTCAGCAAGCATCCCGGGATCAGTGAGCCGCTGCGGGTCGCCGCGGTCGAGGCCCTCGGCCGCTGCGGAGAGCGGGCGCGTCCGACCCTGCTCGAGGCCTACAAGGTCCTGTACCCCGAGCGCGAGCGGACGCGGGCCGACCGGGTCGTTGTCGAGAGCCTCCACAGCTGGCTCGTGCAGCTCAACGGCCGGGTCGACTTCGGCCCCGACCCCGCGAGCTGGGAACCGAACGCGAACACCTTCGTGCCGACCGCCGCCGCGGACGACGAGGAGTCCTCGAGCGCGCTGCCGTTGGGACCGATCAACGCGGGCGTCGTGCTACTGCTCGCCTGTCTCTCCCTCGGCCTGTCGCTGCGCGGCAAGCTCGGCGCCAGCACCGTGCTGCTCGCCCTCGGTTGCGCGATGCTGCTCGTGTGCATCGCCCACGCCCTGCGGCTCGATCCCGAGAAGGGGGTGCAGGCCGCCGTGATGTGGGCCCTGCTCGGCCTGTCCCTGCCGATGCTCGGATGGAGCCTGTGGAAGACGTCGAAGCTGCGCCCCTGGGAAGAGCAAGGTAAGGAGAAGCCCGCGCCGGTCACGGTCGGGCGTGCGCGTCAGTCGACGATGCGCCTGCGCCGCCCGAGTGAGGACCGCGGCACCGAGAGCGCCCGGCTGCTCGCCCACGCCCTCGACCAGATGCGCTCGCTCGCGACGCCCCGTCGCGGCAACCGCGGTGTCGGCAGCGGCTCCGGCGTGTTCGAGAAGGCCTCCCCCGAGAAGATGCAGGCGATCCCGGCGATGACCAAGGAGCGGGCGCGCCGCATCGAGAGCGTCGAGGCGACCCCGCGGCGCGGCTTCCGCGACTTCGACGCGCTCGAGGTCGAGGAGCGTCCGGCGAACAAGCCCACGCGGGCGCTGCGGATGTGGTTCAAGGTGATGCGCGACGGCGTCGAGACCGACATCGAGCGGGCGGATGTCGCCGACCTCAAGAAGCACGGCGTCGAGTTCATCCGCAAGCAGAGCCTGGCCCTCGGCACCCGGCTGCGGGCGATCGTCGAGAAGGGCAAGGGCGAGGTGTGGAAGACCCGCCTGCACGTGATCCGCTGCGTCCCGCTGCCGGACCGCCGCCACCGCATCGTCGCGCACATCGAGGTGCGCGGCGCGACCACCCGGCGCAAGCGCTCGACCTCCGGGGAGACCCGGCGCAAGACGCCCGCGCGTCCGGTCACCCGCACGCCGGCCCTGAAGCCTCCCGCCGAGCGGCAGGCCGCGCGCCCCGCCGAGCGGCAGACCGAACGCCCCGCCCCCGAGCAGGCCGTGCCGCGCGCGCCGCGTCCGCCCACGCGCCGCGCAGCCAGCGCCGCCCCCGCGCTGCGCGAGGAGCCGCTGAAGCCGGTGAGCCGGCGCGCGGTCGCGCTCTCACAGGAGCGCTGAGCCGACCTCGGCGACCGTCTCCCCGAGCAGGACGAAGTCCTCTTCCCGCGGACTGGTCGGACGCCAGGCCAGCGCGATGGTCCGGGCGAAGCCGGGGGGAGCGAGCGGCACACAGGCGAGGTCGCGCTCGACCCGCTGCTCGAGCGCGAGCGCGAGCTGCGGGATCAGCGTGACACCGAGTCCGGCCGCGACCATCTCGAGCAGGGTCGTCAGGCTGCTCGCCGCCAGGGCTCTGCGTTCGGCGACCCCCCGGGCCGCGCACAGGCTCAGCGCCTGGTTCCGCAGTCAGTGCCCATCCTCGAGCAGGATCAGGCGCTCCGAGGCGAGGTCGTCGATCGCGATGTGCGCGCGGCCCGCCAGCGCATGGTTGCCGGGCACGGCGACGAGGAAGGGGTCGGCGAACAGGTCACGCATCGCGACCTTCCCCAGCTCGGCCTCCCGGGCGAGCAGCAGCACGTCGAGGTCACCGCGCTCGAGACCGGCGCAGAGGTTCGCGGTCGAGTCCTCCCGCAGGCACAGCTCGAGGCGGGGATAGGCCGCCCGCAGGGCCGCGAGGGCCGGCGGCAGCAGGTAGGGCGCGATGGTCGGGATCACGCCGAGCCAGAGCTCCCCACACAGCGGCTCCCCGCTGCCCCGGGCGCCCGCCACGAGCAGGTCGACGGCGCGCAGGATCTCCCGGGCCTCGGCGGCCAGCCGCGCGCCCTCGGGCGTGGCGAGCACATGGCGCCGGTCGCGCTCGAACAGGCGGACGCCGAGCTGTTCCTCGAGCTGCCGCAGCTGGGTGCTCAGGGCGGGCTGGGTGACGAAGCAGGCCTCCGCGGCGCGCCGGAAGCTCAGCTTCTCGGCGAGGGCGACGACGTACTCGAGCTGACGAAGGGTGGGCCGGTAATTGCTCAGGCTTATTTCTTTCCGAAGTACTATTCACTTCAAGAATATCAGCGGGCGTGCCATGCTTCCACGGTGAGGAATGGAGAAGTGAGAGAAAAGGAGCACCCCATGCATCTCCCCAACAGTGAAGGCCAGCAGGTCCCGTCCGTCCTCTTCCGGCTACGCGTCGGTGACGAGTGGCGGGAGACCAGCTCCGAGCAGATT
This sequence comes from bacterium, assembly GCA_030428695.1. The sequence continues at coordinate 16,033 of JAUIEM010000055.1, forward strand.
TTCGTCGGCCGCCGGGTCGTCGTCTTCGCCCTGCCGGGCGCCTACACCCCGACCTGCTCGACCGCCCATCTGCCGCGCTACGAAGAGCTTTACGACGCCTTCCAGAAGGCCGGCATCGACGAGATCTACTGCCTGTCGGTCAACGACCCCTTCGTGATGCAGGCCTGGGGCGAGGCCCAGGGCATCGACCGCGTCCAGCTGCTGCCGGACGGCAACGGCATCTTCACCGAGCAGCTCGGCATGCTGGTCGACAAGTCCGACCTGTGCTTCGGCAAGCGCTCCTGGCGCTACGCGATGGTCGTCGACAACGGCGTGATCGAGAAGATGTTCATCGAGCCGGACAAGCCCGGCGACCCCTACGAGGTCAGCGATGCCGACACCGTGCTGCGGCACCTGGCCCCCGACGACGCGGGCCCGGAGCACTTCACGCTGTTCACCCGCCAGGGCTGCCGCCACTGCGCCCGGGCCAAGGCGCTCCTGACCGGGCACGGGGCGTCCTACGAGGAGATCCCGCTCGGCGCGGCGCTGACCCGGCGCTCGCTCGAAGCGGTGACCGGCCGCACGACGGTTCCCCAGGTCTACCACAAGGGCGAGCACCTCGGCGGCGCCGACGAGCTCGAGGCCTGGTTCGCCGCGCGCGCGGTCGCGGTCTGAGCGGGCTCAGCTCCCCTCAGTCGAAGAAGAAGCGGATGTTGTCGATCCAGGCCGTGTCTCGGCCTGCGATCGTGCCGGTGTCCTTGCGGTACACCCAGCGCAGGGTCTGGCCTTCGCCGAGCTCGACGCTCGCCGTGCTCCAGACCTCTTCGGTGTTGTCGAACACCGCCTGCTGCACGCCGTCGACCTCGAACACCAGCCGGTCATAACCCTGCTCGGACGAGACGAGGTACTGGAAGTCGACGCGCGTCGCCCCGCTCGGCGCCACGATCTCGAAGGCAGAGCTGCCGTTGTGCGGCGTCGGCCCGGAGTGCAGGCTGTAGTCGCCCTCCGCGACGAGCGTCCCGTCGGCGACCCAGTTCCCCCGCGCCCCCCGCGGCAGCACGTTCTCGAAGCTGAGCTCGGCCTCGACCGGCTCGGGCTCGCGGACCCCGAGGTAGCGGATGTCGTCGACCCAGGCCGCGTCCTCGCCGGCCGCGGTGCCCCCGTCCTTGCGGTACTCGAGACCGATCGTGTGCGAGGCGGAGGGATCGAGCATCACCTCGACGACGCGCCACTCCCCCCCGGTGTCGCCGTAGACCGCGCAGTCCGCGTCGTCGATCAGCAGCCGCAGGAGGTCGTAGCCCGCCTCGGCCGAGACGAAGTACGCGAAGCGCAGCTGGGCGACGCCGGCGGGCACCACCAGCGTGCAGCGCGACGCGCTGCCGTCTCCGATCGTCGCGGAGCGCAGCGAGCGTGCGCTGTCGAAGCCCCGCACATCGCTCAGGCTCCAGCCGCCGAGGTCGCCCGGCGGAAGCCCTTCCGGGCCCTCGCAGTCGAACGCCAGGTCGTCGCCGAGCGGGTCGGGCACCGGCTGCTCGGGGCCGGGCACCGGCCTCGGCCAGGGCTCGGGGATCGGCTCGGGCAGCGGGATCGGAACCGGCACCGGCAGCTCCCCGGGCTCGTGGTGCCCCGGCGTCCCGCACTCGGCACAGAAACGCCAGTCGGCGCGCATGCCGCTGCCGCAGTGGTAGCAGTACTGGGGGTAGGTGCGCACCCTGTCCCCGCACTGCGGGCAGAAGCGCTCGCCGCCTTCGAGGCTGCTCTCACAGGTGAAGCAGGCGGACTGGGCGGAGACGACGGGCAGCGCGCAGCCGATCAGCAGCGCGAAGAACAGTGAGCGAGCCACGAGATCCCTCCACGGCGAAGCCCCCTGCGGGGCGTGTCATTCCCTGAGCTTGCGGACGAAGTCCACCCACTGGCGCTCGATCGTCTCGAGGTCGACCTCGCCGAAGGACTGCAGGAAGGCCTCCTCCTGCCCATCCCCATCCCGCAGCGCCTTGAAGTAGGCCTTGAGGATCGGGAAATGCTCGCGCTCGTTGTACTCGCACAGGAAGTAGATGATCGACCACGACTGGGCGTAGTGGATCGACGCCCACTGCGGGTGGTACAGCTCGGCCTGCGACATCATCATCAGGTCCCGGAAGCTCCGCACCCGGCCGGCCCGCAGCGCCTGCTTGATCGTCTGCACCCGCCACGGGTTCGGGCGGATCTCCATCGCCTCGCGTCCGCCTTCCTCGATGTATTCGGTCGGCCCGAAGTAGTCCGCGACGCCCTCGTTGAACCACTGCGGCGCATCTTCGAGGTAGTAGTGCAGGAACTGGTGGAAGCCCTCGTGCTGCAGCACCAGCATCGTGTCCTGGAGCTCCTCGTAACGGAACAGCACGAGCTTGCGCAGCAGCGGCTCGTAGTGCCCGCCCGCGGTCGGCGGCCCGCCCTTGCGGCGGTACTCGTCCCGGTCGCGGTAGACGACGATCGGGAACTTCCGCCGCCCGGTCGAGATCTTCGGGAAGATGCCCTCGTAGACCTCGTGGATCAGCTCGGCGCGGAAGGAGATGTACTCGGCGAACTCCTGGTCGGTGTTGGTCATCACGATGTAGTGCGTCGACTCGACGACGAAGGTCTCGTCCTCGGCCCAATCCTCCCCGAACAGCTCGCGCTCGGCGATCTGCTTGACGTACTGGGCGAGGCCGTCCTCGGGCTCCTCGCCGAGGACGTGGTCGGCGTCGGCGATCGCGTCCTCGAACTCGAACTCGCGCAGGTAGTAGAAGGCGCGCATGCGGAAGGCGTGCAGGTAGTCGGGGGCGGCGTCGATCGCCTTGTCGTACATGCGCCCGGCCTTGTTCGGCTTCTTGAGGTGCATGTAGGTGTCGCCGAGCTCGACCATCGCCTGGTGGAAGTCGCGGTTGTACTTGACCGCCTGCTCGAGGTGGTTGCGCGCCTTGTTGTACTCGCGGGTGATCTGGTAGGCGATGCCGAGGTAGTAGCGGGTCGGGGCGAAGCCCTTGTCCTGGCGCATCGCGTCCTGCAGGGCCGCGATGGCCGCCTCGAACTTGGTCACGCTGTCCTCGGTCGCCTCGCTCGCGATGCGGTACTTCTCGACGGCGGACTGGTAGACCGCCCGCTCCTCGTCGTCCCAGTCTTCGGGCGTCTCGAAGTTGGGGCCGCTCTCATCCTGGCCGGAGAGGGGCGTGAAGAGGAAGCAGAGGAGGGCGCCGAACAGGAGGATCCGTGGCATGGGGCACCTCGCGCGAGGCGGGCGGAGCCCGCCGGGGAATGGCATCGTAGGCGGGGCGAAACCCAGCGTCAAGCCGACGGGGCCGCGTCGCGACGGCGCTCTTCCGCTCCGGTGCGAGCTGCATCCCATGTTCCGGAGAATCGACAATTCAGCAAGAGAGACTCCGCAGGTCCAGGAAGCGAGAGGAAACCCCGGTCGATGCACCGGGATTCGTCGCGAAGACCCGGAGGCCGTTTGCCCATCCTCCGCGGCCGCACAAGCCTCCGGGGAAGACTCCAGAGGAAGCGACGACGGTCACCGTCCACGCCCGCGCCGCGACCACGGGGCGCTCGGACGGCTGCAATCGCGGGCCGTGCGGCGCTGCCGCTCAGCCCTTGACCTGCGCCTTGCGGCCGGAGGAGCCGGATTTCTGCTTGCGCTTCTTCTTGCGTTTGGGGCGCCGCGCGGGCTTGTCGAAGTGCATGTCGATCACGAGCTTGCCCTGGCGCAACGAAGCGAGCGGGACCTTGATCGGTCCGCCGTCGTCGATCTCGATCGACGAGCCGTTGACGCCCGAGATCTTGCCTTCGAGCTCGACCTTTCCGTCCAACGGCTCGTCGAGGAACACCCGCACCTTCCGGCCGAGGTTGCGCTCGAAGTCGCGGGCGGTCTTGAGGGGCCGCTTGACGCCGGGGGTAGAGACCTCGAGGTGGTAGCTGCCGGCCGTGAGCAGACCCCGCTCTTCGATGGTGGCCTCGACCGCGCGGTGCAGCCGCGCGAGCTGCTTGGCCGTCACCCCGTTGTCCCCGTGGACGAAGACGTGGACGTGGGTGCGGCAGGTCGTGCCCGTCCAGGTCGCTTCGACGAGCTCGAGCTGCGCCTCGTCGACCAGGGGGAGCAGGGCTTTCGTCAGGGTCTCAGCGCGGTGGTCGCTCACGGCATACCTCCTGTCGGCCGGATCAGCCGACGGCCTCGGCGTCTTCGGAGGGCTTGGGCTCCTCGAGGACGAAGGGCTCGTAGTCGTAGGTCTTGTAGAAATAGGCGGCGTACAGGTAGGGGTCGTAATCCTCCTTGCTCAGGTCGTCGATGCTCAGGCTGCGGGCTGGCTCGGCGCGTTTCTGGAAGCAGTTGATGCAGAGCAGGCCGATCGAGGAAGGGCGGCTGTGGCCCTTGCAGATCTTGCGGTGACAGGGCACGCACTTCACTTCGGCTTCGGCGTCGCAGCGCAGGTGGGTCAGGAAGCCGGTCTGGGATTCACAACGCACTCTCGGCTCCAACCATCCGCCCGGGACGGCAGCGAGCCAGTCGTCTCGCCTGCGGGCTTGTCGCCCGGTCCCCCAGCAGACTATCTTCACACTGTAACCACAATCCGCGCCATTCTCCAGCGCATTCGGCGCGCGGGGCCCGGCGCCAGCCCTGGAGCCGGGTGTGTTCGATCCTCTGCCGCGTTGGGCACGCGACGCCGTCCCGGGCCCGCCCCCCGCAGGCCTGGCGCGGGTCTACCTGCAGGTCTTCGCCCCCGAGGCGCACCAGTTCCACGCCCACTTCAAGCGCTGGCGACCGGTCGACGTGATGCCGGAGCGCGAGCTTCCGCCGCTCCCCTACGCGATCGAGAAGCGGCGCATCCTCAGCCTGCACCTGCCCGCCGACGAGGACCTCGAGGACCGCGTCAGCCGCATCCGCGCCGCGCTGCTGCGCCGCCACCGCAACCCCGACCGCGTCGCCCCCGAGCGCTGGCACCTGCTCAACGCGGTCGCCCTCGGCCCCTTCCGGGCGACCCCGGACGTGCTGCTCGCGACCGACATCGCGCCGAACCAGGCGGAGAAGGTCCAGCTGCGGCTGGCGACCTCGGCCGCCTACGGCCTCGGCACCCACCCGAGCACCCGGCTGCTGCTGCGGGCGCTGACCGGCCTCACCCGCCCCGGACCGCTGCTCGACGTCGGGGCCGGCAGCGGGGTGATCGGGATGGCGGCGGTCGCGCTCGGGGCGCCGCGGGCGTGGTGTGTCGAATCGCAGTGGCGGGCGGGCCGCGACCTGCTGCACCTCGCCCTCGTCAACGGCCTCGCCCGGCGTGTCGAGCTGGTGTGCGCCGACGCGGGCGCGCTGGAGGCCTGGCCGCCCGCCACGCTGCTCGCCGCCAACCTACCGCCGCTCGCCCTCGCCCGGGTGCTGCCGCGGGTGCTGCCGCTGCAGAGTCTGCGCGGCTGTCTGCTCAGCGGGTTCCAGGCCGGGCACGAGGCGGAGGTCCGGGCCCGGATCGTCGCCGCGCGGCCGCAGGCGCGGGTCACGCTGAGCGGCTTGCGCCGCTGGCGCTGTCTGCGCGCGCAGTGGTAGAATGCAACGCGGAGGGGCACGATGAACGGTGGACGCCGCGGCAAGATCCTGATCGTCGACGACAGCGCGATGCAGCGCGAGCTCCTCGCGGAGGTCATCGAGGAGCAGGGGTACGAGGTCGTCACCGCGGCCTCGGGCCTCGACGGGATCTCCAAAGCCTTCGAGGAGCGTCCGGACGTCATCGTCTCCGATGTCGTGATGCCGGAGATCAACGGCTTCCACCTGTGCCGCTTCATCAAGAACGATCCCGGCCTCGGACACACCCCCGTCATCCTGCTGACCAGCTCGGCGCTGACCCGCAAGAACCGCTTCTGGGGGCTGCAGTCCGGCGCGGAGACCTATCTCCCCAAGGACGGCTCGCACGCGCACCTGCTGCGCGCGCTCGAGCAGCTGGCCCCGCCTCCGGGGCGCGACGAGCCCGCCAGCGGCGGCATCGTCGTCTCGCCGATGCGCAAGAACATCGCGGCCGGCATCGCCTTCCTCTTCGACCGGCTGCTGTTCGAGAGCACCCTCGCCAACGAGATCAAGAAGCTCGGCGAGTTCGTGCACAGCCGCGAGGTGCTCGTCGCGCAGTTCGCGGGCGTGCTCGATTCCCTGGTCGGCTACGCGGCGGTCGCGATGGTCGGCGCGCAGATGAAGCAGGTCTTCATCTGTGTCCGGCAGACCATCGGTCAGCAGACGGTCGAAGGCATCGTCAAGGGGCTCGCGGGACGGCTGGTCGACCACGGGTTGGAGGCCTTGCGGCTCAAGGTCGCGCTGCTCCCGGCGTCGAAGGTCAAGGGCGCGATCGAGCCCGAGCTCGCGGGGGCCGACGACCCGCGGCAGATCATCCACATCCTGCGCATCGAAGACCAGGTGCTCGGGGCGGTCAGCGTCGTGCTGAAGAAGAGCGAGCGGCGCACCGCCGAGCTCGAGCACAACCTCTACCTGGCGGTGCGCGAGCTCGCGCCGATCGTCCGCACCCAGCTCTATTACGAAGAGACCGAGCGCCTGTCGCGCTCCGACAGCCTGACCCACGTGTACAACTACCGCTACTTCCTCGAGAAGCTCAAGGCGGCGTTCGAGGGTTTCGTGAGCGGCGGTCCCGGCTTCTCCCTCGTGATGATCGATGTCGACGGCTTCCGCGGGATCAACGAGCTGCACGGGTATTTTGCGGGCGACCGGGTCCTGGCCGAGATCGGGCTGACCCTGCAGCGGAAGCTCAAGACCGGCGATCTGCCGGCACGCTTCAGCGGCGACCAGTTCCTCATCCTCCTGCCCGAGACCGACAGCGACGGCGCGAAGACCGTCGCGGAGCGGCTCTGCGAGCGGCTGGCGAAGCTCGGTTTCCAGGAGGACGGGCGCTCGTTCTCGATCACCGCCAGCTTCGCCGTCGTCACCGCCCGCCAGGGGATGACGAGCCTGCACGACCTGATCGGCACGGCCGAGGTCACCCTCGAGAGGGCGAAGGCCGCCGGCGGCGGCTGCGTGATCTGCCACGGCGAGGGCTGAGGCGCCCCGGCTGCGGAGCCAAAGGACTGTCAGGGACAGGCCCCAAAAGGAAACGGACCCTGCGCCTGGGCGCGGGTCCGTCGTCTCTCCGGGGAGAGGTCGATCCTAATAGAAGTCGTTGGCGCCGGGCTGCTGGCGCTGGCCGCGGTCACGGCCGCCGCGCTGGCCGCGGTCGCCGCGGGTGAAGAGCCGCATGGCCTGGCGGGCCTGCTCTTCGTCGAGGAAGGAGCCGAGGTCGACGGTCAGCTGCTCGCGAGCCGCGGTGCGGGCGTCCATCCAGGCCGTGTAGGCGTCGGTCAGGGTCGCGCTGGTCGCTTCGTCGAGCTCGAGGCCCTCGATCTGGCGGGCGAAACGCTCGAGCTGGCGGGTGCGACGGGCTTCGGGGTCACGGAAGTCGGGGCGCTCGCCGCGGGGCTGGCGCTCACCTTCGGGACGCTCGCCGCGGGGCTGGCGCTCACCTTCGCCGCGGGGGGTGCTCTCGTCGCCTTCGGGGCGCTCGCCGCGGGGCTGACGCTCGCCTTCGGGGCGCTCGCCGCGGGGCTGACGCTCGCCTTCGGGGCGCTCACCGCGGGGCTGGCGCTGGCCGCGCTGGCCGCGCTGGCCGCGACGGGTCAGGCTCTCGTTGAAGGCGGTCAGCTGCTCTTCGCTCAGGACGCCCGCGGCGGCCTTGTCCATCGTGGCCTTGGCGGCCTCGTTGGCCTCTTCGTAGGCACCGAACGCGGCGCTGGCGAACTCGGCCTGCTCGGCGTCGAGGCCGAGGCCTTCGACGACGCGGGTCACGCGCTCTTCGAGGGTGGGGGGCGTGGGCTGGTCCGGCTGGTCGTTCTGGGCGAGGGCAAACCCGCCGAGCACGACGGTGCACAGCGCGGTCACAAAGGTCTTACGCATGGAATCTCCTCCTCAGGTTGGCCAGAGGATAGTCGAGCGAAGATTACGCATTCGTTACGACTCTGCGCCTGCCGAAAAAAATCCGGAGCGCGCGCTCCGGACTTACGGAAGGCCGCCGACGAACGGCCTCTCACGCTAGAGACAGCACCGACGCGACCAGCTTCTCGATGCCCGATGCGGCCTCGGCGATCGAGGTGGCGAGCATGTACGCGGGAGTGGTGACGAGCTTGTGCTCGCGGTCGACCACGATCTGGTCGACCGGCTTGTCGATGTGCTTCGCGCCCATCGTCTCGAGCTTGGCGGCGACGTCCGCGTTGTTCCCGATGGTCAGCTCGACGCCGTGTTCCCCGAGCACGCGGGCGATCACCGCGGGGGCGATGCACATCGCGCCGATCGGCTTGCCGGCCTCGTGCATCGCGCGCACCAGGGCGGCGGTACCCTCCTCGACCGAGCAGTCGCTGCCTTCGGTCGCGAAGGAGCACAGGTTCAGGGCGGCGCCGAAGCCCCCGGGCAGGATCAGGGCGTCGAGCGCGGCGGCGTCGGCCTCCCGCACGTCGGTGACGGGTCCACGGGCGAGGCGGGCGGACTCGGTCAGCACGTTGCGGGTCTCGTCGACGTCGCTGCCCTGCTGGTGGTCGTGGACCTTGAACTGGTCGTTGTCGGGCGCGAAGCAGACGACGTCCGCGCCGGCCTGCGCGAGATACAGAAGGGTCAACGTCGCCTCGTGGATCTCGCTGCCATCCTGGACACCACACCCGGAGAGGATCACTCCTACAGTCGGCATCACATTCCTCCTATCAAGGACTGAGCCTCGATTCTACGGCGATCCCACGCGGGGGTCCAGATTCTGGCCACGCCGGGTGCCGGGCCGGAGGGGTGGAAACGGACGCCGCGCGGCGGTGACCGAACAGGTGACACATCGGTGACAGGAAGCCGCTAGCCTGCGAAAACCCGAACCTGCGCCATGCCCATGGACGCCCAAGGAACGCGTGGAGGACCCAGAATGTCGAGGAAATCCCTCCTCTCCCTCATCGTGGCCGCGCTCGCCCTGTCGAGTCTCGGCACGGCCGCGATCGCCGACGACAACGAGCTCCGCGAGCTGTTCCGCAAGGCGGTTTCGAGCTTCGAGCAGAACGATATCGAAGAGTCGGTGCGTCGCCTGCACGAGCTCTTCGCCGAGGATCCGAGCTCCGAGCTCGCCTACGAATTCGCGAGCGAGGGCGGCTACCGCCTGTTCATCGGCATGATCAGCAACGGCGGAGAGATCTCGACGATGGCCAAGCGGCTTCTGCGCCTCGCCGAGGAGCGGAAGAAGAAGGACGAGCCGTCGCCGGCGCGCATCCGCGAGCTGCTCGAAGAGATGCGCAAGGAAGACTGGGTCGACTCGCGGATCGCGATGGAGCGCCTGGTCTCCGAGGTCGGCCCGTATGTGGTCCCCCACGTGGTGCCCGTGCTCGCCGACGAGCGCGAGGACGAGTACCGGGCGACGGTCCTGCAGATGCTGGTCAAGATGGGGGAGATGGCGGTGCTGCCGCTGGCCGAGATCCTCAAGAGCAGCAACTCCTTCCTGCAGCAGCAGGCGGTGATCGCGCTCGGTCATATCCGTGACCTGCGCGCCGTTCCCTACCTGCTGCACCTGACCGAGATGCCCGACGTCGACCGGCACGTCAAAGACGAGGCCGCGAGCTCCCTCGAGCGCATCACCGGCCGGCAGCCGGGCAGCCTCGGGTCGGCAAAGGACTGGTTCCTGTTCGACGCGCACCGCTACTACAACGAGCACCCCGCGGTCGCGTTCAACTACTACAAGCAGTACCTGGTCTGGACCTGGAACGACGAGGGCGAGGGCGAGCTCGATTACCGCGAGGTCCCGCCCTTCACCTGGAACGAGCAGATGGCCGAGGAGCTGTGCTACCTCGCCCTCGCCAACGACGCGACCTTCAACCCGGCCTGGGACCTGCTGGTCAACGCCTACGTCGCGCAGGCCGTCGAAGCCGAGGAGATCTACGAAGCGGTCGCGGCGAAAGTCGACAACGGCGAGCGCGAAGGCATCATCGACGGCTTCGAGGTCGACCTGCTCGACCTGCTCGACGGCCTCGACAAGGGCGCCCTGGCCCGCCAGCGCGTGCGCATGCTCGCCCTGTCGCGCGGCAACGACGTCCTCTTCCGCGGCCTCTACCGGGCGATGGCCGACAAGAAGATCCAGGTCGCGACCGAGATCATCACCACCCTCGAGGAGATCGAGGTCAACGTCGAGGACCTGCCGGCCGAGAACGTCTCGCTCGACAGCTTCCTCGAGAACGCGCGGCCCCGCACCATGCCGGTCCCGAACCTCGACGGCAACCAGCCCTCGGGCCGCACCACCAACCAGCCCCGCAGCCAGCCCGCGAGCCAGCCGCAGCCGAGCACCGAGCCGGCAGACGACGAGCCCGCGGGTGGTGACGAGCCGAGCGGCCGCCCGCGCCGCAACCCGCGCTCCTCCAGCCTCGACACGCAGGACCGCTACGCCGAGCTGCTCGCCGCCCTGGCCGAGAACGGCCAGGACGTGCTCTCCGCGCCGGACATGAGCAGCCTCGAGATGCCGCAGGGCTACGCGATCGGTGCGCCGCTGCCGGCCGCCCTCGACTACGAGGACAAGCGCGTCCGCTTCCAGGCCGCGATCACCCTGGCCAACCTCGGCTTCAAGACCCGCTACGCGAACGCGGACGCGGTGATCGCCGAGCTGGCCGACGCCGTCCGCCAGGTCGGGCAGCGGGTCGTGCTGGTGGTCGAGAACGACCTCGGCATCCGCAACCGGATCGTCGGCATGCTCAAGGAGATGGGCTACCTGGCCTTCTCGGTCGAGAAGGGCAACTTCGCCCTCCACCGGGCCCGCATGTTCCCCGCCGAAGATCTCGTGATCTACTCGACCGACCTCAACGAGGACGGCGCCGGGGACGACCTGACCGCCGAGGAGTTCGTCAAAGAGATGGGCCGCGACTACCGCACCGACCGCATCCCCGTGATGCTGATGACCTCGAGCTCCGACCGCCGCACCTTCGAGGCCAACATGAAGGACAAGGTCGCCGGCGTGATCGCCCACGACATCCGCGAGGTCGCTCTCAAGGACAAGCTCGAGGCGGCCTGGGACGAGCCCCGCTTCAAGAAGGACAGCACGAGCAAGGCGATCGCCCTCGCGGCCTCGGCCGCCGAGGCCCTGGCCAACCTCGACCCGCGCGACGCCGTCTACCCGACCGGCAGCGGCGAGCTGCACGCGGCATTGACCCACTGCATCGAGGTGCAGCCGGACGTCGTCCGCATCCCCGCCCTGCACGCGATCGGCCGGCTGCAGGTCCAGGACGCCTTCGACAACGCCCTGACCATCTTCGACAACACCGACAACGACGACGAGGTGCGCATCGCCGCCGCCTACGCCCTCGGTGAGCTGCTGCGCCAGAAAGAGCTGTCCGACCGCACCTTCCTGGTGCTGAAGGCCGGCATGGCCGAAGGCATGGACGACGCGGCCAAGATGCCGGTCTCGATGGCCGCGGCCGAAGCCCTCGGCAAGGCGGGCATCGACCCCGAGCGCGCGCTCCAGATCTTCCAGGAACAGCGCGTCGACTGAGGCTTGGCCCGGCGGACCCACAGAACCGCGCGCCTCCGGTATTCCGGGGAGAGCGCGGTTCTGCTATAGTCTCCCGCCGTCATCATCAAGATCCCGGCCGCCTTGGGGCACCCGGAGGAAACAGTGGCTCTCGAAAGACTGCAGAAATACCTCGCCCGCGCCGGCTCGGCTTCCCGCCGGGCCTGTGAAGAGCTGATCCGCCAGGGACGGGTGCGGGTCGACGGCGCGATCGTGCGCGAGATGGGGGTCAAGATCGACCCGGAGTCCGCCGTCGTGCTGCTCGACGAAGAGCGCGTCAAGCTGCCCGAGCTCGTGTACTTCATCGCGTTCAAGCCGAAGGGGACGGTGTCGACGTCCTCCGATCCGCACGGGCGGCCGACCGTGATCGACCTGTTGCCCGAGAATGCCCGGGCGCGGGTGTTCGTCGTCGGCCGCCTCGACCGCGACTCGACCGGCCTGGTGTTGTTGACCAACAACGGCGAGCTGGCCCAGCGCATGACCCACCCGCGCTACCGGGTGGTCAAGCGCTACCATGTGCGGGTCAAAGGCGTCCCCGACGACAAGATGCTCGAGAAGCTCAAGAAGGGCGTGTGGCTGGCCGAGGGCAAGACCTGCTCGATCGTGCCCCACATCATCGCCCGCGAGGCGGGCACCACCCTGCTCGAGATCGACCTGTCCGAGGGCACGAACCGCGTGCTGCGGCGCTCGCTGGCCAAGGTCGGCCTCAAGGTGCGGCGCTTGACGAGGGTCGCGATGGGGCCCCTCGAGCTCGGCGAGTTGCGCCCGGGCGAGTGCCGGCCCCTCGTCCCCGAAGAGGTCTCGAAGCTCCTCGGCATCCTCTCCGGCGAGAACCTCAGCCCGCCCGCCGGCTCCGGCCGCAAAGCGCAGAAGATCGCCGCCCGCGAAGCGGCCCGCTCCCGCGCGGCCCGTGCACGCGCCCAGGGGCTGCGGCCGCGCGGGAAGCCGCGCGGGACCAAGGGCCGGGGCCCACAGGCGCGCTCCGCGCGGGGCCGCCCGGCGAAGGGCCGTCCGCCTCCCCGGCGGGGGGCCGGGCGTCCGGGAACCACACGCCCGGGGCGGCCGCCCGCTCGCGCCAAGGGGACCCGTCGCCCCGGATCGAAGAAGCGATAATCCAGCGGAGGAACCGCGATGCGCCTGATCCTGCCTGTCTTCCTGCTCGTCGCTCTGGTCGGCTGCCAGGCCCCGCCGACGACGGTGCCCGAGAATCCCCGCATGTCCGAGGCGCGCATCCTGCCGGCCGGGCTCGAGGGCATGAGGGAGATCCGCCAGGCGAGCTGGTACCAGTTCGAGGCCCTCAAGGCCCTCGAGCGGGCCTACAACGGCCGCACCACCGAAGACCAGATCATCGGCTTCGACCTCGCGATCGCGCACCTCGCGGGCTGCCTCGATCGCTACGAGGCGGCGCTCAAGGTGCTTCCTCCCCATCTCGGCGCGCCGGTGGAAGACCAGATCGAGCACGTCCAGGAGATGATGGTCAACTGCTACCGCTACCGGCCGATCGAGGCGGTGTATCGGGCGAAGTCCTTCTACGCGAACAACCCGGCCCTGTGGTCGGAGATCAAGCCGGACTTCGAGAACTGATCCGGGCTATGTGAAGTTCGTGTGAATTCTTCTCCACTGCTGGGCCGCCCGGTGACGATCATCGGGATCGACAGCGCGACGCGGCCCGAAGCGACCGGCCTTGCGCGCGCCTCCTACGCGGCCGGCGCGCTGGTGCTCGAGGCGGTCGAGCGGGGGCGGCGCGGGGCTGACCTCAGCGCACTCCTGGACGGCTGGCTGCCCGCTTCCCCCACCCTGCTCGCCTTCGACGCTCCCCTGGGCTGGCCCGCCCCCCTCGGCCCCGCCCTCGCCGCGCACCGGGCCGGCGATCCCCTCTCCGACCTGTCCTGCGACGCCCTGTTCCAGCGCCTGACCGACCGTGTGGTCCGCGCCCACGCGGGCAAGCGCCCCCTCGACGTGGGGGCCGACCGCATCGCACGCACCGCCCACGTCAGCCTCGGCCTGCTCGACGCGCTGCGGCAGCGCTCCGGACGGGCGTTGCCGCTGGCGTGGGAAGCGGGCGCGCTCGAGGGCAGCGCGGCGATCGAGGTGTATCCGGCGGCCACCCTGGCGCTACGCGGCTGGCCGAGCGCCGGCTACAAGGGGAAGAGCCCGAAGGCGCGCCCCCTGCGTACGGAGCTGTGCGACCGCCTCGCCCGGGAGCTGACCGTGCCCGCGGCCCTGCGTCCGGCGCTCGAGGACAGCGACCACGCCCTGGACGCGGCGCTCTGTGTGCTCGCCGGCGCCGACTTCCTCCGGGGGAACGTGCTCGCGCCCGGTCCGGAGCAGCGCGAGCGGGCGTTGCGGGAGGGCTGGATCTGGGTTGTTAAAGATCGCTGACCATTCCGGCGGGATTGGCTGCGGCGAAGGTTTGCCTCCGGCCGCTCCAGACGCTAGTTTTGGACACGGTACGCCACCATTTTTCCAATCGTCGGAGCCCCAGGGGTCCGCGCAGGAGTCCAGCCATGCCAGCGAAGTCGTCCATCCTCCTCGTGCTGATCGCCTCCTTCGGGCTCGTGCTGCCGGTCTTCGGGCAGGACACACTGGCGTTCGAGGACTTCGAGGACGCGCTCGTCCATTACTCGCCCTCGGACTTTGACGATATCACCCGCCTCACGAGCGAAGACTATTACGGGCGCATCGACACGACGAGCGCAGACTATCTCGCGAGCGAGGTCGAGGTCAGCGCCTTGCCGTCGGGCACCCACTTCTACGGAGCCCAGGACACCAACGGGGCGACGAATCCGGACAGCGACCTCGAGATCACGCTGCTGTTCGCCGACATCGACATCTCGGGCCACACCGACGTGATGGTCTCTCTGTGGCTGGCGGAGGATGACGACGGCACGGACGAGGACTGGGACTCGAACAGCTCCTTTCGCGTCGAGGTCCAGGTCGACAATGCCGGCTTCGTGACCATCTTCCAGGTGGAGAACTCGGGCCCGACCTTCAACACGGCGCCCTTCGTCGACACCGACTTCGACGGCGATGGCGACGGGACCGAGATCACCGACACCTTCGCGCAGTTCACCTCCGCCGTCGGGATCACAGGCACGACGCTCGACGTCCGGCTGGTGATCGAGAATCTCGGCGATGGCGACGAGGACATCGCGATCGACGACCTGGTCGTCTTCGGCACCGCGCCGGTGGTCTCCTCCCCGCCCACCTGCACGATCAACAGCCCGACCAGCGGCAGCCACTCCGGCGTGATCACCGTCGACTTCGACATCGCCAACCCGCTGATGGACCCGATGGATGTCGACTTCGAGTACTCGACCAACGGCGGCGCGAGCTTCTTCACCGCGACCGACGACGGTGCGGGCACGGCGACCGGCGACGCGGACGGGCTCGGCGATGGGAACTACACCTTCAGCTGGGCGAGTGATGAGGACCTGGTCGGCTCCTTCGGGGCCGAGCCGGTCGTCTTCCAGCTGACCGTCTTCAACGAGACCACGGCCGAGTTCGACACCTGCCAGGTCGCCCTGACCGTCGACAACGAACCGACCTGCACGATCAACAGCCCGGCCCCCGGCTCGACCCAGGGCGGCGTCGTGACCGTCAACTTCGACGTGATCAACCCGGCGCTCAACGGCACGTCGGTCGAGTTCGACTACTCGATCGACGGGGGCATGAGCTTCGACCCCGCGTCCGACGCGGGGACCGGCAGCGTGATGGACGGCGACTCGGTCGCGCCGATCTCCGGCGGCCTGACCTTCGACTGGCAGACCGACTTCGACGCCCTCGGCCTGACCGGAGCGGAGTCCGTCCTCTTCCGCATCACGATCACCGACGAGACGACGACGGTCAGCAACGTCTGCGATCTCTCGCTCGACATCGACAATGTCCCGGGTTGCACGATCACCGGCCCGACCGCCGCCTCGACCGTCGGCGGCCTGGTCGGCGTCGTCTTCACGCCGGACAACCCGGCCCCGAACACCGTCACCGTCGACTTCGACGTGTCGACCAACGGCGGCTCCTCGTTCAGCGCGGCGACCGACGAGGGCGGCGGCACGGTCACCGACGGCGAGGCCGGGATCACCCCGGGGTCGAGCCTGACCTTCAACTGGCAGAGCGACTTCGACGCCGGCTTCACCACCGGGCCCGAGGCGGTCGTCTTCCGCATCACGGTCACCGACGACCTGACCACCGCGAGCGACACCTGCCTGGTCACCTACACCGTCGACAACTTCCCGGAGTGCGTGCTGAACAGCCCGATGGCGGGCGACACCGTCGACGGCGTCGTCACCATCGACTTCGACGTGAGCAGCCCCGCCCCGAACAACCTCGACATCGAGTTCAACGTGTCGACGGATGGCGGCTCTTCCTTCGGCTCCGCGAGCGACGCGCTGGCGGGCACGGTGGCCAATCCGGACAACATCGCGCAGGGAACCGGCCTGACCTTCAGCTGGGAGAGCTACCTCGACGCGGGTCAGACCAGCGCGGAGGCCGTCATCTTCCA
>JAUIEM010000555.1 GCA_030428695.1 bacterium
CCGGTGCGCCGCCGGCCCACGGCCCGTGGTCGGGCAGCGGGACCGTGCCGTACCCGGCGCCCGGTGGGCCACCGGTGCCCGGCAGCGGAGCGCTGCCGCGTCGTCCGGCCGGCCCTCCCCGGTCGGGCAGCGGCGTCAGCGAGCGCCCGGCCGGGCGCTTCGATCCGGCGGCGGTCGCGCGCAATCCGGACCCGACGATGATGCCGGACCTCGAAGGCACAATGCAGCTGCCTCGTTCCTGGAAGCCCGCTGTCCCGGCCGCCGCTGCCGGACCCCAACCGTCGTACGCCGAGCCGGTGCCGATCGCCCCCGGCCCTCCCCCACCGGCGCCCGCCTGGACGGGAGAGGCCCCGGCGCCGCTGCCCCAGCCGTCGGCCGCGACGGCCCCCGTGCAGCACGTGCCGGCGCCACACAAGGGCACCGAGCTGGTCGCCTCGCCGCCGCGGGCGCAGATGGCGAAGGGCACCGAGCTGGTCGCGGCGCCTCCGCAGGCGGTGCCTCCGACCCAGATCGTCGCGCCCGGAGGGTCGGCTCGCGAGACACCGAGCGCCGTCGCGTTCGACGAGTCGTCCGAGGCCCCGACCGACACCAGCGGCGACCGCCCGCCCTCCTCCGCCGTCGGCATCGAGGTCCCGACCCATCCGCCGCTCGCGGAGAAGAAGAAGAAGCGCAAGAAGCGGAAGCCGGTCGCGATGCCGGCGCGCCTGCTGCTGCTCGATGAAGGGCAGCCGCGCAGCATCTCCCTCAGCACCGATACGGTGACCGTCGGCCGGGACAAGGACCAGGTGCTCTGCATCGCCGAGCGGTCGGTGTCCGGACGCCACGCGGAGGTGTTCCAGGTCGGGGACAGCTTCTTCGTCCGCGACCTGGACAGCAAGAACAAGACCCGGGTCGACGGCCGCCACATCGCGCCGCTCGAGGATGTCCCGATCTACAACAACACCGTGATCGCCTTCGGCAGCGTCTACGCGGTGCTGATCTGCGACCGCTACCAGAAGGGCGTCGTCAAGAACTGGGACGTCGGCAGGAACAGCACCCTGCTGCAGCGCCTGGTCGCGCTCGGGGCCCTGACCCGCGAGCAGGCAGACGACGTGATGCGGGAGATGAAGCGCACCCACTCGAAGCTCGTCGAGACGCTGGTGCTGCGCGGGATCGTCCACCCGAAGAAGTGGCTGCGCTACAAGCGCAAGCTGCGCGAGTTCGGGTTGAGCCCCGAAACCGGGGGCTCGCGTGGCTCGCAGCGGTACGTGCCGCAGGCCCCGCGGCAGGCCTTGGTGATCGCCCTCTGCACGCTGTTGGTGGTGCTCGGCCTCGCGATTCTCGTCGTCGTCTCCGGCATCGTCTGAGCCCGGACGTCCCAACAGAGCGGGCCCGCGAGCGCCATCCAGGCCTCGCGCAGGGCCTCTCTGCGGCACGGCAGCCCCGCCTGCGCGGAAGGGCGCCGAGCTGTCCGGACCTCGCGGCGGCGCACCCCGAACGGTCGAGCCTGGCGTAGGGTCGGGGCAGGGCGTCGCGCTTCCTCGCAGCGGGCCGCAGCGCCGGGACCGTGCGGATGGAAGCCGGCTCAGCCCGGTCGATGCACCGGGATCTCGTCGCGAGGGCCCGGAGGCCGCTTGAATTCCGGCACTTCGAGTCTTTGAGCAGCGGAGCCGCTCTCCATCCGTGGCACACCGTCCACCAGGTGAGCAGCGCAGAAGGCTCGAAGTACCCGAGATCTGCGGCCTCCGGGTCCGCAGCAGGAATCCCGGTGAATTCAACGGGTTCAGACCGCCGAGGTCTCCCAGCGCATCTTCCCCGTCGCCTTGAGCCTGCGCAACAGGACCTCGCCGAGGCCGGTCGCGGGCGTCAGGAATCCTCCGCGCCCGCTGCCTCCAGGCAGCTCGTCCTCGTCGAGCGCGAGGGCGAGCGCGGACTCGCACAGCATGCGCACGGTCGAGCGGTTGCCCGGGTCGCCCTCGCCGGTGATCAGGCCGCGCAGCTTGTGGCCGGACTCGCTGACCGCGATCAGCCGGGTCTTGTGGAAGCCCCCGTCCATCGCCTCCTCGGAGGGCCCCTGGCCCGGATCGGGCGCGAGCTTGCGGATCAGCGCGCGGCCCGGCGCGGTCGACAGCGCTCCCTGGGCGGTCAACATTCCCAGCGCGACGAGCTGTGCTGTCGCCCAGCGCTTCATCGCCATCGCCTCGATGTAGCGGAAGTCGGGACCGTAGGTCTCGCCCCACAGCCGGAACAGCGCCTCGCTGCGACGCACCACCCGGGTGTTGACCACCGCCATCACGAACGGCGCGAGGTACAGGCCGAGATCCTCGTCCCAGGTCGGCCAATGGAGGTCGGGATTGGCCGCGCGCGCCTCTGCTGAGCAGTAGATCTCCGGCGTGAGCAGATGCGGGTCGCGGACATTCGACGCCTGGCCGCTCGCGTAGGTGTTGAGCGCGGTGGCGAGGGTGCCGCCGTTGACTCCCCCCTTGGCGCTGAACGCGGCTCGCACCTCTCGGGTGCCTTCGCCCCAGCGCTCGCGCACCGCCTGCACCATCATCCAGACGCCGAGGTCCGACGGGACCGAGTCGAAGCCGCAGAACGGAATCAGCCGCGTCCCGCTCGCCGAGGCCTTGCTCTCGTAGCGATCGATCATCCTCCGCACCCAGTGGGTCTCGCCGGTGATGTCGACGTAGTGGGTGCCGCTCTCGGCGCAGGCCCGCACGACCGGCTCGCCGTAGAGGGCGAACGGGCCAGCGGTGGTCAACACCACCCGGGTGTCCGCGGCCATCGCCGCGACTGTCTCGGGCTGTGAGCTGTCGGCGACGACGATGTCGGCGGCGCTGCCACGGTACCGGAGGTCGCCGCGCACCCGCTCCAGCTTGGCCCGGTTGCGGCCCGCGAGCGCCCACTTGACCGAGCCCGGCGCGTGCTCGGCGAAGTAGGAGGCGGTCTGCCGGCCGGTGAATCCCGTCGCTCCGTAGAGCACCACGTCGTAGCTTCGCACGGGCTGTTCCCCCTGTCGCCGCGGGCCGGATTTCGCAGGGGCCGCGGTTGTGCGCGTCGCGAGGCCGGTCGCAGGCTGTGTTCCCGTTGATCCCCCGCGGCGGCGGAGCCGTGGCAGGGACCCGGAGGCCCCCCTTCTCCGCGCACACCGCGGCTGCGCCGCTGCTTCCACGCGGCGGCGCGACGTGCGGGTGCGCGAACGCCCTCCCCTCCGTCTTGAGGTCGTCCATGATAGGAGCTGCGCCGGCCGTGGCAAAGAGCTTGTTCCCCGTCGTGCCCATCGCTATGGTCAGGCAGACACTCGCCACGGAGCCCCGATGACCACGGCCCCCACCCCATCCCGACCGAGCCACCTGTGGATCGCGGTCCTGGTCCTCGGGCTGCTCGTCGCCGTGATGGCCCTCCTGACCAACCTGCTCCCGAGCTGGCTCGAAGCTGCCCCGGAGGGGTTTCTGCACGGCGCCTCGGGGCTGCGCCTCGACGCGATGCGGCCACCGTTCACCGACTTCCTGCGCTGGGCGGCCGTGCAGGCCTGGGTGCCCCTCGCCGGGGCCGGGCTGCTCTGCGCCGCGCTGGCCTGGGTCGCGCAGGCAGGCGCAGGCGACCTGCCGCGCCGCGGATTGCGCCTGGCCAGCTACGCCTGGCTCGGCGCGCTGACCGTGGCGCTGACCTGGTTCCACGGCGACGGGGACATGCTGCCGGCCTCGGCCGGGATGTTCCTGCTCGCCATCCTCCTGCCGGCGGTCAACCTGCCGACGGCAGAAGCCCTCCCCGATCCCGAGCGACCGATCGATGCCTGGGGCCGGGTGCGGAGCTGCGGTTGGCTGTTCGTCGTCGTCGGGGTCCTCGTCATCCTCGGCATCGAGCCTCTGGCGGCGCGCTTCTACGGGGCCGCGAGCGGCTCCGATTTCGCGTTGCTGTCCGGCGAACGCGGCGATGTCGTGCGCGTGTTCTGCTGCGACATGGCGGGACTGTACGCCGCCAACGGCCTGCTGCTCGTCTGTCTGGCCCGCCTCGGCGCGCGGGGCCACGCCCGCGCCTGGTGGGGCATCGCGGTGGGCTGTGGGCTGTGGGCGGCGCTCGAGCTCGTCCACGCGGTCCGCAGCGGTGTCTGGGGCCCGCACCTCGTGTCGTTGGCGCTGCTCATCCTGACGGGCCTCGCGCTCGCCGGCACCCGCAAGGCCGCCGACGACACAGACGAAGGCGAGCAACCTGCGGCGGAGTGAGCCCGCCGTCAAAACGGCACCTCCTTGCCGTCGAGCTCGGGATGCTCGCCGTAGCGTCCGCCTCCCTCCTTCTTCACCGCTGGCTGTTCGGGGCGCGGCGACAGGAACTGGAAACGCTCGACGACGACCTCGAGCTTGCTGCGTCTCTGCCCGTCCGATTCCCAGCTCGAGTAGCTCAGCCGGCCCTCGACCAGCACCGCACGGCCCTTGCGCATGTACTGGTGGAAGGTCTCGGCCGCGCGCCCGAAGACGACGAGGTCGACGAAGGCCCCCACCCGGTCTCGTTCGCGTCCGGTGCGTCGATCTTCGAGCAGGACGACCCGTCCGACCTCGTGTACGTCATCGACGACGGTGAGGTCGACATCGTGCGCGTCCTCGTCGGCGGCGGCGAGGAACGACTCGCCCGACTCGGACCCGGACAGTACTTCGGTGAGCTCGGTCCGCTGCTCGGCTTCGGGCGCTCGGCATCGGCCCGCGCCGTGGGCGAGGTACGGGCCACCGCGTACGGTCCCCGTCAGTTCCGCGAGCGGCTCGTCCACGAGCGCTGACGTCGCGTTCG
>JAUIEM010000556.1 GCA_030428695.1 bacterium
GGGCTTCATCCACGCCGTGCTGGACCGCGACTACCTCGCCCAGCACCCGGACCCCCGCTCCATCGAGTACTACCTGTGCGGTCCGCCGGTCATGGTCGACGCCGTCGAGCAGATGCTGGTCGAGAAGTACGACGTGCCGCTGGAGATGATCGCCTTCGACAAGTTCGGATAGGCCTCTGGAGGAGGACGACGACCCATGCCACCTGCCCCATCACAGTCCAGACCGGCGCCCGTCAAACGCAGCGGCTCGTCCCTGCTCGGCGCGATCCTCGCCGCGGCGCTGCTCGGTGCCCTGTGGCTCGTGTTCGCGATGCACGGTTCCCCCGCTGCGGGTCCCGCCCTGCCCGAGGGCACCGTCGCCTTCCGCGTCGAGATCGCCGCCCTGCTCGAGGAGGTCCGCGCCGACAGCGACGCGGCGGCCGAGAAGTGGGAAGGCCTGCGTATCGAGGTCGAGGGCGTGCTCGAGAACCACACGGGCTCCCCGTGGGTCGTCGATCCGCGCTCCGGCGCGAGGATCGCGGTCTGGCCGGTGCAGTCCGAGCTCACCTGGCCCCTCAACGGCTCGCCCGTGCGGGTTCAGGGCGTCTGCGCGGTCGGGGATGACGGGAATCTCCACGTCGCCCGGGCCCGCTTCGTGCGGACCGGTACGGGCGGGGTCGAGGATGCTCGGCAAAAGCTAAACAAATGATAGCCTGGAGACAGGTCTTCGCAGAGAGGTTCCACGCGATGCGAGGTCTGTGCTGCTTCCTACTCACCCTCGGACTGGCCGGATGCGGCGGGAACTCCCGCTCCACCCGGGCCCCCTCCCACCACCCCGAAGACCGGCACCCCGAGCTCGAGGTCGCCGCCCACCCGGAGACCGGGCCCGCGAGCGCCGCGGTGCCCGGGGAGAGCGGGGCGACGGCGGCCGGTCCCGCTGCTGTCGAGGAGGGTCCGCAGCCGATCGCGATCAAGGACACCACCTTCGCGGCCTCGGTCGCGGACGGCAGCCTCGAGCTGCGCGGCGCCGGCATTCTGGTCTATCGGCTGCTGTTCGACATCTATGCAGCAGCCCTCTACCTGCCGCCGGAGGTCGCCTCCGAGGACGTCTTCAGCGACGTGCCGAAGCGGCTGGTCATCCACTACTTCTACGACATCCCGAAGGACACCTTCGCCGAGGTCGCGGCGCCGATCCTGGAAGAGAGCCTCGACCGCCGCGCCCAGCTCCGCCTGCGGGGGCGCGTCGAGCGGCTGAACCGGATGTACCGGGACGTCCGCCCCGGCGACCGCTACACCCTCGACTACGTGCCGGGCAAGGGCACGACGCTGCTGCTCAACGACGAGCCGGTCATCACTGTCCCCGGCGTCGACTTCCAGGCCGCATACTACAGCATCTGGCTCGGGGAGATCTGCGCGGACGAAGACCTGCGCGACGCCCTCCTCGGTAGCAGCGAGTAGCCGCCTGGCCTGCGGGGCAGCCTCGCGCATCGGCCGGAAGCCCCGCTCCGCAACGGATCCCGGCGTCGTCGCTCGACGCCCATTGCAACATGTGCTATGCTAAGGCTTTGGGCGCTGCGCTCCGGCTTCGGTCGCGTCCCTTGGGGGGACTCCGGGAGCGCGGTGAGGGTCCGTTCCTGGAGGCCGACGCTTGATTCGCCTCAAGCTCGACCCGGAGTTCTGGCTCTGGTGCCTGCTGACGCTCGCCGTCGGCACGGCCTTCACGCTCCGCTATGCCAGCGCGAGGAGTGAGGTCGTTGTTTCCGAGCCCCCTCCCGTCGAGAACGCCGAGTCCGAGGTGTCCGAGCGAGCGATCGACCTGGTGATCGACCGTGACGCCGAACGCCTGATCCTCTACAAGGATGGACAGCGGGTCGCCGAGCACAAGGTGATCACGCCCTACGAGCCGGCCGCCCGGCAGACCGGCTTCTACGTGTGCGTCGGCGGCGACAAGAACGCGCCGCTCGGTC
Source organism: bacterium (assembly GCA_030428695.1). The sequence continues at coordinate 1,947 of JAUIEM010000556.1, forward strand.
TGCGGGGCAGCCTCTTCCCCAGCCTCGAAGAGGCGTTGAGCGTCCTGCACGGCAGCGACCCCGCCCGCGCGATCGCGGCGTACGCCGAGCGCGGCACGATCGGGATCCAGGCGCGGGACACCTCCTGGGAAGGAAGCGCCCCCGAGCAGACCTTCGAGGTCAGCACCGAGTCGCTGTACGAGATCTGGGCGATGTGCCACGGCGGATCGGTCGTGCAGGTGGTGCCGTAGCCTGGTAGGCTGCGGGCGTCCTGGGAGAGCCTCTTCCCTCCTTGCAAGCGCGGCCTCTCACGGCCCGGGAGATCCCATGCTGCGACGCCTCCTCCCGCTCCTTTGCCTGTTCCTCGTCGCCTGCGACCCGCCGCCGGCGGTGCTGATCGAGGACCTCGACAGCGGCGAGCTCGCCAGCGAGGCCGCGACCGAGGTCGCGCCCGCCGCCGAGGGGACGCTCGAGATCGCGGTCGTCCAGGCCTTCTCCGGGAAGTTCAAGCGCACCGCCGACAACACCCTCGACGGCGCGCGGCTCGCCGTCGAGCAGCTCAACGCGCGGGGCGGGGTGGCCGGCCACCGTCTCGCGCTGAGGGAGCTCGACACCAGGGGCACCCGCCCGGGCGCCGACCTCGCCGCGACCTGGGCCGTCGAGGCCGGCCCCATCGCCGCGATCGGCCCGGCGCGCAGCGTCGAGGCGCAGGTGGTCGTCCCCCACTTCGACGGCGCCGCGGTGCCGCTCGTCCTGCACCTCGCGACCAACCCGGAGCTGACCTCCTCTTCGCCCTACGCGTTCCGGGTCTGCTACAACGACGCCCTGCAGGGCAAGGTGCTCGCCCGCTTCGCCCGGGAGAACCTCGGCGCCGCGCGGGCGGTGCTGGTCACCGACGAGAACAGCACCTCCAACATCCGCCTGACCGACAGCTTCAACCGCAGCTTCCGCTTCCTCGGGGGCGTCGTCGCCGCCGAGCTCGCCCTCGACGACGCCGCCGACCCCGCCGCGCTGATCGCCGAGATCGCCCGCCATCAGCCGGACGTCGTGCTCGCCTCGATGTACGTCTTCGACGCCGGCGAGCTGGTGCGGCTCGGGGCGGAGAGCGGGCTGGAGGCGCGCTTCCTCGGCGGCGACGGCTGGGGCAACAGCAACCTGTTCATCACCGCCGGCGAGACCGCCCGCGGCAACTTCTTCAGCACCCATTGGAGCGAGGAGCTCGAGACCGCGCCGAGCATCGCCTTCTGCGAGGCCTTCTTCCAACGCTACGAGCGGGTCCCGACGATCGCCTCGGCCCTGGCCTACGACGCGGTACAGGTGATCGCCGCCGCGCTCGAGACCCTGCCCGACACGCCGACCCCCGAGGCCCTGCGCGCGGCGCTCGCCGGGCTGTCCGGCTTCACCGGCGTGACCGGCGCGATCGGCTTCGACGAGCAGGGGGACGCGGTCAAGCCGGTGTGCATCCAGCGCATCGGGATGTTCCGCTTCGAGCACGAGATCGAGCTGGCGGGAGGGGAGCAGTGAAGGCCCGTGAGCTGCTGGTCACCGCGCTGACCTTCTTCCTCGTCGCCTCCGGCCTCGGCATCGGCATCCGCTCGTTGGCCTCCGCGCGGGTCGACGAGGAGATCCAGTCGGCCTTCGTGTTCCTGTCGACCCTGCGCCGCAGCGAGGAGAGCGACCTGCTCGACCGCGTCTTCTCCGGCGACACCGACACGATGGCCGACGGCTGCGCCCGCCTCCTGGCCGTGCGCGCCGAGCTCCACCAGGCCGCCCTGTTCGGTCCGACCTTCCAGCCCCTGGCGGGCTCCCGGCGCGCCGGCACCGACACCATCGCCGCCACCCCCGAGGCCCTCGCCCCCGCCTGGCTCGAGCGGGCCGGCCGCGAGACGGGCAAGGCCCACGGCTTCGTCGAGACCCTCGAAGAGGGGCGGCGCCTGGTCTATCTCGCGCCCCTGCGCAGCGGCGGACAGACGCTCGCCTACCTGCGGGTCGACTACGACCTGTCGGCGATCGACGGCGGGCGGCGGCTGATGGTGCTGACGGTCGTCATCACCGTGCTGCTGACGCTTGCGCTGCACACGCTGTTGTTGCAGGTGTTGGGCCGGCGGCGGAAGTAGGGCTACCAGGGGTCGGAGCCCACGTCCAGACCCTCGACGGACGCCTGCTCTTCCGCCCACTGCTCCCACGCCGCGAGGTCGGAGCCGAACGATTGTCCAGACTCCACCTCGAGCCTCGCGATGATGGCATTCTCGAGCTCCTGGCACTCCTCAGCGTCGAGCTCGACTCGATCCGTACCGGTCCACGCCAGGATGGGCGGGATCCGCGCGGAACCGCGGAACCCCATCACGTCGATCGAGCGCGGCGCGATCTTGCTCCACGCCGATGTCAGCGCGGTGTACAGGCGGATCTTGCCTTCCGGGCCCGGTTGCGGGGGCGGCTGCTGGAGTACCGGGCGCACGCTCGCGAACACGTCTGCCTCGATCTCGGCGCACGCCTTTGCGTGCGAGCTGGATCCGTACACGGCGAGCGTTCCGAGCAGGGCCAGGACAAGGACGAGGCTGGCGATCCACGCGCTTTTTCGTGAGAACATGTTCTTCCTTCTGGGTGTGTGTGGCGATCTCGAGGTCTACGTCGCAGGGGCGGGGGCGGATTCCTCAGCGATGGGATGTGCGGTCCCCGTCGAGGAGACGCTGCACGCGATCAGAGGTTGACCTCGTGGGAGAGGTCGTCCCTCCCGTCCGGCTTCGAGCCGGAGGCTCGTGACGCGGTAGCGATGGGGCTGGGCGACGATCGGGTGCGGGGGCTCGGAAGCCAATGTTCGAACCGCACTGGGG
>JAUIEM010000557.1 GCA_030428695.1 bacterium
TGCACACCGGCACGCTTCGCGACCACCTGGCCGCCCGCCGCGCCTGGGCGGCCCATCTCGCGATGCAGGCGGCGGAGGTCGACGCGTTGGAAGCCGAGGCGGCGGTCGCCCGGGCCCACCTCGCCCACGCCCGGCAGCTGGTGCAGGGGCGGCTGACCTGGGCGGAGCGATTGACGGCGATCGAGCGGCTCTGCGCGGCGGAAGAGGACCTGTGGCCGCAGCGCCTCGCTGCGGGCACGCAGCATGGCGAGCGCGGGCTGTTCCTGCAGGTGAAGATCCTCGAGCCAGACGACGCCGCGCTCAGCTTCCAGCTGATCCAGGACCTGCTCGCGCGCTTCTACGGCGACGAAGACCTGATGCACGGCCTCGCACCCGGGCCGAGTTATCCGGCGGAGACCATCGTGAAGGGGATGGGGCCCCGCGTGCTGTCCACGACCTTCGGCTTCGTGGTCGCCCCTCCCCCCGACTGACCGCGAACACCTTCCCCCGAAGCGATAAATGGCTCCCGTTTTCCACCCGCACGGGCTACCCTGAGAGGATCGCACCGGGGAGGCGAAGCGAACACGACCTATGGCCCTACGCGCGGACATCAGCGAGCTCCCGCTCGGGGAGATCCTCCAGCTCCTCATCCAGTCCCAGCGCACGGGCGTCCTCAAGATCAAGAGCGGCGACGACACGCGGCTGTTCTGGCTGCAGGTCGGCCGCATCACCCTGTTCCTGACCGGTGACCGCAAGCGCTTTCGCATCGGCGACCTGCTCGTCAGCACGGGCACGGTCACCCGCCAGGAGCTCGAGGACGCCCTCGCCGCGCAGAAGAGCTCCAACCTGCGCATCGGCGAGATCCTGCAGAACCAGGGCAAGCTGACCGAGGGACGGCTCGACCAGATCCTGCGCGACAAGTTCGAGGAAGAGATCGTCGAGCTGTTCATGCTCAACGAGGGCGAGTACAGCTTCCACTTCGGAGAGACCCCGGAAGACTACCTCGACCCCGACCAGGTCGTCTCCCAGGTCTCACTGACCACCGACCACCTGATCCTCGAGGCGGTCCGGCAGATCGACGAGTGGCAGAAGATCAGCCAGGAGCTGCCGGGTTTCCGCACCGTGTTCGTCTTCACCGACGACGCCGACCCCAAGCTCGAGGCCCTGGAGCTGACCCAGCTGCAGCGCAGCCAGCTGCGCCTGGTCGACGGCCAGCGCCCGATCGAGAAGATCATCGCCGACACCGCGATCAGCAAGTTCCAGATGCTCTCCCTGCTCGGCGAGATGTTCCGGGTCGGCGCGATCCGCCCCCTCGAGGTCGAGGAGGCGCGCGACATGGCCCAGCGCTGCGATCGCGACAACGACATGTCCGGCTGCGTGATCTACCTCAACCACGCCCTGCAGCTCGCTCCTGACCTGCTCGAGCTGCGCATAGACCGCTTCAAGCTCCTGCAGAAGCGCAAGGACTTCGGCAAGGCGCTCCGCGAGGCGCGCCGCATCGCGCAGGCCTACCTCGCGCTCGGCAAGGAGGAGAAAGCCGTCGCCTTCCTCGAGAAGGCGCACGCGATCCGGCCCAAGGACACCGGCGTCAACACGATGCTGTTCAAGCTGCTCGCCCGGAACCAGCACCTCGAGCGCGCCGCCAAGGTCGGCAGGCGCCTGACCGAGCAGTTCCGCCGGCGGGGGGACGCCAAGAGCGCCGCTGGCGTGATGAAGCAGCTCCTGCGCTGGGATCCGCACAACCTCTCCCTGCGGCTGGACTACGCGGCGATACGCACCGCCCTCGAGGGGCACAAGGTCGGCCTGCGGGAGTACCAGCGCTGTCTGCGCGAGGTGGCGGAGGAAGACCGCTCGCAGCGCATCGACATCCTCAAGCGCATGATCAAGCTCGACACCGCCCGGGTCGACCTCAAGCAGCAGCTCAGCGCCCTGCGCCACGAGCTGCAGCAGGCGAAGCCCGCCGGCTCCTCGGCCAGCCGCGCCCTCAGACAGTTCGCCCGCTCGCGGCGGCGGACGATCCTGTTCGCCCTGCTCGCGCCGCTGGTGCTGTTGCTCGGCAACGCGATCTGGAACGAGGTGTCCGCCCGCTCGGCGCTCGCCGCCGCGAACGCGCGCATGGCCTCGGTGTCGACGGTCACCGAGGTCAGCGAAGTCATCTTCGAGTACCGGCTGGTCGTCGACCTGTACCCCTGGTCATCGGTCGCCGATGAGGCACGGGAGCGCATGGAGCAGGCGCTGGTCCGGCGCCAGGAGCTGTTCGCCGAGGGTCTCGTGGAACAGCCGCAGGACGTTCCCGAGCCACCCGTGGGCCCGACCGATGCCGAGCTGTACGCCGCCTACCGGCGGCTGCGGGAGAACGGACGCCTGCGAGAAGCCTCGGACGCCGCGGCGCGCCTCGAGAGCGAGTTCCCGCGCTCGGGCTACCTCGAGCGGCTCGCGATCCCGGTCGTCGTGCACAGCCGCCCGCCGCAGGCGGAGATCCTGATCGAGGGCCGCCCCCGCGGCCGCACGCCGGACACGCTGTGGCTGCCCTTCGCCGCGCGTCGCGAGGTCGAGCTCGTGCTCGAGGGCTTCGGTACGCAGACCATCGAGCTGCGGGTCGACACCTACGAGGTCCTCGATATCCCGCTCGCCCGGGTGCCGCTGTGGCGAGAGCCCCTGGCCCACGTCGTGCGCGGCGTGCCGGTCCGGAGCGGCTCCCACGCCTACCTGCCGACCGACCGCGGGACGCTGCTGAGCTTCCAGCTGCCACGCGGCCCCCGCCAGCCGCACCCGCTCGGCCTTCTCGGCCAGCCGCAGCGCCTCGTCGACGTCGGCGGCGGCGCGGTGTGGGCGGCCGCGGGCCGCGACTGTCTGCGGCTCGACGGAAGCCAGGGCGCGCGCTGGGCCCTGCCGGGGATGATGCGGGGCGCCGACTCCGACGGGTCCGGGGGCCTGCTCGCCGTGCTCGCGAGCGGCGAGCTGTGCCGGGTCGCGGCCGATGGTGCGGTGCTCTGGTCGCGCGCGGTCGCGGCCGATCCCGCGGGAAGCGTCGCCTGTGACGGCTCCCTGGCGTTGCTCGGCGCCACCAGCCCCGCGGGGAGGGGCCAGCTGGTCGGCGTCCGGGTCGCGGACGGGATGCCGCTGTGGCACCGCGACTTCTCCCGCCACCCGCCGACAGTTCTCGCCCACCGGGGCGGCGCCTGGCTGGTCAGCACTCCGATCGCGCTGACCGAGGTCGATGCGGAAGGGACCGTGCGCTGGCACCTGCCGCTGCGGGCACCGCTGCAGCCGGGCGTGGTGCTCGACGACAACCGGCTGCTGGCCAGCGACGGGGAGACGCTGCTGTGCGTCGACCGCGCGAACGGGAAGGTGCTCTGGCGGGTCGCGGGCCTGCCCGGCCTGACCGCGCCGGCCGTCGGGGCGGACGGCGCGGTGTACGTCGGGGTCGAGGCGGGTGTGCGCGCCTTCGACGCGAGCGGACAGCCGCTGTGGAACGTCGCGCTCCGCTCGCCGCCGGTGTGCGCGCCCCTGGTCACGGCCAACGCTGTGCTGGTGATCACCGCCGACGAGCTGGTCTGCTACCGGCCCTGACCGGCGAGCGAGCGGGCGATCCAGCGCAGGTCGGGGCGGGCCCGCAGGCCTGCGGCGATCAGCGCCTCCAGCCTCCCCATCACCGCTCCGACCGCCTCCTCGACCGGCTCGTCGGGCGCGTCCTCGGCCAGATCGAAGCGCAGGGGCGCGCCGAAGTGGAGGTCGATCCGCACCGGCAGGGGGATCATCCCGAGCGGGCCGAGCAGGGGGAAGAAGGGCGTGACGGGGAAGTATGGCGCGCCGAGCAGCCGGGCGAGCCCGTCGAGGGAGGCGAGCGCCGGATAGGTCTCCTCGGAGCCGATCACCGCCACCGGCACGATCGGCGCCCGGGTGCCCGCGGCGAGGCGCAGGAAGCCGGTGCCGAAGCGCTGCAGCTGGTAGCGCTTGCGGTAGGGCTTGCCCGAGCCGCGCACGCCTTCGGGGAAGACCATCACGCACTGCTCGTTCTCGAGCAGCTGCCGGCAGTTGCGCGGGTCGCCGACGACCTGCCCGGTGCGGTAGAACAGCGCGCTGACGAACGGCAGCGAGGGGAACCAGCGCTCCGCCATCCCCCGCACCAGGCGCGGCGGATCGGCATCGTAGGCCAGCGCCCCGGCGATGAACATGCCGTCGAGCGGCAGCTGTCCGCCGTGGTTGGCGACCAGCATCACGCGCCCGGCGGGCACGTTCTCGATGCCGTGCACGCGCACCCGGAAGTACTTCCGGTACAGCCAGCGCAGCGCCTCGAGGGCCCGGGCGCTGGTCTCCGGGCAGCAGCCCCAGTCGTCGTAGCCGGCGGAGTTGACGCGCAGCGAGGCGCCGAGCTGTTGGGAGAGGGCGCTCACCGCTTCCCCCCGAACAGCTTCGCGAGGAAGCCGAGCTCCGGACGCCGCGCCAGGCCGCGCTCGATGCCTCCGGAGATCGCCGCCTTGACCCGTTCGATCGCCGCCTCGACCTCGACATCCGGGGCGTCGAGCGGCAGATCGAAGCGCATCGGCTCGCCGAAGAACAGCTGGATCTTGACCGGCAGGGGCAACAGGCCGAGGGGGCCGAGCGCCGGAAACATCGGCGTGACCGGCAGGTAGGGCAGGCCGAGCAGGCGGGCCAGGCCCTCGAGGTGGAACAGCGCCGGATAGGTCTCTTCGGAGCCGACCACCGAGACGGGCACGACCGGGCTGTTCGTCTCGAGGGCG
>JAUIEM010000558.1 GCA_030428695.1 bacterium
CTCTTCGGGCACCGCCGCCGCGAGCCGGGCGTCCAGCCAGGCGTCGAAGTCCTCGACGGGGGGCGCGAGCGGCTGGTGGCGCCAGCCTTCCGGAGCCAGCCCCGGCCGGCAGCCGAGCAGCACCCCGCTGCGCGGCCAGGCGGCGGCGAGGGCAGCGAGTGCGGCGAGCAGCGGCGCGCGCACGGCCGCTCCCGCGCCGGGGCGCAGGGGATGCACCAGCACGCAGACCTCCCCGGCGGCCAGGGCGAGCTCGAGGCGGGCGCCGAACAGCGAGCCGCGGGGGACGCGCGCCCGCAGGCAGGCGAGCAGGCTGGTCAGGGGATCCGCCGGGCGCAGGTAGGGCAACAACTGCCCCAGGCGGAAGCGGAACACCGCCCGGAAGCCGCGGGCGCAGGCTTCGCAGCGGGCGGCGACCGCGTCGTCCTCGCCGCTGACCGCGAGCGGCCAGGGGCCCGCCTTGTGCACCTCCCCCGCTGCGGGGGCCAGGGAACGGGGGGGAGCGAGGCGCGCGGCCCGCGCTTTCGCGTTGAACAGCGGGGTCGCCTCGACCAGCTCGAGCAGGTCGCGCACCGGGTGCAGCGTGATCCCCCGGGCGGCGAGGGCCGGGCCCAGCTCGGGGTCGGCGGCGAGGGCGCGGGCGTTGCTGGCGGGCAGCACCAGCCCGCGCACCCAGGGGGCGTCGAGCAGCAGGGCCCGCACCTTGGCCTGCATCGTCACCGACTTGAGCAGGTAGCCCCCGAGGGCGCCCCAGGGGCCGTCGGTCGCGAAGCTCGGGTCGTGGGAGGCGAGGGCGCCGGCGACGGCGAGCTGCGGCGCGGCGGGCAGGTCGAAGACCCAGGAGAAGAGCGCCGCGAAGTGGACGAGGCCGAGGGAGTCCCCCCGCAGCATCTGGCCCTCGAAGCCGCGCAGGCGCGGTCCGCAGCGCGCCTCCAGCAGGCGCAACAGCAGGGAGCGCGCGCTGCCGAAGCCGGCCTGGACGAGGTCGAACAGGGCGCGGCGGGCGCGCAGGCGGGCGGCGACGGCGTCCGTGGCGAGGGCGAGCGGCGCGTCTTCGGAGCCCTCGTCGGGTTCCGCCACCCAGGGCACGGCGAGCCCGACGCCCGCCGCGTGCTCCCCGGCATCCCGTCCGAGGGCGACGAAGCCGAGCACCGCGCCGGCGCGGCCGAGCACGTCCGGATGGCCGGGGGCGGGCTCCTGCGCGGCGAACCAGTCCCGGACCTCGGCCAGGCGCACCTCCGCCTCCAGCGACAGCTCCCGCCGGGCGAGGCGTTCGAGCTCCGCCCGCAGCACCGGATCGCCGGCGCGGCGGCGGCCGCGCTCGGGGTAGGTCTGCAGCTGGCGCAGGAGGTCGACCAGGCCGGCCTCCTCGTCCCCGGCCGGCAGGGCGCGGCAGGCGGCGGCGTAGTGGCCGTGGCGGAGGTAGATCGGGAAGCTCAGGGCGCGATCACCTCGAGCAGGCGCGGGGTGACGGCGCCTCCGCTCCGGTCACGGCACTCGACCTGCACGGTCTCGCCGATCTCGAGGTTGGCGAGGATGACCTCGAGGTCTTCCTGGGTGCGCACGACCGCCCGGACGCCGTTGCCCTTCGCGTCGGTGATCGTGATGTAGCGGATGGTCCCCTGCTCCGGCAGGCCGGCCGCCCGCCAGTGCTGGGACACCGAGGCGATGCGCCCCTCCTCGTCGAGGCGCACCCCGAGGCTCGCGGATGGCTTGCGCGCCGGCGCGGGCCCGTCGATCTGCAGCTCGACGACCTCCTCCCAGTCTCCGACCCGGGGCATCGTGCCTTCGAAGTCCTGGACCCGCTCGTTCGCGGTGCCCTCGTCGAGGATCACGCGCACGTGCCACTCGCAGGGCCCCTGGGCGAGTGGTTTGCCGAGCTGGTCGTCGTTGTCCTCGAAGAAGTTGACCCGGATCCGGTACAGCCCGCCGGGCAGGTCGCCCGTGATGCTGTAGTTCTCCGGGCCGTAGCCTTGCCGGTTGTCGACGTCGAGCTGGCCGCCGAGGCGGGTGTTCTTGTAGGAGTAGTACACGATCTCGCCGTTGGGCTGATCGACGTAGAGGTCGGCGTCGTACTCCTGGTCCCATGTCAGGGTGGCGAGGATGCGCGAGGGCTTGACCCCGCATTGCACCGCGACCGCCGCCGCTCCGTAGTCCTCGCCGGCCTCGGCCTTGACGATCAGCTCGTTGCGCCCGGCGCGCAGCACGACCTTCTCGGAGAAGCTGCCGTCCCTGCCGAGCCGCAGCCGCTGCTCGACGCCGTTGAGCACGACGTTGACCTTCTCGACCGCGACCCGCGAGGTGATCTGGCCGTTCAGGTCGATCACCCGGGTGCTGAAGCGCTGGCCGTTGGTCGGGTTGTCGATGCGCACGCTGATGTCGCCGCTGCCAGCGCGCTCGATCAGGCGCAGCGTGGCCTCGACCTCGACCTTGCCGTCGGACAGGCGCAGGCGGACGTTCTTGTCGCCGCGCTCCATCCCCGGCTCCCAGGCGATGATGCCGCTGACCGCGTCGAGGCGCAGCCGGTCGGGAGCATCGATCAGCTCGAAGCTGACCTTGTCGCCGTCGCCGTCGCGGGCCTCGATCGTGCCGGTGAAGGGCACGTAGGGCCGGTAGTAGAGCTGGCTGGTCAGGAGCTGCGGGGCGGCGTTGCGGAGGACCTTGACCTTCACCTCGCGGTCGACCTTGTTGCCGGCGGAGTCGGTCGCCGCCAGCAGGAAGGAGACCTCACCCGAGGCCGAGCCCGGCGCCTGCCAGACCAGCATGAACTCGCCGTCGCGGCGCTCGATGCGGGCGCCGGAGGGGCCCTTCTCGAGCACGAGGTCGATGCGGTCGCCCTCGGGGTCGCTGACCGCGATGCCGCGCTCGAGCAGCGTGCCCGCGCCGACGCTCCCGCCCGGCCCGCCGAGGATCACCGGCGGCTGGTTGGCCACGATCGCGGCGCCGCGCAGGCCCGCGTAGGGCGTCTTCTCCGCCGCGGCGAGGTGGGCGGTCCACTCCTCCTCCGTCGCGCCGTCGGCGAGCATTCGCAAGAGGTCGGCCTTCAGCTTCGCGTCGCGCGCGGCGAGGGCCGCGAGGTCGCCCTCGCGGAGCGCGCTCTCGACATCCCCGAAGCGGCCCTGCAGGGCGGCCTCGAGCGGGCCGAGGTCGGTGCCCTCGCCGGGCTTCTGGGCCTCGTTGTAGAAGTGCCAGGCCGCCCCGGAGGCGGCGAGCAGCAGGAGCAGCAGGAGCAGGGCGAGGATCCAGGGCAGCTTCGAGGCCGGCGCCGGGGCCGGCAACGCGGTGCGGCGCGTCGAGCGGGAGACGCCGGTCTCCTCGTCGTCCTCGAAGACGAACTCCTCTTCCGGATCGTAGTCGTTGTCAGGGGTCTCGTCAGCCACGCCTCATCCTCCCAGTGCCCGGAGGGCCCGCCGGAGAGACGGCGGGCCCGCGCCAGACATTCATCCTGCTAGCCGAAGGAGATGCCCTGCGCCAGCGGCAGCGCATCGCCGTAGTTGATCGTGCAGGTCTGTCGTCGCATGTAGGCCTTCCAGGCGTCGGAGCCCGCCTCGCGGCCGCCCCCGGTCTCCTTCTCGCCGCCGAAGGCGCCGCCGATCTCGGCGCCGCTGGTGCCGATGTTGACGTTCGCGATGCCGCAGTCGCTGCCGAAGGGGCTGAGGAACTTCTCGGCCGCCTTGACGTTGCCGGTGAAGATCGCCGAGGACAGGCCCTGCTTGACGCCGTTGTTCAGGGCGACCGCCTCGTCGAGGTCGGCGACCTCGACCAGGTAGAGGATCGGCGCGAAGGTCTCCTCCTGCAGCAGCGGAAGATCCTTCGGCGCCCGCACCAGGCACGGCTGGACATAGCAGCCGCCGGGCAGGTCGAGCACCTCGCCCCCGCACAGCACCTCGCCGCCCTCCGTCTTCACGCGGCCGAGGGCCGCCTGCATCGCGGCGACCGCGTCGCGGTCGATCAGCGGGCCCATCAGCGTGCCTTCCGCCAACGGATCGCCGATCTTCACCTGGCCGTAGGCGGCGACCAGCTTGTCGGTCAGGGCCGCGCTGACCCCGGGCGTCATCAGCAGCCGCCGGGTGGTCGTGCAGCGCTGGCCGGCGGTGCCGACCGCGCCGAACAGGGTGGCGCGCAGGGCGAGCTCGAGGTCGGCGTCGTCGAGCACGATCAGGGCGTTGTTGCCGCCGAGCTCGAGCAGCGAGCGCGCCATGCGGCCGGCGCAGGCCTTGGCGACCTCGCGGCCCATGCGGCAGGAGCCGGTCGCGCTGATCAGCGGCAGGCGCTCGTCCTCGGTCAGGCGCACGGCGTGCTCGTGGGGGCCCATCAGCAGGTTGAACAGGCCGGGGAAGCCCATCTCCGCGCAGATCGGCTCGATCAGGCGGTGGACGGCGACCGCGCACAGCGGCGTCTTGTGCGAGGGCTTCCAGATCACGGTGTTGCCGCACACCGCCGCGACGAAGGCGTTCCAGGCCCAGACCGCGACCGGGAAGTTGAAGGCGGTGATCACGCCGACCGGGCCGAGCGGGTGCCACTGCTCGTACATGCGGTGGGCCGGCCGCTCGGAGTGCATCGCCTTGCCGTAGAGCTGGCGCGAGAGGCCGACGCAGAAGTCGGCCATGTCGATCATCTCCTGCACCTCGCCCTCACCCTCGGCGCGGATCTTGCCCATCTCGAGGGAGACCAGGGCGCCGAGCTCCGCCTTGAAGCCGCGCAGGGCGTCGCCGATGC
>JAUIEM010000559.1 GCA_030428695.1 bacterium
GGCGCTCGCGGGCTGGCGTCGGCGCCAACCCCCGTTAATTGTGACATCAATCGGGGGGAAAGACACAAAAAATCTGCGCGGGCGGCCGCCGGGAATTTCCGCGGAAATTCCGTTGACTTGTCCACGCCGGACGCTATCTTCTCTGGTGCTGACGCGGGGGCGATTAGCTCAGTTGGCTAGAGCGCTTGCCTTACAAGCAAGAAGTCACAGGTTCGAGTCCTGTATTGCCCATAGGCGTCACGAATTTCTGGCCCCGTAGCTCAATTGGTTAGAGTACCAGACTGTCGATCTGGGTGTTGAGGGTTCGAGTCCCTTCGGGGTCGTAAGACAAGTCAAAGGTCCCAGGCTTTCACCGGCCTGGGACTTTTCTTTGGTAGCCACTCTGGTAGCCAGTATCTCCTCGGCATCAAGCTGATCCACGAGGTCATGAGCGCACAGGATCTGCAGCGGCAGGTCGAGTTTCTCTGATCTGATGCCCGGCTGATTCACCGGGATTTCGTCGCGAGGGCACGGAGGCCGCTTGAGATCGGGCGCTTCGAGTCTTCGAGCAGCGGAGCCCGTTCTTCATGGCTGGCACACCGTCCACAGGTGAGCAGCGCAGAAGGCTCGAAGCGCCCGAGATCTGCGGCATCCGGGTCCGCAGCAGGAATCCCGGTGAATCAGACGGGCTGGTGCCCGTGCGGACCTGCTTCCTCCTCGGAAGTCTCCACCACCCACCTCCCCTCCCCGAGGTCCGCCCATCACCGGCGGATCCGGCGCGACGGTCAGCGAGCGGCTCCCGCGGGGACCGCCGATGGGAACGCTGGTGATCCGCACCCGCGGACGACCTGCCCCTCCCCGAGCTCCATCGGCTAGCTCCCCCGACCCTCGGCGTGCCCGCGCCGTGCCTCGGCGAAGCTCGGACCGCTGCGGCGCTTGCCGAGGCCGAGCACGCGGCGGATCAGGGCGAGCGGCGAGCTTCCGGCGGGGTGCTTGCAGTCGTCGTCGAAGTCGGGCTGCTCGGGCGTGCGCTCCAGCCAGTCGCGGTCGACGAGCTGCTCGGTCGGGACGTCGCCCGTCCCCTCCCACCACTCCTTGCGCTTGACCTGCACCTGCTCGCGCAGCGTGCCGACGGTGCCGCAGCAGTGGGTGCAGCTCTGTAGCGGCTCGCGGTCGTTGAGGAAGGCGAACAGCCGCGCGCCGAAGTCGGGCGCGGCGCGGATCGGGATGCCCTCCTCCTCCGGCAGCTTCGTCAGGTGCTGGATGTAGGCGCTCTGCGGGCAGCGATAGAGGCGGCCGGCGCGGATCGTGTGGCAGCCCCAGACCCAGGCGATCTTGCAGGCGTGGAAGATCTTGCGGGTCAGGGCCGGATCGTCGGTCCCGCGCAGGGTGAAGGTCGCGCGGAACTGCTCGTAGGTGTTGACCTCGAGCTTCACGCCGTGGCTCTGCGCCTGCCGCCGCGCCTCCTCGATCTGCTCGAGGGCCCTGTCGACGCCGGGGAACAGCGACACCTCCACGATGTCGAAGGCGCGCCAGGTGCGCGCGTCCAACCGGTCGAGCAGGGTGCCGTTGGTCACCAGCTTGAAGGTGTCACAGATGCCGGTCTTGCGCGCCGCCTCGACGACCTCGGCGAGGGCCGGGTGCAGGAGGGGCTCGCCGCCGAGCACCTTGATCCGTCGCGGGCGGTAGAGCGGGGCGAGCACCGCGCAGTCGCGGTGGACCTGTGCGGGATCGGCGAACCAGCGCGGCATCACCGGGCTCGCGTGGTTGCAGTCACGGCAGGCCAGGTTGCAGTGGTCGGCCACCGGAAGCTCGGCGTGCCAGGGAGGGATGATCTTGCCGTCCTGCCAGCGTGCGTAGCGGGGTTGCATCGGCGCGTCCTCCTCCCCTCACCCTAGCAGCCTGCGATCCGCGAGCAAAGCCCCCGCCCGCGCGAGCACCTCTCTGGGCCGCGGCGTCTTCCTCACGACCTCCAGCCCTCGCGCACCAGCTCGACGAGCTCGTCCACGGACAGCCTCGAGGCCTGATCGGTTCCGTCGAGGAGGCTGTCCGCCAGGTCGCGCTTGCTCGCGTGCAGATCGACGATGCGCTCTTCGATGCTGCCGGCGATCACGAGCCGGTACACCGTGACCGGCCGCGTCTGGCCGAGGCGGTGCGCGCGGTCGGAGGCCTGGTCTTCGATCGCGGGGTTCCACCAGGGGTCGAGGTGGATCACGTAGTCCGCAGCCGTCAGGTTGAGGCCGACACCGCCGGCCTGCAGGCTGATCAGGAAGAGCTCCCCCTCGCCGCTCTGGAAAGCGGCGATCCGCGCAGCCCTGTCGCGCAGAGAGGTCTCGCCGTCGAGGTACTGGTAGCTGCAGCCCCGGGCGTCCAGGTTTTCTCGGACGATGCCGAGGAACTTGACGAACTGGCTGAAGACCAGCACCCGATGCTCGCTCGCGCGCAGCTCTTCCACCAGCTCGAGGAAGGCCTGCAGCTTGGCTCCCAGCAGCCGCGAGCCGGGCAACACGAGCCGCGGATGGCAGCAGCCCAGGCGCAGCCGTGTCAACTGCGCGAGGACCAGGAAGCGATCCTCCTCCTCCGCGAGGGCCGCGACGCAGTCATTGACCAGCGCCTCCTGAAAGGACGCTTCGTCGGGCTCCAGCTCGATGCGGTGGACGATGTCCGTGCGCGGCGGAAGCTCTTTCAGCACCTTCGTCTTCAGGCGACGCAGGATGAACGGAGAGACCAGACGCCGGAGCGACTCCCGCGCCGTCCGCTCGCCCCCGACTTCGATCGGCTTGCGGAAACGCGCATCGAAGGCCTTGCGTGTGCCGAGCAGTCCGGGCTGGAGGAAGCGGAAGAGCGTCCACAGCTCCCCGAGATGGTTCTCGATCGGCGTGCCGGTGGTGCACACCCGGAAGCGCGCCTGCAGACGCAGGGCGGCGCGCGCACGCTTGGACCGCGAGTTCTTGATCGCCTGCGCCTCGTCGAGCACGACGATGTTCCACGCGACGGCCGCGAGCCGGTCCACCTCGGAGACCAGCAGCCCGTAGCTGAGGACCAGGACGTCCCCGGGCTGGAGGCTCGCGATCTGCGCCTCCCGATCCCCCGGACCGAAGCGTAGCGGGCGCAGGGACGGCGCGAAACGCGCGACCTCGTCGATCCAGTTCGCGCAGACCGAGGCCGGGCTGACCGCGAGGCTCGGACCTTCCGCCGCACGCGCCGACAGGAGCGCGATGGTCTGGACGGTCTTGCCCAGCCCCATGTCGTCCGCGAGCAGGCAGCCGCTGGACCAGTGGGCCAGCCGCGCCATCCAGCGGAAGCCCTCGAGCTGGTAGTCGCGTAGCTCGGCCCGCAGGTCCGGTGGAACCTCGACCTTCAGTGTGTGCGCCTCGCGGAGCCGGGCGAGGAGGCGACGGGCGGCCGGATCGAAGCTGACCCCGAGCTCTTCGCTCTCGAGCCCCGCGAACAGCGGGAGAGCCGTCCGGGGCAAGCGGAGCCCGCTCTTCCTCTCGACGACCACTTCGGCGAGATCGAGCACGATGCGCCGGAAGCGCTGCTGCAGGTCGAGAAAGGCCCCCGCGCCGAGCGGGATGAAGCGCCCCGCGCCCTTGCGCACCGCGTGCAGGAGGTCCTCGATCTGTAGCACCTGGTCGTCGTCGCACACGAGGCCTCCGCGCAGCGTGAACCAGTCGCCGTCCTCGCTGAACGCCACCCGCCAGCCCTGGGAAGGGCTCACCCGCTTCAGCGACAGGGGACTGCCCTCCGGCCACTCGACGACCACCGCCTCGCCGAGCGCCTCGAGCTCGACGAGCACCAGCAGGCTCGATTCCGCGTCCGCGATCTGAAAGCTCCCCTCGACTCCTCCCCAGAGCCCGCCCAGACGGGGGCAGCTCTCGAGAAGGGCAGCCGCTCGTTCGCGCTCCGCGGCGAGCTCGCGGCGGGCCGTGATCGTCTCCCCCTCGACCCGGGCGCTGACGACGGGTGCGCCCACGCCCGGGGAAAGCGCGGGCGTGCCGGTGCCACACGGACGGACGACGACCCTCGCGAGCAAGCCGTCCCCACGCGGACGGAGCAGCAGGCGCAGCCGCGCGTCCGCCTCGATCGCGCGCGCCTCTTCCCCCTCGAGCGCGACATCGGAGTGGACGTCCACCAGGCCCGACAGCCGGGCGACCACCGCGAGCGCCTCTTCCCTGGCCTGCGGCGGGACCTCGACCCCGGGCCCCAGCAGACGACTGAGCTCGTGGTGCCGCGCCTCGAAGCGGCAGATGGAGACCCGGTCTCCGTGATCCCGCACGCACACATGCTCCGACGGCCCGTCGGGCTGCGGCTGCATCGCGATCGACAACCCCTCTTCGTCGCTGTCGACCAGGAGCCGCGGCCGGACTGCGACCACGGGCACCGCCCTGGTCAGGTCCGCATGCCGGAAGACGTGAGGGTGTCCGACCAAGCAGGCGAGACCGGCCCGCGCGGGCAGGACCAGCTCGCCACCCCCCCAGCCGCTCCCCTGCTTGCCGACGCAGGCAGCGACCGCTACGTCACGGGCCTCCATGCACTTGAGCTTGCCGCTGGTCAGCCTCTTGAGGGACACCTTCCGGCCCGCGCTCCAGCTCCCGTCTGCCCGCCGTTTCTGGATGTAGGGTTCGAGGTGGAAGTACCGGGTGCCGCCGTAGTCGTTGCCTCTGAACCTCCAGGTCAGCCGCTCCGCCTTCTCTTCCGGCCCGGGCATGGCCGCGAGCCGCTTCAGCCCG
>JAUIEM010000056.1 GCA_030428695.1 bacterium
GTCCGCGCATTCCGCGATCCTGACCGCGTTGGCCGAACTGCTCGCGCAGACCGCGGAACTGCTCGAGCAGGCCGCGCAGGTCGCGCCGTCCGCGCTGCTCTTCCATGCCGCGGGGAGCCTCACCGCGCCGACCGCGGGGGGCCTCTTCCATGCCGCGGGGAGCCTCACCGCGCCGTCCGCGCTGCTCGTCCATGCCGCGGGGAGCCTCACCGCGCCGTCCGCGCTGCTCGTCCATGCCGCGGGGAGCCTCACCGCGCCGTCCGCGGGGGGCCTCTTCCATGCCGCGCGGGCCGCGCTCGTCCTGGCCGCGCTCGTCCATCGTCCGACGCAGCTGCTCGAGCAGCTCGCCGAGGCGCTGCGCGTCGCGCTCGCTCATTCCCAGCCGCTCACGCAGCTCATCGAGTCCGGGCCGGCTCTGTCCGAAGCACAATCCAGTCGCCAGGACCAGGCCCAGCGCGATCATCCGTGTCTTCACGTCTTTCTACCTCCGTGTAGCGCGCGGCGTCTCCACGCGACACGCAGACTGTAGACCATGCCGGGTTACGCGAAGATTACCGCCGCAGAGGGAATTCCCGGGCGCGTGAAAAGGAGCTCAGCGCCGCTGGCAGCGCGGACAGTAGTGGCTCCCGCGGCCGCCGATCACGCGCCGCTCGATGGTGCCCGGGCAACGCCTGCAGGGCTCGCCGGCGCGGGCGTAGACCTGGCGCTCGTCCTGGTAGCCGCCGTCGCTCCCGTCCGGGGCGACGTAGTCGCTGATCGAGGAGCCGCCGGTCTCGATGCTGCGCCGCATCACCTTCTGCAGAGCGGCGATCAGCGCCGCGCAGGTGCGGCGTCCGAGCCGGCCGGCGGGGCGCGTCGGGCGCACGCCGGCGAGGAACAGCGCCTCGTCGGCGTAGATGTTGCCGACCC
This sequence comes from bacterium, assembly GCA_030428695.1. The sequence goes on from JAUIEM010000056.1 coordinate 910, forward strand.
CCGCGAGCACCGCCTGGTCGAGCAGGAAGCTCTTCGCCGCGACGCGCCGCCCGCGGCTCTGCGTGTAGAGGTGGGCCGCGTCGGCGGCGAGGGCGTCCGGGCCGAGCTTCTCGAGCCGCTTGTCCGTCGCCCCGGGAGGGAGGAAGAGCACCTTGCCGAACTTCCGCACGTCCCGGAAGTACAGCTCGGGCCCGCCGTCTTCGAAGGCGAGCCGCAGATGGGTGTGCTGGTCGGGGCGGAAGCTGCGCTGGCTCTCCGGCACCAGGCTGGCCCGGGAGGTGCTCGACAACAGGCGCAGGCTGCTCGCTCCGGCCATGAACAGCTGGCCGGTCATGCCGAGGTGCAGGAGCAGCCGGGCGCCGTCGGGGAACTCCGCGAGCAGGTACTTGCCGTGGCGCGTGAGCGCCGTCGGCGTGCGGCCGACCAGGACCCGGGACAGCTCTTCCGGGGGCGTGATGAAGAAGTAGCTCGGCGCGGTGGTGTGCACCCGCGCGATCGCGCGGCCGAGCACGGCCGGGGCGAGCTGGCGGCGGGTGACTTCGACCTCGGGCAGCTCGGGCACGGCGTCCTCCCGCTTCCCACCCTACCCGATGCCCGGGGCCGGGGGAAGCGGGACCGACGGGGTTGGACAAGCCCCGGCCCAGCGGGTAGCTTGCCCGCATGCCCCGACCCGAGGATCCCATGCCGCGCGCCCTGTGCCTCGTCCTGTTCGCCGCCGCCGCCGCCCAGGAGGTCGCGCCGGCCCGGCTCGAATACACCGTCACGATCCGCCAGCCGGCGAGCCAGACCTTCGACGTCGCGCTCGCCATCCCGGACGTGCGCGAGGAGACCCTGCACGTCGCCCTGCCGGTCTGGCGCCCGGGGAAGTACGTCGTGCTCGACCCGGCGGGGACGGTCCGCGAGGTCCGCGCGAGCGACGGCGAGGGGCGCGCGCTGCCGCTGCGCAAGGTCAAGAAGTCGGTGTGGGAGATCGTGCCCGGCGGGGCCGCGCGGGTCGTGGTCCGCTACCGCGTGTTCGCCAACAGCCTCGGCGACCGCACCCGGCACCTCGACGACACCCACGCCTTCTTGTCGGGCTCCTCGGTCTTCATGTACCCCCTGTCCCGCCGCGACCAACCGTCGCGTATCGTCGTCGACGCCCCGTCTTCATGGCGCATCGCGAGCGGCCTGGCCTCCGACCCCGAGCGGCCGCGCGCCCTGCTCGCGCCAGACTACGACGTGCTCGTCGACTCTCCGATCGAGATCGGCCTGCACCAGCTCTTTGCGTTCGAGGCGAGCGGGGCCCGCCACGAGATCGTCGTCTGGGGGGAGACGGAAGTCGACGGGCCGCGCCTGTGCCGCGACTTCGCGAAGCTGGTCGAGCACCAACGGGCGATCTTCGGCGACCTGCCCTACGAGCGCTACGTGTTCATCATCCACGTCGCCCCGGACATCGGCGGCGGCACCGAGCACCTGAACTCGACGGTGATGCACGTCAAGCCGGGAACCCTCAGCGGAGGCGGCGGCTACGAGAGCTTCCTCAGCCTGACCTCCCACGAGCTGTTCCACACGTGGAACGTCAAGCAGCTGCGGCCGGCCGGCATCCACCCCTACGACTACCTCGGGGAGAACTACACGCCGCTGCTGTGGGTGTCCGAGGGCACGACGAGCTATTACCAGCGGCTGGTGATGGTCCGCGCCGGGCTGCTGCGCGCCGACAGCTACCTGCGCGGGCTCGGCGACTGGATCTCGCGCTACGAGGGCCGCCCCGGGAGCGCGGTGCAGAGCCTGGAGATGAGCTCCTTCGACGCCTGGATCAAGTTCAACAAGAGCACGCCGGACGACTGGAACTCGACGGTCTCCTTCTACCGCAAGGGCGCCCTGGTCAGCCTGCTGCTCGACATGCGGCTGCGGGCCGCCGGCACCAGCCTCGACGCGGTCCTGCGCCAGCTGTACGAGCGCTTCCCCCTGTCCGGGCCGGGCTTCACCACCGCCGACCTGCGCGCGGCCATCGAAGAGCTGAGCGGCGAAGACTTCGCGAGCTTCTTCGCCGCCTGGGTGGCCGGCACCGCGCCGCTGGACTTCGACGCCCTGGCGACCGTCGGGGTCGAGCGGGTGTTCCGCGTCTCGTCCGGCGCGATCGTCGACGGCCCTCCGCCCCTGAAGGCCGACCTCGGCGTGCGCCTGGAGGACCGCGTGATCGACCGCCTGCGCTCCGACGGCGGGGCCCTCGCGGCGGGGCTGATGCTCGGGGACGAGCTGGTCGCGATCGACGGCGTGCGCCTGACCGATCTCGACGACCAGATCGGGGAGCACGCGCCGGGCGACACGGTGCGGGTCAGCTACTTCCGGCGCGACCGCCTGCGCAGCGTGGAGGTCGTGCTCGGGGGGATCCCGGATGGGAAGTGGACCCTGCGCCGCATCCGCAACGCCACCGCGGCCCAGAAGCAGGCGTACCGCGCCTGGCTCGGGCAGGCCTGGCCGGGTTCCTGAGCCCCGCCGGGCTCCCTGTCCTTCTGGCAGAGCCGCCCGCTCCCGCTGCCAGCTTGCCGCGGTTTGCGCCGCCGACGGATGTCCTCTACCATCAGGGGAGGCCCCGGCGCTCGGCGCATCGCCGGCTTCCGCGCGCGATTGGATAGCGGCTGGCATGAGGCTTGCACGCAGCCCGGTGGGACCTGCCGAGGAACACACCATGGACGAAGGCATGACATTCTTCCGCCGCGAGTACACCGACGCCTGGCTGCTGATGGCCTGGCCGGGGGCGGGGCAGGTCGCGATGGCGAGCTGCAGCTACCTGGTCGAGAAGCTCGGCATGCGTCCGCTCGCGCGGATCCGCAGCGACACCTCCGGCGAGGTGCCCGGCGTGACCATCCGCGACGGCCTGGTCGAGCCCAAGCCCGGCAACAGCAACCAGGTCTATGGCTGGAAGAACCCGACGGGCGGCCGCAACCTGCTCGTCTTCTTCGGCGCCGCGCCGCCCTCGTCGAACAAGACCGACTACTGCCGGCAGCTCGTGCGCCTCGCCGACCTGGCCGGGGTGCAGCGCATCTTCACCCTCGACGCCCTGGTCACCGGCCCCGTCGTGCCGTCCGAGGCCGCGGTCCGCGCGATCGCGACCGACCAGTCCCTGCTCGACGAGCTCGCGGCCGCCGAGCCGCCCGTCGAGGCCCTCGACTCCGGCGAGCTGAGCGGCATGAACGCGGCGCTCTTCTCCGCGGCGAAAGCCGACGGCGCCGACACGGTCGGGCTGATCGGCGAGGTCCCGGTGTTCGCGGTCAACCTGCCGTACCTGCGGGCCTGCCGCGGGGTGCTCGAGACCCTCAAGCGGCTCGGCGGCTTCGACTGGGACCTGTCGGACCTGCAGGCGATGTCCGAGCGCCTCGACCGCAAGCTGAGCACGGCCCTCGAGAAGCTCGACGAGCTGCCCTTCGGCCTGACCCTGCGGAAGAGCGCGGAGGAGGAAGAGGAAGCGCCGGAGTGGGAGCTGCGCTTCGACACCGAAGAGGAGGACGGCCTCGAGCCGGAAGAGGTCGAGCGCATCGAGCGCCTGTTCGAGGTCGTCGAGAACGACCGCAGCCGCGCGATCGAGCTCAAGGCGATGCTCGACGCCCACGGCGTCTTCAAGGCCTACGAAGACCGCTTCCTCGACCTGTTCTCCGAGAGCGCCTGACCGCGCCCGGATGCGCACCCGCGGCCCGCACCCCCACGACGCCGAGGCCTTCGCCCCGGCCGCCCTGCCGCGCCTGCGGACGGCGACGGCCGAGCTCTCCTGGCTGTTGACGCGGGGCTACGCGACGCCGTCGGCCCTCAAGCTGGTCGGTGACCGCCACGCCCTGACCGCCCGCCAGCGCCGGGCCGTCCAGCGCTGTGCCTGCAGCGACGACGACCGGGAAGCCCGCCGCCGCCGGCGCGTCGCGGTGGACGATCTGGCCGCCGAGGCCCTCGAGGTCGACGGCTTCAACCTGCTGATCACCCTGGAGTCCGCCCTCTGCGGCGCGCCGCTCTTGCGCGGACGGGACGGCGCCCTGCGCGACATGGCGAGCGTGCACGGCAGCTACCGCCAGGTCGCCGCGACCGCGGAGGCCCTCGAGCGGGTCGCGGCGCTGTGCGCGCGCCGGGGCTGCGGCCCCCTGCGCTGGCTCCTCGACCGCCCGGTCTCGAACAGCGGACGGCTCGCGGCCCGGCTGCGGGAGACCGCCGCGCGCCACGGCCTGGCCTGGACGGCAGAGCTGGTCGCCGACCCCGACGTGCTGCTCAAGGAGAGCGCCGCGATCGTCGTCAGCGCGGACAGCGCCGTGCTCGACGGCGCCGGGCGCTGGTGCGACCTCGCCGCGGAGCTCGTCGGGGAAGGCGCGGAGTGGCTGCTCGAGCTCGGGGACTGAGCCCTCACGCCACCTCCCCGGGCACCCGGACGTCGATGATGCCGAGGAAGTCCTCGAGCTTGCGCTCGATGGTGCGCGCCTGGACCTTGTCCCGCAGGTTGCTGAGCAGCTGGATGCGGTGCCCGTCCCGGGTCAGGGCCCACAGGGCGAACTGGTACTTGCGCGGCGCCTTCGCGTGCTTGGTGTAGACCGGCGGGACGTACAGCTGGGCGATGCGGCGCGTGTCGAGCTCGAGCTGGGCGCCCCAGGGCAGCGGCCCCGAGCGCACGCGGATGTAGCGGTCGGTGCAGCGCAGCCGGGTCGTGTTCCACAGCGTCGCGATCATGCCGTAGGCCGACAGGAGGCAGATCGTCGCGCTGAAGGCGTAGACGAAGAAGGGGGCGAAGAGGAAGCGGTCGATCGCGTCCCCGAGCAGGATCAGTGAGCCCTCGACGCACAGCGGGATCGCGCACAGCACCAGGCGCTTGACGCTGAACCAGCGGATCTCGACGGTCAGCGAGTTGCTGCGCTCGCGCAGGCTGACGCCGGCCAGCGAGTGGTTGTCCTCGCCCGCGAGCTCGATGCGCGGCGGCAGCTCGCCGCGGCGCAGGCGGAAGACCGCGTCGCAGCGCTCGCACTTGGCGAGGCGCGTCGCGACGCTGATCGCTTCACGGCGGATCGAGTGCTGGCAGGCCTTGCAGGGGATCGCGAACATCAGCGGAACTCCCCGCGCACGTGCCGGTCGACGATGCCGAGCCAGTCCTCGATGCGCTGCTCGACGAACCACACGTGGTCCGGGTCGATCATGCCGCGCAAGAGCTCGGCGGTCGCGCCGTCTTCCCGCCGGGCGACGAGGTCGTAGGTCTGGTGGTGGCAGTACTGGTTGCGCTGGAACAGCCCGAGCAGCGGGTGGGCGCGACAGTACAGCTGGTCGATGTTCTCCACCCTGAGCCGGCAGTCGGGCTGCCAGGGCAGCGGGCCGGAGCGCGCGCGCAAGCGCTCGCGGTCGACCTCGATCACGGTCTGGTTGAGAAAGTGCACCAGCACGATGTAGATGCCGCCGAGGAAGCCGATCGCGAGCGGCGTCAGGCCGAGCACCCAGACGATGAACAGCCCCGCGAAGGGCGTCGCGCCGATCACGTTGAGCATCGTGCCGAGCAAGAAGAGCCCGAACACGCTTCCGCCGACCAGCCGCCACCACAGGGCCGGCGACATCCAGGGCACGACGATGCGCAGCCGCTCCGGACGGTCGTCGACGGTGATCCCGGCCGGGCAGGGAATCGCGAGCCGCTGCTGGGCGAAGGGGTGTGGATCTTCGAGGGGCTCGACCTGGTCCTCGAAGCCGAACACGTTGCCGCAGTCATGGCACTGGCAGATCACCCGGTCGAGGTCGACGTAGCGGGCGGGGATCTTCCGTGCGCAGCGCGTGCAAGAGAGGGTCATGTCCGCTCCCGTGGTTCCTCTTCGAACATAGGGCGTGCGCCCCGCGCGCGCCACTCACCGTCCTCTGCGCAGCACCGTCCAGACCGCCGCCGGGCTGTCGAAGGCGAGCGAGAGCTCGGCCGCGCGGTAGTGCTCCCGCGCCCGCGCCTCCTCGCCGCGCACCTCCGCCGCCAGCCCGAGCACCGCCTCGGCCAGGCAGCGCCGCCGCCGCCTCTCGGCCTCGTGGGGAGCCCGCGCCGTCGCCTCGCGCACCGCCGCGAGCGAGGCGTCGCCGGCGAGGTGGGCGGCGAGGACCGCCCGCCAGCCGTCGAGCTCCGGCAGCAGCGCGAGCACCCCGGGGTCGCCGCTCAGGGCGGTCAGCCACAGCGCCTGGTCGGGGCCGGGTTCCTCCTCGAAGGCGCGGGCCGCGGCCGCGAGAGCGGCGTCCGGGTCGCCGGTCGCGCGCTCGAGCAGGGCACGCAGCAAATGGTTGGCCGCTTCGTGGGGGGCGATGCTCTGGGCCCAGCCGACGCGCCGGCGCGCCTCCTCCAGCTCCCCGAGCAGCAGCCGGGCGACCGCCGCCTCGCGCTGCACGGCGGTGCCGAGGGCGAGGGCCGGAGCGTCGAGCTGGTCGAGGCGGTCGTTGGCGTGCTCCGCCAGGGCGCTGGCGACGTCGGCCTCCCCGGCGGCGAGCAGGCAGGCGCACAGCTCCCGGCTGAGCTCGACCAGCCCCACGATCGCCTGGGGTGGCGGGGTGGAGCCGGCGAAGCGGGACTCGATGACGGCCAGGGCGCGCTCGTAGTCGGCGCGGCCGCCGGACAGATCGCCGTGGGAGGCGCGGAAGCGTGCGCGCTGCCAGAGGGCGCTGAAGAGCGCCGGCGGCTCGCGCTCGGCGAGGCTCTCGCGCAGCGCGATCGCTTCCTCGAAGGCGCCGGCTGCGCGCGCCTGCTCGCCGCGCGCGGCGCTGCTGCGGGCCAGATCCTCGAGGTGCCCCGCGAGCCGCGAGCGGGCGACCGGATCGTCCGGACGCAGCCGCACCAGGGCCCGGGCGACCGGCACGACCTGCGCGGCGACCTCCTGCACCCCCGCGTCGTCGCCCTGGATACCGAGCAGCTCGGTCACGTGGCCGGCGGCGTGGGCGACCTTGTCGGCGATGTCGGCGTCGGGCCGGGCGTGGAACAGCCGCAGGAAGAGCGCGTAGGACTCGCGGTAGATCGGCAGGGCGTCCGCGTGCAGGGCCGGATCCCCGAGCTCGTTGGCGTGGTCGTGCAGCACGTGGCCGAGCTGATCGAGGGCCATCGCGAGCCGGCGCGCGTGGTCGGGATCTTCGCTCTCCCGCAACAGCTCCCGCCGCAGCTCGATCGAGCGCCGGTGGGCGCCCCGGGCGGCCTCGAGGTCGCCGAGCGTGGTCAGCCCCTCGGCGAGCAGGGTCGCGACGCGCGCCCGCCGGTAGCGGCCCGAGGCGCTGTCGGTGGCGAGGCTGAGCACCGAGGAGGCGACCGAGCCGCTCGCGCGCAGCCGGTCCTGGCGGTCGGCGCTCAGCTCCGGCAGGCGGGCCGCCGTCTCCTCGAGGAGCGCGAGGCAGCTCCGGAACGCGGCGACGGCCTCGGGGGCCCGACCGATGGCCGCCTGGCAGCGGCCGAGCTCTTCGAGCACGGTCGCGCGGTTGTTCGCGATCACGACGTCATCGGGTTCTGCCGCCGCGAGCCGCTCGAAGATCGCGAGGCTGGAGCGGCACAGGTCGAGGGCCGCGATGGAGCGTCCGAGCGTGCGCTCGGCCTTCGCCAGGTCGGCCTGGGCGACCGCGAGGCTGGCCTGGAGGTCCGCGTGGCCCGGGTCGTCGAGGGCGGCGGGGAGGAGGCGGGCGAGGTGCGCCTCGAGGTAGCGGCGTGCCTCCTCCCAGCGGCCGTGCTCGGCGTGGATGAAGCCGAGCATGCGCAGCCGCCCGGTGGTGGCCGAGCGCGCGTCGGCCTGCGGCTCGTCGAGCAGGCGGGAGCCGTAGGCGGCGAGCTCTTCCCAGCAGCGCTCGACCAGCTGCGGGACGTTGACCGCGAGCCCGAGCGCCTCGATCCAGCGGCCGCGGCGCTCGCCCCCGAGCTCGTGGCCGACCGCCTCGCCGGCCCGCTCGAGGTTCCGGGCGAGGACGGTGTGCGCCCGCGCGGGCTCGACCTCGAGGAGCAGGAAGCCGAGCGCCGACAGCAGCTCGACCTCCCGGTCTACGTCCGCGGGGGGCGCGGCGACCGCCTCATCGACCAGGGCGAACAGCGCCGCCCGCAGGGAGTCCGCCGCCCCCCCGGTCAGGGGCCGGGCGTCGAGCAGCGGCGCGAAGCGCTCCCGCAGGGCGGGCCCGACGAGGTCGGGGGTCGCCGACGACAGCGCGCGCTCGGCCGCCGTCGCCGCCAGGAAGCCGTCGAGCTGGCCGAGCTGCAGCCGGCAGCGGGCGAGCTCCTGGTGGGCCTCGAGGCGCAGGGCGACCGCGGCGCTGTCCGGGCCGTCGGGCAGCGTCTCGAGCAGCTCGTGCAGCAGCGCCTGGGCCCCCGTGGCGTCGCGCTCGACCCGGAGCCGGACCTGGGCGAGGCGCAGCGAGGCGCGCGCGGCGCCGATCCTGTCGTGGAGCGCGCCGCTGGCGGCCAGGGCGGCCCAGCCCCGGCCCGCCTCGGCCAGGGCCTTCTCGGCGAGGTGGCGGGTGAGGGGGTCGGCCTGCCGGGACCAGGCCAGGGGCAGCTCGGTGAGCTCGTCGAGGGCGGCGATCGCCACCCGCCCGCGGGCGTCGCTCTCGTCCTTGGTGCGCTGCAGCTCCTCGAGCTTCTGCGAGAGGCGCCACTCGCTGTCGCGCAGGGCGCTGTTCTGCTCGGCGATGCGCCGTGCCTGCGCGCTGGTCAGCCCCCAGCCCGCGGCCAGCACCGTCCCGAGCAGCAGCGCCAGGCCGACGAGCAGCCGGCGCATGCGGCGTCTGCTGCGCGTCTCGGCGGCGCGCTGCTGGCGGGCGGCGTGCAGCGCGTCGCGCAGGCCGGCGTCCTCTTCCTCGAGCTCACCGAGCTGGGCGCCGGCAAGGCCGAGGTCGCCGCGCTCGAGGGCGGCCCGGGCGAAGGCCCGGCGGGCGCGGCCGACGCCGCGGATCGCGCGGGGGTTCCCGGGCCACAGGCTGCGCGCCGAGGTGAAGCCCGCGACCGCCGCCGCGTAGGTGGTGTACAGCTTGTTGCGGCCGGCCTCGTCGAGCGCGGCGCCGTCCTGGGCGGTGCAGGCGCTGAGCTGGAGCTCGGCGCGGCTGCTGATCTGCAGGCTCTCGCGGTGGCGGAGGAAGGTCTCGAGCTCCTGCTGGAAGGCCTGGACGCTCGGGTGGCGCTGGCCCGGGTCGGCGTCGAGCGCCCGCTCGCACAGCGCGCGCAGCTCGACGGGGATGCTGGCGTCCAGCGGCTCGATCTCGTGGCTGACCGCCCGCACCAGGGCCTCGAGGGCGTTGCTGGCGGAGTGCGGGGGGCGGCCGGTCAGCAGCTTGTAGAGGATCCCCCCGAGCAGGTAGACGTCGGTCCAGGGTCCGATGTCCCTGCCTCTGCCTTCGGCGAGCTCGGGGGCCATGTAGTGAGGGGTGCCGCAGGGGCCGTGGATCTCGTCGCGGTGGCAGAGCAGCGAGCCCTCTTCGCGGGCGCCGAAGGAGCTCGCGAGCCCCCAGTCCATCACCAGCACCTCGCCGAACTCGCCGATCATCACGTTCGAGGGCTTGAGGTCGTTGTGGGTGACGCCGCGGCTGTGGGCGTAGGAGACGGCGTTGCAGACCTGCGACAGCACGTGCAGCTCGTCGACGAGCGGGCGCCTCTTCGACGCGATCAGCTCCGACCACGAGCTGCCGCCGACCAGCTTCATCGCGAGGAAGAGCTCGCCGTCGGCGCTGCGGCCGAGGTCGTAGACCGGCACGATGTTCGGATGTTCCAGCAGGCCGTTGGTCAGCGCCTCGGCGAGGAAGCTGCGGGAGCCGTCGGAGTCGTCGTCGAGGGAGCGCCGCAGGAGCTTGACGGCGACATCGCGGTCGAGGCTGCGCTGGCGGGCCCGCAGCACGATGCCCATGCCGCCGCGGCCGACCTCCTCCCCGAGCTCGAAGCGGTCTCCGCCGGCGAGCGCGCCTCCTCCGCCCAGGGGAGGGCGCCGGAAGGTGGTCGCGGCCGACAGCTCGCCTGGCGGCCCGCCGAGGGTCTCCTCCCACATCCTGTGCAGGCTGTCGTCGACCACGAGCTCCTCCCTGCCCCCGGTTCATGATAGGGGGCCGGAGGTCCGAGCGCGAGGCGGACCGCGAAGACCCGCGCGCGCGTGGCGGACGGACAGGACGGGCGGATCGGAACGGAATCGGAAGTCAGAAACGGAGGTCGGAATCGGAGGCGGAACGGGCACGGGCGCGGGCACTTCTCGGTCTCGGAATCGGAATCGCAGTCGGAGCCGGTTCCTACTCCCCCCCCAGCTCCCGCTCCGCCCGCTCGAGGTTGTGCTGCGCGCGCTCGTGCTGCGGATCGAGCTCGAGCGCCCGCTGGCAGTCGGCCTTGGCGTCCGCCGGCGCGCCGAGGGCGAGGGAGATCGCCGCGCGGCGCACGTACGGCTCCGGCCAGTCGGGCGCGGCGCCGATGGCCCGGGTCGTGTCCTCCAGGGCGCGGGACAGCCCGCCGCGGCCGACCTCCGCGGCGCTGCGCAGGAGCCACAGCTCCGCGTCGTCGGGGTGCACGGCGAGGGCGGCGTCGCAGTCGGCGATGCAGCCAGCGAAGTCGTTGCGGGCGAGGCGCAGCTCCGCCCGCAGGGCCGAGGCCGCGGGGAAGTCCGGGCCGTCCTCGAGCAGCGCGCCGAGGCTGGCGAGGGCGGCGTCCTCCTGCCCGGCGGCGAGCTCGAGCCGCGCGACACGCAGGGCGAGGGCGCGGTCCGGCGCGTGGAAGAGGACCTCCTGGCCGGCCTCGATCGCCCCCTGCAGGTCTCCGGCCTCGGCCCGCAGCTCGACCAGGGCGCGGGCGACCTCGGTCGTCGGCCCGACCAGCTGCCACACCCGCTCGAGGTCGGCGCGGGCCGGCTCGCGGGCTCCGGCGGCGAGCCGGGCGAGGCCGCGCGCGCGGAGCAGGGCCGGGTCGTCGGGAGCCTTCGCGAGCAGGGCGGAGAAGTCTTCCACGGCGCCGGCGAAGTCGCCCGCGCGTGCGCGCTCCTCCGCCCGCGCCTCGAGCAGGGCGGGAGCCCCCGGCCGGGCGGCGAGGCCGTCGTCGAGGACGGACAGGGCGCGGTCTCCGGGGCCGAGGGCGGCGGCCAGCGCGAGCACGGCCTCGGACAGGTCCGGGGCCAGGGAGACCGCCCGCTCGAGATCGGCGATGGCGGCGGCGGGCGGGGCGTCGGCGGCGCGGGCGAGGTAGAGGGGCGCGAGCAGCGTCCGGGGCCAGCTGTAGTAGGCGATGTGGCCGGCCTCATCGCGCAGCCAGAGCCGCAGGGAGTCGGACTCCGGCAGCGGCGTCAGGAGCTGCAGGAGCGCCTTGTCGCTGGCTTCCCAGGCTCCCTCCGTCCACGCGTGGCCGGACACGGGCTCGTCGGCGTGCAGGCGCACGACCACGGAGTCCCCGCGCAGGGCAAAGGACTGGTCGTACAGCCGGGGCGGGGTCCGGTCGATGCGCAGCGGACGCTCGAGCACCCCAGGGTTGCCGGCGGCATCCCAGGCGGTGACCCGCACGGCGCCGACGTCCTCGGCGACGCGCAGGGCCGCGGTGAAGATGCCCTCGGCCCGCGCGTTCGCCTCGAGCCCGTCGACCTCGACCCGCACCGGGTCCCCGCTCACCCGGACCCGTACGGTCAGGGAGGTCTCGGTCAGCACCCGGGGGCGCGGCAGGATCCACTCGATCTCCGGCGCGATGGTGTCGACCCGGTAGGTCAGCTCCCGCTCGATCGAGCCGGCCCGGACGGTCAGCGTGTTCTCCCCCTCGGCGAGCGTCACGAAGCACACGAACTGCCCGTCGTCGGTGGGCAACAGCCTCTGGCCGGCGACCTGCACGACGGTGTCGGCGGGCAACACGCGACCGACCAGCTCGAGGTGCCGCGCGCGCAGCCAGCTTCCGGGCGCCGGGCGCAGGATCTCGAGGCGGCGCTCGACGGCCGGCGGCGGGGCGACGGCCGCCGGGCTGCTGTCCGCCGCGGGAGGCGCGGCTGGGGCCTGGCCCTGCAAGCGGGCCCAGCTGTGGAGCCAGGCGCGCGGGTCGGCCGAGACCCGCGCGGCGAACAGCACGCACAGCACCGCCGCCGCGGCGACGACCAGCAGCCCGAGGGGCCAGAGCGGCAGCGGGCGGGACCTGCGCTCCGGGGCGAAGACCGCCCGCAGGCTGCCGATCACGATCTCGTCACCGGGCTGCAGGCGCTGGCGCTGGACCGTCTGACCGTTGAGCAGGGTGCCGTTGGTGCTGCCGAGGTCGACCAGCGTCGCGCGCCGCCCGGACACCTCGATGTGGCAGTGGTGGCGCGAGAAGCAGGGGTCGTCGAGGGCGAGGTCGTTGTCGGCGCCGCGGCCGATGCGGAAGGTGCCGTCGTACAGCACCCGCTCTTCGCGCTCGCCGGCGATGTCGATCAGCAGACGCAGGCCCTGATGCGGCGACTCGTGCAGGCTCGAGTCCCCGGTCAGGGTCGTCGTCTCGTCCCCCGCCGCCGGGTCGGTGTCCTCCTTCGCCAGGGTCGGCGCCTGCGGCCGCCAACCTGGCGGCGGAGGGTGCTCCGGCGGCGGGCCCCAGCCCGGGGTCGCGGGGGTCGAGCGGCGGGTCGTGCCCTTGGTCGGATCGAGGGCGACCTTGCGCGCCTGGTCGAGCTCTTTCAGCGAGCGCATGCAGCTCGCCCGTAGCGACGGAGTCGGGGCCTGGGCGGCGACCTTGCGCAGCTCGGTGACCCTGCGCGCGAACGCGCCCTCGATCTCCCGGCGCGAGGCGCCCGGAGCGAGATTCAGGACGGACAGGGCGGTGCGCTGGTCCACGGGGTCAGAAGTCCGGGAGCGCGTTGTACTCGGCCTCGGACATCTTCACCTTCTCGGAGACCTTGCCGTTCTCGAACAGCACGATGTAGTAGGTGAGGGTCGTCGATCGGCCCACGCCGTCCTCGGCCGCCCACTGCAGCTCGTCGGGGAAGGTGTGCAGCGGCGAGCCCATGATGTCCCGGACATCGCGCTCGCTCATCCCCTGCTTGACATCGCTCCAGGACCGGTTGTAGGCCGCGCTGCCCCAGAAGAAGAAGTTCCCGATCAGCAGGAACACCACGACCACGGCGCCGCCGACCAGGCGGAGCCCCAACCCGGAGAAGAACCCGCCCCCCGCGCTGGCGGCCCGCCGGTTCCCCCGCCGCGCGGTACGGCGTCGGCGCGGCCGCTCGTCGTCCTCGAAGTCGTCGTCCCGGTCCCGCCGTTTGCTCGGAGCCTTGGCGCCGAGCCCACGCTTGCTCGGGGCCTTGCCGGCGAGCCCGCTGCGTTTGCCCGGAGCCTTGGCGCCGAGCTTGCGCTTCGGGACCTTCGCGGCGAGCTTCTTGCGCCCCGACGAGGGCTTGACCCGGCCGGAGCCCTTCTTGCGCGGACGGGAAGGGGCCTCGTCCTCGCCGTCGAGCGCCGGGACCTCGATCGGTCCGTCGCACTCCGGGCACTTGATGCGCTTCCCCGCATACTTGGGTTTCAGGCTGAGTTGATGCTCGCACAGAGTGCACTCGACGGGGATGCGCACGGGAGCCTCCGGGTTGGCAAGAAAGTCCGACGCAGTATATCATCCTCGCTCCGCCTGGAGGAGGCCCCGCCATGTCCGTCCGTCTGACCCTCTTGTGCACTCTGGCTCTGGCCCTGCCCGCGTCCGCGGTCGGCGTCGAGCGCGTGTCCGACATCGTGTACGCCGAGCGCGACGGGGTCGGGCTCCTGCTCGACGCCTACCTGCCGAAGAGCGAGGGGCCGCATCCGGCGATCGTCGTCGTCCACGGCGGCGGCTGGCGCAACGGCAGCAAGACCCAGCTCGCAGTGCACGCCTGGTACCTCGCCCGGGGCGGCTTCGCCGTCTTCGCGATCAACTACCGGCTGTCCCCCGAGCATCAGTGGCCCGCCCACATCGACGACTGCCGCGAGGCCGTGCGCTGGGTGCGGCGCTCCGCGGCCGACTTCGACGTCGACCCCGAGCGCATCGGGGCCTTCGGCTACTCCGCCGGCGCGCACCTGGTCAGCCTGCTCGGCACCGTCTCCGACCCCGACCCTTCCGCCGACGTGCCCTGCACCGTCCAGGCGGTCGCGGCCGGCGGCACGCCCTGCGACTTCGTCAGCCAGTCCCTCGACGCCGACACCTTCCGCTACCTGTTCGGAGGCAGCCGCCGCGAGCTGCCGGAGGTCTACGAGCTGGCGACGCCGCTGACCAGCGTCGACGCGGAGGACCCGCCCTTCTTCTTCTTCCACGGCACCAACGACCTGCTCGTGCCGGTCGACGGTGTCGCCGCCCTGCACGCCGCGCTGGTCGAGGCCGGGGTGGCGAGCGAGCTGTTCCTGCAGAAGGGCCTCGGCCACTACACATCGCCGATCGACCCGCGCGTGTTCCGGCGCGTCCGGCGCTTCTTCCAGGAGACTCTCGGCGAAGACTGAGGGCTCCGCTCAGACGTGCTGGTCGATCAGGATCGCGTTGCCGTCGGGGTCGATCAGCGTCAGGTGGGCCGGCCCGGAGGGACTGTCGCCGACGTTCGAGGAGTGGAGCTCGAGGCCGGCGGCTTCGAGCTCTTTCGCGAGCTCGCGCACGTCGGTGCCTGGAACCTCCTGGGCGTCGGAGCTCCAACGCGGGTTGAAGGTCAGGATGTTGTTTTCGAACATGCCCTGGAACAGGCCGATGATCGTCGTCCCGTTCTTCAGGATCTGGTAGTGGTCGCCGCCGCCCATCGCCTTGAAGCCGAGCTTCTCGTAGAAGGCGCGGCTGGCGGCGAGGTCCTTGACGGCGAGGCTGATCGAGAAGGCTCCGAGGTCCATGGTCGCTCCGTGTTCTTGGGAATCAGTAGACGCGGTCGATCAGGTCGACGAACAGGTGCTCCATCGGCACCTTCGAGGCGGCGAGGAGCGCCGGATCGTCGCTGAGCTGCCCGGCGAAGCGCAGCGGGGTGCCGCGGCGCACGTAGCCCTTGCTCTCGCTCTCGAACACGGTCCGTCCCGTGCGCAGGTCGACCGCCTTGAGGGCGAGCCGCAGGGTGTAGGCGTTCGGGTCGTTGTCGATGCCGCCGAGCTTGAGCTCGAGCACGCGGGCGCAGAGGTAGATCTCCGGGGCGTCCGCCGTCATGTGCGGGTCGCTCGGTGGGCTGTCGTAGGGCAGCACGACGAAGGCGCCGGTGCCGCGCACGAAGCCGCTGAACAGCGCGGAGAGCTCGTCGGAGAGGCTGGCGGCGTGGGCGCCACGGGCCTCGGCGAGGGTCACGTTGGACGCCGGCACCGCGACCGGGTCGATGCCGATGCGCCACTGGCGAGGCTGGGCCTTCGCCCGCGCGATCGCGAGGTCGAGCTTCTGGGGCGAGTGGTGCCGCTGGGGAACCCCGCGGTAGGCCTGGCCCGACGGGGCCTGGCAGCCGAGGAACGGGACGGCGAGAAGACAGACGATCAATGTGCGCACGCTGGTCCTCCTGTGTGGAGTCTGCCCCCAGTATGACACACAGCCCGCCGGGGCGCAGCCGACCTAGCCTTGCAGAGAGATGTCACCGGTTCGTCTCGGGCGCTGGAAGCCGACGCGCGCTCAGAGCTCGATCTCGACGACGTCCTCGTCCTCGAGCACGTAGTCCCGCGACACCCACTGCCCGCCGCTGCCGTCCGGCCGGAACTGCCGCACAGACTTCAGCTTCGCCGCGATGTCCCGATGGATGCGCTCGGCGAGGTCGCTGACCGTGTCGCCGCGGCGGATGATGAACGGCTCCTCGAGGTCCATCGCGCCGCCGGGCTTCTTGGTGTACACGCGGATGACGCCGAGGAAGTCGACCAGCTGCCGGCGCAGGGCGTCGAGACCGAGGCCACTCTCCGCCGACACCGGCAGGATCGGGAAGCGCCCGCCCCAGAGCTCGTCGAGCAGGGCCTGCCGCGTCTCCGCGTCCGGATCGTCCGCTTTGTTTCCGACGCACAGGGTCGGCACCGGCGCGATCTGCTCCTCCTCATCGTCGACGTCCCGCACCAGGCGCACCCGCTTGGTGTCGAGGAAGTCGAGCGTCTCGACGGCGGTCTCGAGCAGGCCGTCGTCGCTGAGGTCGAGGATCAGCAGCGCGGCGTCCGCCGCCCGGATCGAGCTCGGCACCCAGGGTTCCATGTGGGCCGTCGAGACCGCGGGCAGGTCGACGAGCTGCAGCCGGTACTTGTCGAACACCGCGACCCCCGGCTGGGGCACCCGGGTGGTGAAGGGGTAGGCGGCGATCTCGGGATGCGCGCCCGTCAGCGCCGCCAGCAGCGAGGAACGCCCGCCATTGGGAGGACCGACCAGCGCGACCTGGAACAGCCCCTGGCGGTCGACCTTGGTGCTGAAGCCGCCCTTGCCTCCCGCCTTCGGCGCCTTCTTGAGGCGCTCCTTGACCTCGGAGATGCGCTTCTTCAGGTCGGCCTGGATCTTCTCTGTGCCCTTGTGCTTCGGCAGCTCGCGCAGCATCTCCTGCAGCCCGTCGAGCTCCTCCTGAGGCGTGCTCGCCTGCTTGTAGCGCTGCTCGGCCTTGCGGTAGAAGGGCGTCAGGTTCGCGGGCATGCCGCCTCCAGGGCGTCGAGCAGGGCGTCCGCGGAGCTCTCGACGAGCAGCTCGGCGTGCTGCGCGGGCGCGACGAAGCCCGCGTCCCGCACGCGCTCGAGGAAGTCGACCAGCGGCGTGTAGAAGCCACCGGCGTCGAGCAGGCCGACCGGCTGGGCGGCCAGCCCGAGCTGGTTCCAGGTCAGCATCTCGAACAGCTCGTCGAGGGTGCCCCAGCCGCCGGGCAGGACCGCGAAGGCGTCGGAGAGCGCGGCCATGCGCTCCTTGCGCGGGGCCATCCCGTCGACCACCTCGAGCCGTGTCAGCCCGGCGTGGGCGAGCTCGCGGTCGCGCAGCGCCCCGGGGATCACCCCGATCACCTCGCCGCCGGCGGCGAGGGCCGCGTCCGCCACCGTTCCCATCAGGCCGACGTGGCCCCCGCCGTAGACCAGCGCCAGCCCGCGCGCGGCGCAGCGCTCCCCGAAGTCCTCCGCCGCGGCGCGGTAGGCGGGCAGGACCCCCGGCCGCGAGCCGCAGAACACGCACACGCTCCGCATCGCCTTCTCCTCTCGAGCATGCCAGGGATGTAGACCACCCCGGCCCGGTTGGCAAGCCCCTCAGCGCGTCTCGATGCGCAGGATCGCGCTCAAGCCGACCGCGAGCTCGTCCCGCTCGGGCCGGTGCGCCTGGTGCAGCGCCTCCGCGAGGTTCGCCGCGGCCCGCGCGGGCGGCGGCGGAGGTGGATCGGCGGGCGGCTCGGGCGCGCGGAGCAGCCAGCCGGCCGCGAACGCGAACAGGAACACCGCGGCGTAGCGCAGCGCGCGCAGCGCGACGCGCGGCCGGGCCCGGGCGGGCACCGGCGGAAAAGCCTCGCGCAGCAGGCCGAGCCCCGCCCCGGCCTGCTCCGCCAGCGCGCGGCAGTCCGCGCAGCCGGCGAGATGCTCCTCGAGCGCGGGCCGCTGCGCGGCGGGGAGCTCGCCCCCGAGCAGCTCGGCGATCAGCGTGGTGGCGGTGTCACAGTGCATCGTTGTCTCCTTGGGGGGTGTGATTCGGACCGGTCACGGGCGGGGTCATGCGGCCCAGGTTCGGGGGTCGGGGCGGGGCGGAAGAGGATGGCGTGCGTGCTATTCCCCCCCTGCCCCCCGGTGGGGGGTTCCACCCCATCAGGTCGTCGGACGCGACCGGGTCCTCTGGAGTCCGTGCTGTTTCGATGTTGCGCGCAGCCGGGCGCCCGGAAGGGATGCGCTCTGTCGCGCTTTGCGCCCGACAACGCCACCCGGCCACGGTCACGGCCACGGTCACGGTCACGCGGCGACAGCCCACGGTCCACGGTCCACGGTTCGGGGGTCGAGGCGATGCGGCAGGGGATGGCGGGCATGCTATTCCCCCCTGCCCCCCGGTGGGGGGTTCCACTTCATCAACTTGTCGGACACCACCATGTCAGACGCAGGTTGCCCGAAGAAAAGACCGTCCAAAGCTGGAGCCAGCTCCGGGGGAGTGTCTGTCGATTGGAGAGCGTCTCTGGCCCGGAGCTGTCTCCAGCTTTGGAGGGCAACCTGGTCCTCTGGAGCGCTTGCCGTGTTGATGTTGCGCCCTGCCGGGCGCCCGGAAGGGAGGCGCACCGTCGCGCGCCGCGCCCGGCAACGCCGCCCGGTCACGTTAGCCGGGCGCCCGCAAGCTCCCTCCCACGCCCTCATCCCCATCGCTCCAGCCTCCCTTTGAGGGCGACCAGCCCCCGCAGCCAGTGGGTCTTCGCGGTCGACGGCGCGATGCCGAGCTGGTCGGCCAGGGCGGAGAAGCTCAGGTCGTCGAAGACCTTGGCGGCGATCACCGCGCGCTGCATCTCCGACAGCTCGGCCAGCGCCCGGGCGACGTCCGCGCGCAGCTCGGCGTGTTCCAGCGGCAGGCCGGGCAGCGCCGGCTCCGGCGCCGGCAGCTTCCGGGCCAGGGCGGCGTCGCGGCTGCGGGCCCGGCAGGTGTCGAGGGCCCGGTGCAGGGTGACGCGGCGCAGCCAGGCGCGCGCCTGGGCGGGGACCTCGACGGCGCACTGGCGGGTCCAGCGCAGGAACACGTCCTGCGCGATGTCCTGCGCGTCGTGCGGCGAGCGCACGACGCGGAGGGCCCAGCGGTAGACGTCCTCCCGGTAGGGGGCGAACTCCACTCACTCGGCTCCCAGCAGCGAGCTGGCGGCGAGGCGCAGGTCGCGGTCGCGGAAAGCGTCGCCTTTGAACTCCCAGACCAGGGTGCCGTCCTCTTCGACGCGGTCGGCGTTCGAGGCGAGCAGCCGGCCGGGCAGGCGCAGCCGCACCTCGAAGCTGTGGGCGCCGGTCTGCTTGGTGACCTGCAGCGTGGCCTGCTCCTGGGCATAGGCGGCGTCGAAGGCGGCGCGATCCCTGTCCAATCCCAGGGTCTCGACGTAGGCGGACAGGGCCTCGTCGTGCAGGCGCGCGGTCTCGGCGTCGGTCCAGGCGTCGCGCTCGGCTTCGGGCAGGGCCTCGCTCGCCCGCAGGAAGGCGTCGGCGTCGACTCCGGTGTAGACGGCGAGCAGGGCGCTGCGGGCCGCGAGGGCACGCTCCGGGGGGAAGCTGCCCGCGGCGGCGGAGGCGGCCTCGGCGAGCTCGGCCTGGGCGTAGCCGGTGGCGCGGGCGAAGTCGGCGATCAGGGTCAGCTTCTCCTCGCGGGTCCAGCCGTCCTCGCCGGCCTTCTCGAGCTTCTTCTCGTCGAGGAAGCGGCCGGACCAGTACTCGGTGCGGGCGAAGGGGCGGGCGGGGTAGGTGCGCTCGAAGTGGAAGACGAGGCCGTCCGGGCGCCGCTCCTGCCGCAGGGTGGTCGGGAAGGCGAGGGCGCCCGCGCTCGCGCCAAAGCTGCCGGGCAGGGCCTCGCCGGTGGGGAAGCGCTGCACGGCGTGAGTGGTGCGGCGGACATCGTCGCCGCTGCCGCGCTCGGTGGTGTCGATCTTCCAGCCGTTCTCCGCCGAGGGCAGGGCGTCGGTGGTGGCGAAGTCGCGGGGGCTGCCCTCGAGGATCACCTCGTGCGAGACGGCGCCGTCGGCCTCGACGTCGATGACTTCCTTCCGTTTCAGACAGCCGGTCAGGGCGAACAGCATCAGGATGGCGAGCAGGGTGCGCATGGTCGGTTTCACTCCTTCAGTGATCGATTCTCCACCGCCCTGACGGAGAAGACCAGCCGTCGGTCGACAGGGCCGGAGGATTTTTTCCCCGCCAGTCACAGGCGCCGCCCTCCCAGCACGCTACACTGGCCCCAGGCACTTCTCGCGAGGCGGAGAGCGGTGAGCCCGAGCCGGCGCATCCTGTGGCTGTCCCCCCAGCGCCCGCCGAGCTTCGGCCGGCTGCGCGCGCGGTGGCTCGGACCGGAGGACGACGAAGCTTCCGACGGATCCCTCGACGAAGCGGTCGAGACCGCGCCCGACCGCGACCGGGGCGACCTGCTCGTGCTCGATGCCCAGGCCTTCCCCGACCACGAAGCGCTGTGGAGGTGCCGGGCGGGCTTCGTCGGGCCGGTGATGGTGCTCTGCGGCGCGGATGAGGTCCCGGCGCTGCTCAAGCGGGTGCGCGAGCGCGACCAGCTCAGCCTGCGCAGCGACCCGCCGCTGCTGCTCGAGCACCGCATCCGCCGCATGCTGCTGTCCGATCCCCGGCGCGACCGCCTGACCGGCCTGCTGCACCGCAACGTCTGGCTCGAGACCTGCCGACGCGCCGCGGAGAAGAAGCCCCTGCGCATCGCGCTCCTCGACCTCGACCACTTCAAGCAGGTCAACGACCGCTACGGCCACCAGGTCGGCGACCGCATCCTGCGCGCGACCGCCAACCGCCTGCGCGAGCAGCTCGGCGATCGCTTCGCCGTCGGACGCTGGGGCGGCGAGGAGTTCGCGCTCTGGAGCCACCTGCCCCTCGACCAGGTGCGCGCCCGCTGTGAGGAGCTGCTCGCCGCCCTGCGCTCGGGCGGGGCCGCCGGCTACCGCATCACCGTCAGCGCGGGCCTCGCCAGCCATCGCCGCGGGCGCCGCGTCAAGGACACGGTCGATGAGGCCGACCAGGCCCTGTGCGCCGCCAAGGCCCGGGGCCGCGACAGGGTGGTCAGCTTCGAGGAGCTCGAACGCGAGGCGATCGCGACCGACCGGGATGTCGAGCTGACCACCTTCGAGAACCGCACCCGCGTGCTCGCCGAGCAGGTCGCCGAGGTGATCAACCGCCGCAGCCGCAAGCTGTTCGAGGAGCTGAAGCAGCGCGCGGAGCAGGACGCCCTGACCGGGCTCTTCAGCCGCGGCTACTTCGACCAGCGCCTGGCGGCCGAGCTGCGTGCCCCGGCGGAGGCCCATCCGGCCTGTATCGCGCTGCTCGACCTCGACCACTTCGGGCGCGTCAACAAGGAACACGGATGGCCGACCGGCGACAAGGTGCTCGTCGACGTCGCCCGCCGCATCCGCGAGCAGGTGCGCGAGGGCGACTGGGTCGCGCGCTACGGCGGCGAGGAGCTCGTCATCGTGATGCACGGCCTGCCCGCCGACCGCGTCCACGGCGTGCTCGAGCGCCTGCGCGAGGCGGTCGGCGCCCGGCCCTTCACCGGCACCGACGGCCAGGAGATCCCGATCACCGTCAGCATCGGCGCGGTGCGGGTCGGCGATCAGGAGGAGGTCGAGACGCTGCTCGAGCGCGTCAGCGACCACCTGCTCGCGGCGAAGAGGGGCGGGCGGAACCGGGTCGAGAGCGACTTCCGTGAGCCCGACTGAGACGAGGAGGGGACCGTGACCGACAAGCTCGTGAACACCAAGTGGGTGCTCGCCGCGCGGCCCCGGGGCGCGCCGAGACAGAGCGACTTCCAGCGCAAGACCGAAGCGGTCGCGCCCCTCGCCGCCGGCCGGGTGCTCTGCCGGACCATCTACCTGTCGATCGACCCGTACATGCGCGGCCGGATGAACGAGGGCGCCTCCTACGCCGAGCCGGTCGCCCTCGGCGACACGATGGTCGGCGGCACGGTCTCCGAGGTCGTCGAGTCCCGGGCCGACGGCTTCGCGGCGGGCGACTTCGTGCTCGGCCAGAGCGGCTGGCAGGAATACGCGAGCGTCGACCCGCGCTCGCTGACGAAGCTCGACCCCGCCCGCGCGCCGCTCAGCACCGCCCTCGGCCTGCTCGGCATGCCCGGCCTGACCGCCTACGTCGGGCTGCTCGACTTCGGCCGGCCCGAAGCGGGCGAGACCGTCGTCGTGTCCGCCGCGACCGGCGCCGTCGGCTCGGTGGTCGGCCAGATCGCCAGGCTGAAGGGCTGCCGGGTGGTCGGCGTGGCGGGAGCGGAGGAAAAGTGCCGCTACGCGGTCGCCGAGCTCGGCTTCGACGCCTGCGTCAGCTACAAGCGGCGCGGCTTCGCCGAAGCGCTGAGGGAGGCCTGCCCCCAGGGCGTCGACGTGTACTTCGAGAACGTCGGCGGGGGCACCCTCTTCGCGACCCTCGGGCTGCTCAACGTCGGCGCGCGCGTCCCCCTGTGCGGCCTGATCTCCTGGTACAACCTCCAGGGCCTGCCCGACGGCCCCGACAAGAGCCCGAAGCTGATGGCGACCCTGTTGACCCGGCGGGTGACCGTGCGGGGCTACATCATCACCGACCATCTCGACCGCCGGGAGGCCTTCCTCGAGGACGTGAGCCTGTGGTACGGCGCGGGCCACCTCAAGACGAAGGAACATATCGTCGAAGGACTGAAGAACGCCCCCGAGGCCCTGCGCGGCCAGCTGGTCGGCAAGAACTTCGGCAAGCTGCTGATCCAGGTCGGCGCGGATCCGAGCCGCGCCCCGGCGCAGCCCGCGCCCGCGGACGACGGGGTCGAGCTGTTCTGACACGGAGGGGTCCGTGCGCTGTCCCGCCTGTGCGACCGAATGCGCGAAGGACGCGCGCTTCTGCGCGGCCTGCGGCGGAGCCCTCGCCGGCGCCGAGCCGCCGCGGGTCGGGGCGACCGTGCACGGCTACCGCATCGAGCGCAAGGTCGGCAGCGGCGGCATGGGCGAGGTCTTCCTCGCCACCCAGCTCGAGCTCGACCGGCCGGTCGCCCTCAAGGTGCTCTCCGCCGAGTGCTCCGCCGACACCGCCCTGATCGAGCGCTTCAAGCGCGAGGCCCGGGCGCTGGCGAAGCTGGAGCATCCCCACATCGTCGGCGTCTACGACATGTTCGTCGCCGGCGGCGCCTTCACCATCGCGCTGACCTGGTGCCCCGGCGGCTCGGTGCGCGACCAGCTCGGCGCCGCGGGGCTGCCCGAGAAGGAGGCCCTGCGCCTCGCCCGCGAGACCGCCCTCGGCCTGTGGGCGGCGGCCGAGCAGGGCATCGTGCACCGGGACATCAAGCCGGACAACCTGCTGCTGACCGAGGCCGGCGCGGTGAAGATCGCCGACTTCGGGCTGGTCAAGAGGGCGGAGGAAGCGGGGGCGGCGCTGACCGTGCGCGGCACCTTCCTCGGCACGCCGGCCTACATGTCCCCCGAGCAGTGCCAGGACAGCGCGAGCAGCGACCACCGCTCGGACCTGTACTCCCTCGGCTGCAGCCTGTACGTGATGCTGACCGGGAAGCCGCCGTTCCCCGGCCCGGCGCTGGTCAACTTCCTCAAACAACACGTCGCCGACCCGCCGCCGGGCCTGGAGGGAACGGCCTCCGCGAAGACCGCCGCGATCGTCGCCCGGCTGCTCGCCAAGGACCCCGCCGCGCGCTTCCCCGACGGCGGAGCCCTGGCGAAGGCGCTGGCGGAAGCGGAGGAAGCCCTCGCCGCGGATGCTGGTCCGCCGCCCCTGCCGGCCGCGGGCGGCGGCGATCCCGGGGCGCCGCGCCCCTCCGGAGGTCCCTCCCGCGGGCTCGTCGTCGGCCTGGTCCTGCTCGGCCTCGCGCTGCTCGCCGCGGGCTGGTACGCCTGGCCGCCGCCTCCGTCCCCTCCGCCCCCGGACACCACGGAGGTGCCCGCCGAGAGCGACGAGGCCTGGGCGGCGCGGCTAGGCATCCCGGTCGTCGTCCCGGACACGCGGGCACTCCACGAGCGCCGCGAGGCGCTGCTCGCCTCGGTCCGGGCCCAGCGGGCGGCGCTGCCGCCCGACGACGGGCTGACGCGCATCCTCGGCTGGGGGCTCGAGGCGAGCGAGGAGCTGCTCGTTGGCTGGGACGCCTCGCTGCGCTGGACGCCGGCCGAGGCACGCGCGGAACGCGAAGCCCTCGAGGACGCCCTGGCCCGGGCCGAGCGCAACCTCGACGAGTGGCTCGCCCGCAACGCCGGGCCGGAGGTGCGCGCGCTGCGCGAGGACCTGCGCCGCTACCGGGCCGAGCTGAGCGCGCGGCTGGCGGCGCTCGAGCGCTGAGTGCTCCTGATTCCGAACGAAGGTGACACGAACCCCCGGCGGCCGGCGAAGAAGAAGAGGAGTCGCAGAGGACGCAGAGATCCGCGGAGGGCCGCAGAGGGGTCCTTGTCCGCTCTGCGGCCCTCCGCGGATCTCAGCGCTTCTGCGGTTTTCCGGGAACGTCACCAAAGGCGGTGGCGGGTGCTGACCTCCCTCCCAGGAACTCACGCGAGGTCGGTTTCTTCCTCTTCCTTCCTCTTCCTTCCTCTTCCTTCCTCTTCCTTCCTCTTCCTTCCTCTTCCTTCCTCTTCCTTCCTCTTCCTTCCTCTTCCTTCCTCTTCCTTCCTCTCTGGGCCTCTGGGCCTCTGGGCCTCTGCGTTAGATTCTTCTCTTCTTCCTTCCTCTTTCTTCCTCTTCCTCTTTCTTGTGCCATTCTCTGCGCCTCCGCGAGCAAGCTAGCCCGCGACCCGCGTCCGCCTTCAGTCGATCTCGATCCCCCGCAGGCCACGGTCCCGCGGCCGCCGCTCGAGGCCGATCGCGCGCACTTCGCGGGCGTCGTCACGGGCGCGTGCGGCCTGCTCGCTCCTGCCCGCGGCGTCGTCGAGGGCGGCGAGCTGCAGGTAGGCCTCGATCAACCCGACCAGCTCGGGGGAGCTGCGCTGGACGAGCCCCTGGACCCGGGCGACCGCGAGCGCTTCCCGGGCCGGGTCCGCGTCGCTCAGGGCGAGGCAGGCGCGCGCGAGATGGCGCTGGACGAGGAAGCGCGTGTCCTCGCTGTCGCCCGGATACGCCAGGGCGACACGGCACGCCCGCCGCAGCTCCTCCCAGCGCTCCAGGTCGGTGAGCAGCGCGAGCAGACGGTGCAGCAAGGGACGGCGCGTGTTGGCTTCGGACGCGTCGCGCGGCGGGGGCACCGCGAGCCGGTCGCGCGCGGTCGAGAGCTCGAGCAGGTCGCGCTCCGCGTTCTGTCTGCGCGCGGCTTCGGCCGCCGTCTGGGCCCGGGCCTCCTCGAGCTGCTCGCGGAGCCCGGCGAGCCGCTCCGCGTCCTCGGCGCTCGAGAGCTCCCGCTGGGCGAGCCACAGGGACACGGCGGCGAGGCTGAGGAGAACGACGCCGGCCGCCGTCAGGAGGGCGATGCGCAGGATCCGCCGCAGGCGGGCAGACCGTCGTCGGCCGTAGGCGGCGCGCTGCAGGCTGGCCAGGAGCGCGGCGTCCTCCGGGCTCTTCCGCGCGCGCCGCCGGCTCTGCCCCCGGCGCCGGGCCGCGCTCGCCTTGCGCATCACCGAGAGCGCGAGGAAGACGTCGCCGTTGCGCTGACAGGCTTCGGCGTAGACGCGCCGCGCCCGGGCTTCGCCGCGGGCGGCGGCGCGGTTCCCCGGCCACAGCTCCGAGGCGCGCTCGAAGCCTCGACCACGCGGGCGAGATCCTGGTACAGCGCGCTGCGGGCGGCGGCGCTGCGGTCAGGCTGATGCGCGCGGGTCTCGACCTCCGTCAGCAGCTGCGCGGTCCGCTCCTCCAGGGCCCGGCTCCGCCGCGTGCGCATCCAGCGGGCCAGGGCGGAGACAAAGGCCTCGGCGTCCGGCAGCCGGTCCTCGGGCCGCGGGGCCAGCGCCCTGCGCAGCAGCTTGCGCAGCTGCGGATCCTCGCAGGGCGCGAGGTCGGGCAGGTCTCCGCTCGCGGCCGCCGCGAGCACCGCGCGCAGGTCGCCGTCACGGGGCAGACGCCCGGCGACCAGGCGGTACAGGATGCCGCCGAGGGCGTACACGTCGCTGGCCGGACCGAGCAGGTCCCGCTCGCCGCGCGCGTGCTCCGGCGCCAGGTAGACGGGGGGGCCGGAGGGCAGCTCGAGGTCGTAGGGGGTGCGGCAGCCGGCCAGGGGCACCCGGAAGAAGCAGGCGAGGCTCCAGGCGCGGACGGTGACCGCGCCGAAGGATCCCAGCAGGACGTGCGCGGGCTTGAGGTCGAGGTGGAGGACGCCGTGGGCGTGGGCGAAGGCGATCGCCTGCGCGACCTGCAGGAGCACCTGCAGCATCGCCTCGGTGTCCGCGCCTCCCCGCAGCGCCTCTTCCCAGGACCGACCGCTGACCGCGGGCTCGATCAGGAGCAGCCGCCCCCCAGCGTCCTCTTCGAGGCGGTGCGTGCCGAGGATGTGCGGGTGCTCGAGGAGGCCGCGCACCCGCGCCTCGTTGAGGAAGCGCCGCCGCGCCTCCGGGCTCGGCCCCGAGACCCGCAGGCGGACGCGGCGGCGCAGGGCGTGCTGCTCGGCCTCGACCAGCCGGTGCCGCCCGCAGCGCGTCGGCCGGCCGCCGTCGAGCAGCGCGTGCGCCGTCTGCAGGTCGGCGACCGCGACGGTCTCCCCGCCGCCGTGGGGAGGAAAGCTGGCCAAGGGATCGAGGGTGTCGGCGCCCGCGCTGGTGAGCAGCGGTTGCCAGGGGGCCGGGAGCGTGGCTGCAGCCTGTGGGGAAGGGTCCATCGCGCGCACCGTGCCGGGGATCGGCCCAGTGTAGGCCAGCGTCTGGCGTCATGGCAACCCCGTCGGTGCGGGCTGTCCGCGGCGCCCGATCCTCGGCTCCGGCTCTGCGCGCACCGTGGCGGGGCCGCGACTGTTGAATTCCCATCCAGCCCTGCGCTACCCTGCGAGCACCACCGCGGGAGGGGCCCGTGCGTTTCGTCCGCTGTTTCCTGCTCGCGCTGGCGGCGTTCGCCCCGGCGCAGACCCTCGAGCTGACGCCGGAGGAGCGCGCCTGGCTCGCGGAGCATCCGACGGTGCGCCTCGCGGTCACCCGCCACTACCCCCCGGTCGAGTTCGTCGATGTGTACGGCCGCCACGCGGGGATCACGGCCGAGTACGCGAAGCTGCTCTCGGAGCGGCTCGGCATCCGCTTCGAGCTGGTCGCGCCGGAGCACTGGGCGCGGCTGATCGAGCGGGTACGGGCCCGGGAAGCCGATGTGGTGGCGTGCATGGTGAAGACCCGGGAGCGGTCGGAGTACCTCCTGTTCACCGAGCCGGTCATCGACCTCCCGGTCTCCTTCCTCAGCGCACAGGATCTGACCGTCGACCAGCTCAGCGGCAGGAGTGTCGCGGTGGTGCGGGGATACGCGGTCATTCCGTATCTGCGCGAGACGTTCCCCGGGCTGCACCTCGTCGAGGTCGCGACCTCGCTCGAGGCCGTGCGCAAAGCCAGCGCCGGAGAGGTCTCTGCGGTGGTCAGCGACTTCGCTGTCGCGTCGTACATCATCGAGCGGGAAGGGATCAACAATCTGCGGGTGGTCGGCGAGACCGGCTACAGCTACGAGCTCGCCTGGGGCTGCCGCAGCGACTGGCCCGTCCTGCAGGGGCTCCTGCGCAAGGGCCTGGCGAGCATCTCTCCTGCACAGCGGCAGGCGATCTCCCGGGCGTGGGTGCACATCGACACGGGGGCCGGCGAGACCCTCCTGGCCGTCCTGTTCGGGGTGGTGGCGGTCGGCTTCCTCGTCGTCGTCGGCACCTGGCGCTGGAACCACGCGCTGCGCCGGCGGGTCGCCGAGAAGACGCGCGAGCTCGCCTCCCATCGCGACCAGCTCGAGGAGAAGGTCGCCGCGCGCACCGCCGAGCTGACCGCGCTCAACGCCGCGCTCAGCGCCGCGAAGGAGCGGGCGGAGGCGTTGGTCCAGGCCAAGGGGCGCTTCCTCGCCAACGTCAGCCACGAGCTGCGGACCCCGATGAGCGGCGTGCTGTCGGTCGCCGAGCTGCTCCTGACCACCGAGCTCGACGACGAGCAGCGCCGCTGGGTCGAGGTGATCGACAGCTCCGGCCAGGGCTTGATGGGCCTGCTCGACGACATCCTCGACTCGGCGAAGATCGAGAGCGGACAGGTCAGCCTGCTCAGCGAGGACTTCTCGCTGGCCAGTGCGCTGACCGAGGTCTGCGGGCTGTTCCGCGCGACCGCCCTCGACAAGGGGCTCGCCTTCGAGCTCTGCCTCGACCAGCTCGCGGTCGAGCGGGCGCGCGGGGACGCCGGACGGCTGCGGCAGATCTTGACGAACCTGCTCGCCAACGCGCTGAAGTTCACCGCCGAGGGCTTCGTCCGCGTGGTCGCGAACAGCTCCGAAGAGGACGGGAAGGTCGCGGTCAGGATCACCGTCGAGGACAGCGGCATCGGCATCCCCCTCGAGGCGCGGGAGTCGATCTTCGGCACCTTCCGCCAGGCCGCGAACGCGGGCGGCAAGTTCGGGGGCTCAGGGCTGGGGCTGGCGATCAGCCGCGAGCTCGCGCGGATGATGGACGGCGACATCGGGCTCTCGAGCGCCCCCGGCAGGGGCTCGTGCTTCTCCGTCCGGTTGCGGCTCGCGCCGGCGCAGGGTCCGGCGCGCGTCGAGGAGGCGCCGCGCGACGTCGAGTGGCGGGCTGCGGGCGCGCGGGTGATGCTGGTCGAGGACGCCCCGAACCTGCAGAAGGTCGTGCGGGCGATGCTCGAGAGCTTCGGTTGCACCGTCACCGTCGCGGGCGACGGGCTCCAGGCGCTGGAGTCGTGGAAGCAGGGGGACGCGCTCGAGCTGATCCTGATGGACTTCCAGCTGCCCGGCATCGACGGGCTCGAGGCCACCCGTCGCCTGCGGCGCGCGGGCTGCACGGTGCCGATCGTGGCGCTGACGGCGAGCGCGCTAGACGAGGAGAAGGAGCGCTGCCGCGAGGCGGGCATGGACGGCTTCGTCGCCAAGCCGGTGTTGATCCGTGAGCTCCGCGACACCGTGCAGCGCCACGTCCACGCGGAGGTCGGATGAACGGCCGTTCTGGCTTGTCATGTCTGGCTCCGGAGGTCGCTTCTCCCGGGGGAACCAGCGAAAAACCGGACCGCGCCGATCGATCGGTTATAGTAGGGGAATCAGAGTCTGGAGGAACCTCCCCATGCGTCGACTTTCCCTGAGCTTGCTACTGTGCCTGGTCGTCCCGGCCGCGGCCGACACCTACACCCTGTCCGACGGCAGCCGCTACGTCGGCTGGCTGATCGGCGAGGCCGGGGGCGAGCTGACCATCCTGACCGACGAGGGCCGCAAGCGCGACCTGCTGCGCGCCGAGCTCGAGGCGGTCGAGGCGGGAGAGGCTCCCACGGGAGAGCTGGCCGAGAAGCTCGCGAAGTACCGCAAGCGCTTCCTCAGCACCGCCGAGCGCAAGCTCGACCGGCTGGTCCGCAAGTACGCGAAGGCCGACAGCGCCGAAGAGCGCGCCGCGCTCGCCGCCGAGCTGCGCAGCTACGATCCGGGCGCCCGGGTCGAGCCACTGCGCGACGCCCTCGACCACCGCGACGCGCACGTGCGCCTGTTCGCGAACGAAGAGCTCGGGGCGATCGGTGACCGGGACGCGGTCTGGGCCCTGGTGCGGACCTCGCTGACCTCGAACGAGGCGCAGCCGGTGTCCGAGACCTACACGACCGCGATCGCGACCGACGCCGTTCTGACCCGGGAGTTCTACGAGGCGGTCGCCGCCCAGGACGTCAAGGCCGACCGGCGGCTGCGCGCGGTGCACTTCCTCGGCGCGATCGGCAACCGGGCCTCGGTGCCCGCCCTGATCCAGGCGGTCGAGACCGCCGGCCTCGAGGTGCGCGCGCAGCTCTCCCGCGGGCGCCTGCAGGACAGCCAGCCGCTCGACCTCGGCACCCTGCCGAACCAGCCGACCGTGACCGGCGGCGCCGTGCAGCTGCCGCTCGTCTCCCGCACCGGCGTGAGCACCAAGGTCATCGTGCCGACCGCGATGTGGAAGCAGGTCTCGAGCGATGCCGCCTCGACCCTGACCAGCCTGACCGGGCAGGACTTCGGCACCGACGCCGACGCCTGGCGCGACTGGTACGCCGCCCAGGCCGACTGACAGCGCATCCGCGCCTTCGCGCCTTCCGCCTCGACGCTTCCCGGCGTCGAGGCTTTGCGTTGGGCCTGGCGTGCGCTTTCCTGTATCTTCTCCGGACTTCCTGCAGGCGAGGAAACGATGGCGACGGTATGTGTGACAGGCGCTTCGGGCTATGTCGGAAGCCACGTCGTGCGCGAGCTGCTCGCGCGCGGCCATCGGGTGCGGGCGACGGTGCGGGACGCGCAAAACCCGGTCAAGACCTCCCACCTGAAGGCGCTGGTCGAGGCGCCGGAGCATCCCCTCGAGCTGTTCAGCGCGGACCTGTTCGAGGAGGGCAGCTTCGACGCCGCCATCGACGGCTGCGACGCCGTCTGCCACGTCGCCGCGGTCGCGCGCCTGGCGGCGAAGGACCCGCAGCGGGAGATCGTCGACCCGTCGGTGCGCGGCACCGCCAACGTGCTCGCCTCGATCGCCAAGGCGGGCACCGTCAAGGTGCTCGTGCAGACCTCCTCGGTCGCCGCGGTCGGCCGCGGCGACACGACGGGGGAGCAGGTCTTCACCGAGGCGGACTGGAACGAGACCGCGACCCTGAAGACCGACCCCTACGGCCTGGCCAAGACCGTCGCCGAGCGGGCGGTGTGGGACTTCTGCGCCGAGCGCTACCTGCGCCTGGTCGTGATCAACCCCGGGCTGGTGCTCGGGCCGCTGTACACCAAGGCCCACACCAAGGCGAGCCCGACCATCGTGCGCGACCTGCTCGTGCGCAGCTTCCCGGCCTGCCCGCAGATCCACTTCAGCGTCGTCGACGT
>JAUIEM010000560.1 GCA_030428695.1 bacterium
CTCGAGCCCGGCGGCGACGACCCTCGAGGGCTACCGCGAGAAGCACCGCCTGGTGCGCAGCTTCGACGCCCTCGAGGAGCTGTTCCTCGCGATGCCGGTCTGTTCGATCTGGGACGACCACGAGATCCGCAACGACTGGGACGGCGGCACCGACCCGAGCCGGGTCGCGCTCGGCGTGCAGGTGTGGAAGGAGTACTTCCCCTACGAGGCCACCCCCGGCGCCGGCGGCGGGATCTACCGGAAGTTCTCCTGGGGCGACGCCCTCGAGGTCTTCCTGCTCGACAACCGCTACTTCCGGCCCGACAACGCCGTCCCGGACAACGCGAGCAAGAGCATGCTCGGGGCGACCCAGAAGCAGTGGCTGCTCAACGGCCTCGCCACCTCGACCGCGACCTTCAAGGCGATCGTCTCCAGCGTGCCCCTGCGCTACGGCACGACCGGCAGCGACCACTGGCACGGCTACCAGACCGAGCGCGGCGAGCTGTTCGACTTCCTCGACCAGCAGGGTATCAGCGGCGTCTTCTTCCTCAGCGGCGATCAGCACTGGGCGGCGGTGCACCACCATCCCGAAGGCTACGTCGAGGTCCAGGCCTGTCCGGTCAGCGCCGGGGTGCGCAGCCCGCCCTCGCCGCTCGACCCGCACGTCGTCTTCCTCGCCGCCACCCAGACCTTCGGCGTGGTGCGCATCGACGGCGGCCTGAGCCGATGCGAGATCGACATCGTCGACAAGCACGACCAAATCCTGCACACCGAGGTGATCCTGCCGTAGGGCGTTGTGGTGCCGGCTTGAACCTGCGGCGCGCGCCCCCGTACGATGGGGCGATCCCTGCTGCGGAGAGGAAACGATGGGCTACAAGAACGTGATCTGCGTCGCGTACACGATCCAGACGGTCGACATCAAGGCCGAGGACGGCACGCTGAAGACCAAGGAGTACAAGGGCGCGAAGACCGACAAGGACGACATCGAGTCGCGCTGCCTGATGATGACCCACGCGATCTCGGAGGCGTACAAGAAGGTCGGGATGAGCGTCGGCAGCCTGGTGCTGTTCATGGCGCCGGAGTTCTACTTCCGCCCGAAGAGCGGCGCCTACTCGATCGAGAACATCTCGACGATCATGGAGAAGATCCGCGCGGAGACCGGCAAGGACAAGTACGACGACTGGCTGTTCGTGCTCGGCACCGCGGTCGGCTACCTCGACCAGGGCAAGGAGACCGAGGTCTTCAACATCGCCCTGATCCAAAAGGGCGGACACAAGAAGGCCGACGGCGTCCACGACCGCATCGTCTACAAGGAGCTGATCTCGGGCGTCGATTTCAAGATCAAGAACCCCGACGCCTTTATGGCCGGCACCGACCGCCGCGCGAAGATCGGCGGCAACCGCAAGGTGATCCTGCCGACCACCGGCTCGAAGGACATCGGCTCCCTGGGCAAGAACCCGCTCGAAAACGAGGAGCAGAGCGACAAGATGGGCTTCGGCGGCGGCTCGGTGTTCACGATGGACGGCGTGCGCTTCGGCCTGGAGATCTGCGCCGACCACGCCGGGGCGCGGCTCGGCACCTGGCTCGACGAGGTCAAGAGCGCCAGCGCGGTGCACGTCCATCTGATCACCGGGGCGGGCATCGGGATCATCCCCGGCAACGTGATCTGCGACGAGGAGGGCCTGGTGTTCCTGGTCAACGGCACCTCGGGCACCGACGCCGAGCTCTGCCAGCGCTCCTTCGGCAAGCTGGTCGACATCGCCCAGGAAGGAAAGGACACCGAGGTCGCGGTCGACACCGACAACCTGCTCGCGGTGCGCCGCAAGAAGTACTTCTACACCCGCGGCTCCCTGCGGGTCTTCGAGAAGACCGCGCTGCCGAGCTGAGCGGTGGAAGCCTCCCGGGCGGATCAGACCACCGGCTTCCCCGCCTCCCACGCGCTGAGCCTGGCCACCCAGGGCGCCCGCTGGCTGCTCTGGGGAAGCGGCGCGCTGTGCCTGTTCTACGGGCTGACGGCGCTGCTGGTCGTGCTCTTCGCGGACGGCAGGACCGGCGGCACTCCGCGCGTCGCCGTCGAGATCGCGCCGATCCTCGCGCCGGTCGGGATCTTCCTCGGCTGCTTCGCGGAGTGGCTGCGCTCGGTCTCCTTCGAGCTCGCGACGAGCTGGCGCCAGCAGACCCTGCTCCTCAACCGGGTCGCCCTCACCGCGCTCGAAGCGCCCAAGCTCCCGCCACCCGGATCGGCCACGTTCAGCCTCCCCGAGGCGATGCGCAAGCTGAGCCGCGCCGGGTACGCCGTCGCCGGCGTGGCCGTGCTTCACGGCTGCGCGCTGGTGGCGTCGGGGTCTGCAGCGGTCAGCGCCCCGCTCTTGCTCGGCCTCGGCGTCGCGGTCTGCTTCCCGGCCATCGCGGGCTTCTGCGGCGTGCTGAGCACCAGCCTCCGCGACTGGCGGAACCTCGCGAGCCGGGCCTCCGACGCGCTCGCCGGGGCGGAACGCGCGAAGCGGGCCCCGCGAATCGACACCCCGACCCCCGTGCGGATCTGGCTCGTCAGCGGCCCGCTGTTCCTCGCCGCCCTGGCCAGCCTGGGGGCGGCGCTGCTGCTGGCGCTCGAGGTCGGGATCAGGATCCCGACGCTTCCGGGCGAGCTCACGCTCTGGTGGGGCGCCTTCCTGCTCGGGCTCGCGGCCCCGGCGCTCGGGCTGTTCGGCCTGTTCGTCCTGCGCCTCGCGGCCTGCCTCGGGCCGCTGATCGAGCGCGAACGCACGGTGCTCGCCCTCGCCCGGGGCGCACGCCCCGCGATCCCCGGCCGCCCCGACGGCGAGGCCGCTGCCCAGGCGGCGCAGGCCCTCGGCCTTGTCAGCGCCGCGCTGGCGGCCGCCGTCCTGGCCGGAGCCGGGACGTACTTCGCGGTCGGGGCGGGCAGCTTCCCGGTCGGCCTGATCGGTCCGCTCGTCGCCGCGCTCGGGTTCCTGTCCGCGCGCTTCTGGCTGCTGCTCGGGAAGGGCATCGCCGCGATGATCCGCGTCCAGGACAGCGTGCTGCTCGCGCTGGAGATGCGGCAACCGGCCTGAACCGACGGCTTGGAGCGCGACGGGGCTTGCGGTACAATCCGCGGGATTCCTGCCCGGGATGCTCCGCATGCGCTGCCTCCTCTTCCTCCTCTTCGCCTCCCTCGCCTGCGCGCAGGTCGAGTTCGACGCCTGGCGCGGCACCGCCATCGGCGACTGGGCGAGCTACCGCGTGTCCGACGGCGAGCGGGAGGAGGTCTGGAACCTGACGGTCAAGGAGGTCGTCGACGACTCGCTGCTGGTGATGATCGAGACGCCGACGGCGACCTCGCACACCTGGGTCGGCTTCGGCTCCTCGGCGCGCGGGGTGCGGGAAGACGTCGACGGCGAGCCCCGCTGGGTGCTGCGCGACAGCGCCGAGGTCGCCCTGACCGACGGCTACCGCAAGATCCGCAGCGAGGCGCTGTTCGCCGAGGACGCGCCGGTCTCCGGGCTGGTCGCCCTGACCCGCGAGGTCGAGGTCGCGATCGGCGAGGCCGTCGCGCGCCGCACCTTCACGGTCGAGCTGCTCTCCGGCGGAACGAAGCCGGTCGCCCTCGCCGTCACCCTCGGCCCCGCCTCCGACGCTAGCCTCGAGGCGGGCCGCGTGCTGGTGCCGGGGAAGCTGCAGGCGCGGCTCAACCGGGTCGCCGAGAGCGACGTCAGCCTGCAGGTGTGGTCCGGGCGGCCCGCGCTGTTCGCGGTGCCGGAGACGGTCACCCTGCCCGCCGGGCAGACGACGGTCGAGATCCCGGTCGCGGCGGCCGGGGCCGAAGTCGAGCGCGACGATCGGGTCGGGCGCATCCTGGTCAGCGGCGCGGGCATGGCCGCGGACGCCGAGGTGGTCCTGCCCGCCCCGCCCGTCGTCGCGCCGCTGACGCTCAGCCTCGATCCTCCGGGGCCGCTGACCCTGCCGGCCGACCTCACCGTGCGGCTGAACCGGCCCGCGGAGCAGGACCTCGCGCTGACGGTGTTCACCGGGCGCCCCGCCCTGGTCGAGGCGCCCGCGAGCCTGACCGTGCCGGCCGGGGAGACCGAGGCCGTGCTGCGTCTCGTCCAGGCCGACGGGCGCTTTCCCGGGCCGGACGACCGCGCCGCCGAGCTGCTGGTCAGCGGCGGCGGAAGCCTCGCGCGGGCGCGGCTGGAGCTCGCGGTCGAAGAGCTCCCGCCGCCCCTGGCCGGGACGATCGCCGCCGACGAGAGCGCGACCCTCGAGGACGGGCTGCCGCTCTTGCCCGCGATCGTCACCTTCAGCCTGAACCGGCCGGCCGAGGAAGACCTCGAGCTGCGCATCCACGCCGGGCGCCCCGATCTGATCGACGTCGAGCAGCGCTTCATCCTGCTGGCGGGGAAGACCAGCTACACCTTCAAGCTGCGCCAGAACGAGGACGTCCCGGTCGCGACGGCGGAGCGGCGGGCGATCGTGATGGTCGAGGGTCCCGGCCTGTCGGCGACCCTGACCGTGCTCGCGGTGGCCGACGACGCCGCCGCGCCCGAGCCGGCGCCGCCGCAGGATCCGCCCGCGGACACGACGGGTCAGCCCTGAGGAGCCCGCGCGCGCCTTCCGCAGTCCCCCACCCCGGGTGGGACTGCTGGTGTCCGGGCCTGCGCTGGACCACCTGACCGACAATGCACCCTA
>JAUIEM010000057.1 GCA_030428695.1 bacterium
TCAGCTGCAGGAGCAGCATCGCGGAGGCCGCCTTGATCACGCTCTCGATCGACAACAGGGCGCACACCGACGCGACCGCGAGGGTGGTCGCGGTCGTCGCCGCGAGCGGCCCGACCCGGGCATCCGGCTCGCGGCCGAGGAAGGCGGGCGCGAGCCCGTCGCGGGCCATCGCCCAGAGCGTCCGTGAGGCGGCGAAGATGCCCGTCGTCGCCGCGGTCAGGAAGGCGAGCAGCGCGGCGACCTCGATCAGGTGCCGCCCGGCGCTGCCGAGCACGGCCTCCGCGCCGGCGGCGAGAGGCAGCTTGTCGGTGGACAGCGTCGCGGTCTCGCTGACCCCGAAGGTGACGAAGATGCCGAGCACGTAGACGGTCGCGCAGCCCGCGAAGGCGATGAGCATCGCGCGCGGCACCACCCGCTCCGGGGCCTCGAACTCGCCCGCGATCTTGACCAGGGACGTCAGGCCGCCGAAGGCGACGCAGACCAGCCCGGCCTCGGCGACGACGATCTCCCACGACGCCGGCGCGGTGACCAGCCGCTCGAGCTCGAGGGCGGGCAGGGCGCTCGCCTCGTAGCTCAGCACCGCGAGGCCGACCAGGCCGACCAGGCCGATCTGGACCATGCCGGTCAGCTGGGCCCCGAGGGCGAAGTGCAGGTAGATCGCGACGCAGGCGAGCACGGCGACCAGCCGCACCACCCACTCCGCCTCCCAGGGCAGGAAGAGCATCGCGAGCGAGCCGACGCCTTCGAGGGCGAAGGCGACCTTGAGCACGGTGGCGAGCCAGTCGACGCCCCCGGTGACCGTCGCGGCGAGCGGGCCGAGGCCGCGGGCGACGTAGACGTAGCTGCCGCCGGTGCGGGGGATGGCGGAGACGAGCTCGCACTTGCTGAGCACCGCGGGCAGGATCAGCAGCGCGGCGAGGGCGTAGGACAACACCAGCGCCGGCCCCGCGGCGGCGTAGACGCTGCCCGGGAGGACGAAGAAGCCCGGCCCGAACATCGCGCCCGCCGCGAACGCGATCCCCGCTCCCAGACCGAGGCGTCGCTTCGTCGTCAAGACTTCCCCCACAGAGATCCCGATTCCGATTCCGATTCCGATTCCGATTCCGAATCCGATTCCGATTCCGATTCCGATTCCGATTCCGATTCCGATTCCGAATCCGATTCCGATTCCGATTCCGAATCCGATTCCGATTCCGATTCCGACTCGATCTCGTCTCCGCCTCCGCTCCCGCTACGACGCACACCCAGCCCCGGCTGTGCCTCGCGGGCGCGCCTGCGTGCCGTTCCCCGTCCGTGCCCGTGGCGCCGGATCGCGATCGGAGTCGATGTCGGAACCGGACTCCGACCCGCGACCGCGGGACGGCTCAGAGCGAGACCACCCCGCACTCGCGCAGGGCCGAGAGCAGCGCCTTCTTGAAGCGCCCCGCGTCGCGGTAGCGCGTGCGGCCGAGGGCCTCGCGGCGCCGGGACTTCGGCACGATCGGCTCGAGCAGCGCCCGGTCGAAGACCTTCGCGACTTGCCGCGGCAGCCGGGGCAGGCGGGTGCGGATCGGAACCGGCGGGTTCTTCGCGATCACGACGAAGTAGTCGGCCATCGTCGGCTTGCGCCCCTCGGCCGCGCACATGTCGCGCATCGCCGAGAAGCCCGGCCGCATCGAGTGGCCGGTCAGCACGCGGTAGAAGATCGCCGCGAGGGAGAACACGTCGGTCGCCGGGTTGATGTGCCGGTAGTGGGTGACGTACTCGCGCGGCCAGTACTCCGGCGCCCCGACCAGACCGGCGGGGTCGGTCATGTCGCCGAGGCCGATGCCCTCGAAGGCCTTCGCGAGGCCGAGCTCGGTGACGACGGGCACGAAGCCGACGCCGTCTTCGACCAGCACGACGTGCTTCGGGTGCAGGTGGTCGTGGACCAGGCCCCGGAAGTTCGGATGACGCAGCCCGTGGACCTGCTCCATCGTCTCGAGCAGCTGCATGAAGATCGGCACCGCGGCGTCGAGGGGAAGGCGCCCCCCGCGGGCCTTGAGCAGCTGATCGAGGGTGATGCCGGGGACCTCGTCGTAGATCAGCACGAAGGTCTGCCCGCGCACCTGGTGCTCGCGCAGGAACGCGAGGTTGGGGTGGTCGGCGCGCGCGATGAAGTCCAGCCAGGTCGAGAAGCGCTGCACGGCGACAGGGTCAGGGCTGCGCGGTGGGTGCATCGTCTTGATCACGACCCGATCGCCGCTGGCCCGCTCGGTCGCGAGGTAGGTCTTGCCGAGCCCGTTCTGGCCGATCACCCCCTGCACGACGAAGCCCGGGAAGTCGGTGACCTCGTCCTCAGGGACGCCGCCGCTCGACTCCTCCTGCGGCTCGAGGGCGAACTCGTCGGTCGTCGTCGAGAACATCTCGAAGCCGCGCGAGCCGGTCGCCTCCATGAAGGCCCGCACCTCGTCGGAGGGCTCGTCCTCCTGGAAGAGCACGATCTCGCCGGAGATCTCCCCGATGTCCTCGCCGACGGTCTTCGGCTTCGAGATCGACACGCGCAGGAGCGAGTTCCCCAGGCCGATGGTGTCGCCGTTCTTCAGGTAGACGCCGGGCTCGCGGTCATCGCTGGGCTCGGTCGTGCGCCCCCACAGCTGCACGCCGTTCAGGGTGACCCCGTGCTTGCTCGCCAGGTCGAGCATCATGCAACGGGGGGGCGCGTACTGGAGCAGGAAGTGGTGGCGCGAGACGCTGTTGTCGTTCGCAAACACCAGCCGCGAGTCGGCAGCCCTTCCGAACAGCACGCAATCGGGACGACGCAGGCGGAGCACCTGCCCGCGAGCCGGGCCGTCGACGACTTCGATCTTGACGCGCATCCGTTCCCCGGCGGGTCGTCCGCTGCTCCCGGGCAGGCTGCCGGCGAGCGGGACCCCTGAGCCTCTCTCCGTGCCAGCGCGACGCGCGGTGGAGGCTCGCTGTTTCGAGCTGCTTCGAGCGAGCGGCACCTCCCGCGCGGAGAAGGCAGCCCGATCAACGACCGTTCATTGTGCGCGACGGACCCCGGTGATGCAATCGCGGCCCGCATGCGGTGTGCACGCCGGGGGGCGCGCGCCCTCGGTCGCCGGGTTGCAATCGACCCGACGATCATGCAGAGTGTGAGGACTGCTGGGGAAGCCCCGAGGACAGCATGCGCCAGACCCTC
Organism: bacterium; assembly: GCA_030428695.1. Next base: position 3,164 of record JAUIEM010000057.1, read on the forward strand.
AAGATTCTGATGGTCGAGCCGTTTCCGGTCGTCCGGCAGACGCTCGAGGAGCAGATGGCGGCGCTCGACTTCGAGCTCGTCGAGGCGGGCAGCGTCGAGCACGCGATGCAGCTGGTCGACCCGAGCTACGACCTCGTCCTCTTCCACCTCTCCCAGGGTGATGAGCCCCACGAGATCATCGCCCTGCGCGCGCTCAAAGAGGTCGCGCAGCAGGTCCCCCTGGTGTTCTGGTCGAACGACGCCCGCGACGAGCTGCTCGTGCGCCAGATCGGGCTCGGCGAGTACATGCACGTGCCCTTCGCACCGCAGTTCATCACCCAGGCCCTGTGCGAGCGCGTGGAGCGCCCGGGCATGCAGTTCCGCGCCAGCAAGCGCGTCGACTGCGACCTGCTGGCGAACGTGCGGGTGTTCCAGGGCGAGCCGCTCGGAGCGCTGCACGTGCTCGACGTCTCCGCCAGCGGCCTGCTGCTGGCCGGCGCTCCCGAAGTGCCGGTCGCGACCCGGCTCGAGATCGCGGTCCACGAGAACGGCCAGGACTACCTGCTGGTCGGCGACGTCGTGTCCGCCCGGCTCGACGAGAGTGGGCGCCACCTGTACGGCGTCAGCTTCGACGACGACGGCCCGGTCTACGCGCTGCTGTCGCTGCTCGAGACCTGAGCTGGGCCCGATTGATTGCGCGGGGCTGCGCTACAGCGGCGCGTGCAGCCACACGTCCTCGTCTTCGCCGTTCCCGCCCTCCTGCGCGTCGCGGCCGTAGCTGACCAGGTTGAACTGCGCGGGCCCGTAGGGGTCGGGGTAGAAGTAGTCGTACTGCCGTCCCCAAGGGTCGAGGGGCAGGTCGAAGATATAGGCCGCCCCGCCGCCGGTCCGACCCCACCCCTCGACTCCGGGATCGAGACGCAGATCGGCGAGCTCCACCGGGAAGTAGCCGGTGTCGTTCTTGTAGAACATGATCGCGTTGCGCAGGTTGCTGAGGTCGGCGTTCGCGCGCTGACGCTTCGCCTCCGGACCGACGCCGACGACATTGTAGGCGACGATGCCGGCCAGCATGCCGATGATCGCGATCACGACCATCAGCTCAACCAGGGAGAAGGCGCGGCGCGCGCTGCAAGACGGTCTACACACGGGGACTCCTTTCCGCTCCAGGCGGAGAACAGGGAAGATCTTGCGATGGAATGGCGCCACTGGTCGAGACGCGCAGCCCCTCGATCGGGTTCAGCCGCGACGGCCTCGCGCCAAAAACACTCGAGACCGGGCGCCGGGTCTGCTACAATCCCGCCTCCTTCGCCAGAGCTCCGGAGTCGCGCTGGAATGCCGCACAGCACCAGGGAACCGTCCGCGGGGGCGAGCATCCTCCCCTACTTCTCCCACCTCGAGCAGACGCTGCGTCAGGAGGAGGAGAAGGTCGAGGTCGAGGCCAACCGCTCGCTGTCCGAAGCGAGCCAGAAGACCGAGCAACGTCTGAGCGAGGCGCGCGCCGACCTGCGTAAGAAGGAGGCCGCGCGGCGCAAGGCGATCGCCGACGAGGTGATCGCCGCCGCCCAGGCCCGCCTCGACGCCACCCTGTCCGAGCTCGAAGAGCTCGACGCGCACTTCCTGAAGCGCAAGGACCACGCCGTGCGCTTCGGGCTCGGCTGGTTGCTGGGGGAGAATCCCTCATGATCGAGACGATGACCTTCGTCGAGGTGGTCGGCCTGAAGAAGCTGCTGGGCGAGGTCGCCCCGCTCCTGCAGGAGCTCGGGGTGCTGCATCTGCGCAGCGTCGACATCAACCGCCGCGACCTGCCCCCGAGCTTCCTGCACCGGGTGAGCTACTCCGAGGCGCAGCGGGCCGAGAACGCCCAGCTCACCGAGATCCAGAAGATCCTCCGCAGCCTGAAGGTCGTCACCTCGAAGATCGGCCACCCCGAAGGCGCCAGCGAGCTCGCCGCCAAGTGGGCGAAGGTGCCGACCGTCGAGGTCTACCGCGAGATCAGCCGGGTGCGGCGGAAGATCCAGGCCTTCCTGCGCAAGAAGGGCAACGTGCGCGACGAGCGGGTCGAGCTCGAGCGCGAGATGAAGACCCTGCGCCAGCTCAAGAAGGAGCTGCGGCTGCACGCCGAGTGGAGCGCCCCGGACGCCGTCGCGATCGCCCTGCCGGACGCCCGTCGCTCCCTGCGGCCCAAGCTCGACGAGTTCCTGCGCCGCTCCTCCCTCGACCTGGTCGGTAGCTGCACGCTGCCGAACAACGCCGAGATGCTGGTGGTCAAGTGCGGTGAGGACTTGCGACCCGAGCTCGACGGCTTCCTCCGCCGCGAGCGGCTCAAGGTCTACGAGATCCCCGGCCACGCGCACCTGCCGCTCAACGAGGCGGTCGATCAGGCGATCGAGCGCTTCGAGAAGCTGCCCGGCATCCACAAGCGCCTCGATCGCGAGCTCGACGCCTTCGTCGACCACGAAAAGGCCCTGATCCGCTCGGTCGAGATGTTCGTCAGCACCAAGCAGGCGCTGTACAAGAACCTGCACCACATCGCGCAGTCGGAGTACCTGTTCGTCATCGAGGGCTGGGTGCCGAGCGACACGCTGGAGAACTTCAAGACGCGGCTGCGCGGACGCTTCGGGACCAAGGTCTGCGTCAACGCGGTCGCGAAGCCGAAGGTCAAGCGGCGCGAGATCCCGGTCAAGCTGACGAACCCCTCCTGGCTGAAGCCGTACGAGATCTTCCTCAGCCTGTTCCCCGCGCCGGTCTACGGCAGCATAGACCCGACGCCGCTGATCGCGGTCGGCTTCCCGCTCTTCTTCGGCTTCATCCTGGGCGACAGCGGCTACGGCCTGATCATCATGGCGCTCGCCCTGTGGCTGCGCAGCCGGGCACAGACGAAGGGCCAGCCCCTGTTCGCCGACGCGGCGACCATCGCGCTGACCTGCGGCGTCTCGACCTTCCTGTTCGGCCTCTTGTACGGCGAGTTCTTCGGTGACCCCTCGCCGATCTTCCACGCGGAGATCGGCCTGATCCCATGGACCTGGCCCCACTTCTGGCATCAGCGCCACGCGGACTTCCTCAAGATCCTGCTCGGCATCAGCATCGCCGCCGGCGGGATCCACATCACCCTGTCGCTGATCCTCGGCGCGATCCTGAACTTCCGCGACGGGGACAAGAAGCACGGGTACGAGCGGGTCGGCTTCCTGATGTTCTTCCTCGGTGTCGTCGCGTTGCTGCCCCAGGCCCGCCCCTATCTGCCCGGCCTCGGGGATGTCGCCTACTTCTGGCTCGGCTGGGGCCTGCTCGGCGGCGGCCTCGGCCTGCTCCTGGTCAAGGTCGGCATCGCCGGCCTGCTCGAGAGCGTGTCGCTGCTCGCCAACGTCGTCTCGTACTCACGCCTGATGGCGATCGGGGTCGCCTCGATCGTCCTGGCCAACGTCGCCAACTCGCTGCTCAGTCCGCCCATCGGGGTGTTCGAGGTGCTCGGGGCAGGCCTGATCCACTTCGTCAACATCTGCCTCGGTATCCTCAGCCCGGCGATCCACTCGATGCGCCTGCACTTCGTCGAGTTCCTGCCGAAGTTCCAAAAAGGCGGCGGAAACCGCTACCAGCCCTTTGCGATTCAGGAGATCACAGCATGAAATGGGCCCCCGGAGTCCTGGTCCTGTGTGCGTTGTTCCTCGCTCTTCCCGCCTTCGCCCAGGGTGCGGATGACGACGACCTGCCCGCCGAGAAGCCCGCCGCCACCGCCCCGCCGGTCGAGGGCGTCAGCTACGGCCTGATCGCCATCGGCGCCGGCCTGGCGGTCGGGCTCGGGGGCCTGGCGACCGGGCTCGCCCAGTCGCGCATCGGCGCTGCCGGGTGCGGCGCGATCGCGTCGAACGACAAGCTGTCCGGCTTCATCTTCCTGCTCGTCGCGCTGCCGGAGACGATCGTGCTGTTCGGCTTCGTCATCGCGTTCCTCCTCTTGAGCAAGATCCCGGACCTGCCTCTATGACCGACTACAAGGGGCTCGCCGAGACCCTGCGGGGCGCGGTCGAGTCCGACAGCTCCGAGACGGCCGACCGGGCCCGTCAGGGGGTGGAGGCCTACACCGAGCGCTGTGAGGCCGAGCTGCTCGAGCTCGCGAAGCAGCTCGAGCAGCGGCTCCAGGGCTACCGCGCGGAGCTCGAGCTGCTCTACGCGCGGCGCACCGAGCACGAGCGTGTCAGCGCCGCGCGCCGACGCGAGGGCGAGCTGATCGAGGATGCCCTCGCCTCGGTGCGCGCGAAGCTCGAGCAGCTGCCGAAGGCGGATGCCGAGCGCTACGCCGGCTTCCTGCGCCGCACCACCGCGCGCGTCCTCGCCGACCGCGAAGGGCCCCTGCGCCTGCGCTGCGCGCCGCGCGACGGCTCGACCCTGCGCGCGGCGACCGACGCGGCCGAGGCCGTCGAGGTGATCGAAGACGCGACCGTGACGGCCGGGCTGATCGCCGAAGAGACCGCGACCGGAGGCGTGATCGACGCCCGGCTGGACAGCATCTTCCAGCGCTCGCGTCCGGCCCTCGCGGCGCGCCTGGTCAAGCTGGTGTTCGGGGGCCGCGAGCGGAAGGAGAGCTCGCCTGGCGATGCCTGACTACCCGTTTCTCTCCACCTTCGTCCAGGGCCGGCTCGCCGGCCTGCTCTCGAAGTCCGAGCTCGCCGAGCTCGCGCAGGCGCAGGGCTTCGAGGCCTTGATCGCCGGCCTCGAGCGCGACAAGGCCGAGCGCTTCGAGAAGATGGCTCACCGCCGGGGCACGCTCGAGAGCTTCGTCAAGGCCGTCGCGCACGAGCACTCGAAGGCGCTCCGTGAGGTCTTCGCCTTCGCGCGCCCCGAGGAGGCCGACACCTACCTCGGACACCTGCAGGCGCTGTTCGAGCTCGACGACGTCAAGACCCTGGTGCGCGGCTTTACCCGCGGCGCCGACCTGAAGAAGGTGCGGCGACGCCTGTCCGGCCTGCTGCCGCTCAAGGACGACCAGCTCGAGGAGCTCTTCGGTCAGATCGGGGGGGATTTCTACGCCGGGCTCGCGCGCCTTCCCCTGCATCCCTTCCTGCAGCATGGACTGAAGAGGATCGACGCCAGCCTGCCTCCGATCCGCATCGAGCAGCTGCTCGAGAAGACCCTGTTCGAGGACATCCGCAAGGCGCTCGCCACGCGGCCCGAGCCGGCGCTGGCGTTCGTGATCGCGACCGAGATCGACATCCGCAACATCCGCCTCGCCCTGCACTTCGTCGGCACCCCGGACGGCCCCGAGGTGCGGAGCTACTGCCTCGAGGGCGGCCATCTCGACAGAGCCTTCTACGACCAGCTGTTCGCCCAGAGCAGCATCGACGACGTGGTCGAGGCGCTGACCCGGACGAGCTACGGTCCGACCATCCAGAAGGGCGTGATCATCTACGCCTCCCTCGGCACGGTGCTGGTCTTCGACCGGCTGTTCGACGAGGCGATGCTGCTCGAGCTGACCAAACACGCGCTGGTCGAGCCCCTCTCGCTGTGGCCGACGCTGCTCTATCTGTACCGGCTACGAAACGAGAAGAAGAACCTCAACGTATTGCTGCGGCTGAAGTTCCACAACTTCCCCACCGGCACCATCCGGGAGATGCTCGTCCATGCGTGAAGGGGAACAGCGGACGACGCGGCTGCTCGCCCTGTGCGAGGAAGAGATCGCGACCGGCTTCCGGCTCGCCGGCGTCGAGGCGCGCGCGCTCCACGACCGGAACGAGGTCGAGGCCACCCTGAGCCGCGAGCTCGAGGCGGGCGACTACGGCTTGATCCTGATCGACAGCGCGCTGCTGGAAGACGTCGACGAGGTCCTGAAGCAGAAGGTGCTCGAGAGCGACTTCCCGTTCGTGCTCGCCTTCCCGCTCGGGCTGACGGAGATCACCGGCGAGAAGCTCGACGCGCAGCTCGCCGACCTCGTCCGCAGGATGACGGGCTTCAACCTGCTGGCGACCTGATGAGAAACGGGGGACACCGTGACTGAAAGCCAGACGCAGGGCCGCATCCGCAAGATCTCCGGACCGACCGTGGTCGCCGAGGCGATGGCCGGGGCCCGGATGTACGACATGGTGCGGGTCGGGAAGGAAGAGCTGCTCGGCGAGGTGATCCGCCTCGACGGCGAGAACGCCTTCATCCAGGTCTACGAAGAGACCGTCGGCCTCGCGGTCGGCGACCCGGTCGTCAGCAGCGGCGAGCCGTTGAGCGTCGAGCTCGGCCCCGGCCTGCTCGGCTCGGTCTACGACGGCATCCAGCGGCCCCTCGAGGTGCTGCGGGAGGCCTCGGGCATCTTCATCGGCCGCGGCCTGGTCGCCCCCGCCCTCGACCGCGAGAAGACCTGGAGCTACACCCCGAAGCTCGCCGAGGGCGCGCGGGTGGTGCCCGGCGCTGTGCTCGGGGAGGTGCAGGAGACCGAGCACATCGTGCACCGCATCCTCGTCCCGCCCGGCGTGTCCGGCACCCTGGTCGAGGCGCTGCCCGCCGGCGAGTACAGCGCGAAGCTCGACAGCGGACGCGCGCTGAAGATGTTCCACACCTGGCCGGTCAAGCAGGCGCGGCCCTTCCTGCGCAAGCTCGACCCCGGCGAGCCGCTGTTCACCGGCCAGCGCGTGCTCGACGTGCTGTTCCCGGTCGCCCTCGGCGGCAACGCGATCATCCCCGGAGGCTTCGGCACCGGCAAGACCGTCGTCGAGCAGACCCTCGCGAAGTTCTGCAGCGCGGACATCATCGTCTACATCGGCTGCGGAGAGCGCGGGAACGAGATGACCGACGTGCTCGAGGAGTTCCCGCACCTGACCGACCCGCGCAGCGGCCGCCCCCTGATGGAGCGCACGGTGCTGATCGCGAACACCTCGAACATGCCCGTCGCGGCGCGCGAGGCCTCGATCTACACCGGCATCGCCCTCGCCGAGTACTACCGCGACATGGGCTACCACGTCGCCCTGATGGCCGACTCGACCTCGCGCTGGGCCGAAGCGATGCGCGAGATCGCCTCGCGGCTCGAGGAGATGCCCGGGGAAGAGGGCTACCCGACCTACCTCGCCAGCCGCCTCGCCGCCTTCTACGAGCGGGCCGGGCGGGTGGTGCCGCTCGGCGCGGAGAAGCAGGGCGGCGCCCCCGACCTGCGGCGCGAGGACAAGGCCGAGTCCGTCGGCTCGGTCACCGTGGTCGGGGCGGTCTCGCCCCCCGGTGGCGACTACTCCGAGCCGGTGACCCAGGCCAGCCAGCGGGTGGTCGGCGCGCTCTGGGCGCTCGACGCGACCCTCGCCTACCGCCGCCACTACCCCGCGATCAACTGGAACCGCAGCTACTCGCTGTACTACGACGGGCTCAAGGGCTGGTTCCACGAGCAGGTCTCGCCGGAGTGGGAGCTCCTGCGCCGGCGCTTCTTCTCGCTGATGAAGAAGGACGGCGAGCTGCAGGAGGTCGTCCAGCTGGTCGGGCCCGACGCCCTGCACGACAGCGACAAGGTCATCCTCGAGGTCGCCCGCGTCGCGCGGCTGTTGTTCCTGCAGCAGAACGCGTTCAGCGAGCACGACGCGAGCTGCAGCTACGGAAAGCAGCTCGGCATCCTGCGCAGCCTGTTCGACTTCCAGGATTACGCGGCCAAGGCCGTGGAAGCCGACGTGCGCATCGAGACCCTGCGCGAGACGAAGTCCCTCGAGGAGCTGTCGCGCCTGAAGTCGATCCCCGAGGACGAGTTCGCGGAGGCGGAGCGCACCCTGCGGAGCGCGATGCAGAAGGAGTTTGCCCAGTGGAAATGAGCGCCGGCCCCGCCCTGCCCAAGGAGTACCAGGGCCTGTCCTACGTCTCCGGTCCGCTCCTGTACATGCAGGGCGGACGCCGCTTCCCCTACGGGGCGATGCTCGACATCATCCTCGCCGACGGCGAGGTGCGCAACGGCCAGGTGCTCGAGCTCGACGGCGACCTCGCGGTCGTGCAGGTGCTCGAGACCACCGCCGGCATCGACGTCGTCAATACCCGCGTGCGGCTCCAGGAGGTCGAGGCCCGGGTCGCGGTCAGCAGTGACCTGATCGGGCGCGTGCTCGACGGCCGCGGCCGCCCGCGCGACGGCCTGTCGACGGTGCGCGGCGGCGAGGAGCGCAGCGTGCACGGGGCGCCGATCAACCCCGCGGCGCGCATCAAACCGGACAACTCCATCGAGACCGGGGTGACGGCGATCGACGCCTTCAACACCCTCGTGCGCGGCCAGAAGCTGCCGATCTTCAGCGGCTCGGGCCTGCCCGCCAACGAGCTCGCCGCCCAGATCGTGCGCCACGCCCGGGTGCCGGGCTCGGAGGAACCCTTCGTCGTCGTGTTCGGCGCGATGGGCCTGACCCAGCGCGAGGCGAGCTACTTCCTCAACCGCTTCAAGCAGGACGGCTCGCTGAGCAAGACCGTCTGCTTCCTCAACCTCGCCAGCGACCCGACCGTCGAGCGCCTGCTCACGCCGCGCTGCGCCCTGACAGTCGCGGAGTACCTCGCCTTCGAGAAGGACTACCACGTGCTGGTGATCCTGACCGACATGACGAGCTACTGCGACGCCCTGCGCGAGATCGGCGCGGCCCGTGAGGAGATCCCCGGCCGCCGCGGCTACCCCGGCTACATGTACACCGACCTCGCCTCGCTGTACGAGCGGGCCGGCATGGTGCGGGGGCGGAAGGGCTCGGTCACGCAGATCCCGATCCTGTCGATGCCCGAGGACGACATCACGCACCCGATCCCCGACCTGACGGGCTACATCACCGAGGGCCAGATCGTGCTCTCGCGCGCGCTGTACCAGGACGGCATCGAGCCGCCGATCGACGTGCTGCCGAGCCTGTCCCGGCTGATGAACAACGGCATCGGCAAGGGCCGCACCCGCGAAGACCATCGCCAGCTGGTCAACCAGCTCTACGCCGCCTACGCCCAGGGCCGCGACGTGCGCCGGCTCAGCGCGATCGTCGGCGAGGATTCCCTGTCTGAGCTCGACCGGATGTACCTGAAGTTCTCGGACGAGTTCGAGCGCGACTACATCGGCCAGGGCGAGACCGCGCGGGCACTGAACGACTCCCTCGACCAGGGCTGGCGCCTGCTGCAACCCTTCCCCCAGCGCGAGCTGACGCGCATCGACAAGGACCTGATCTCCCGCTACTTCAACGTGATCATGAAGGACGGCACGACGACGCCCTTCTTCGACCCGAGGGGTTAGGGATGGGTCGGCGTAGGGAGGGCTCCCGATGCAGGGCGTGACGCCGAACCGGATGACCCTGCTCGAGCGCAAGAGCCAGATCAAGCTCGCCGCGCAAGGGGCGGACCTGCTGCGCAAGCGGCGGGACGCGCTCCTGCAGGAGCTGTTCACTCTGCTCAAGCCGCTGCGGGCGCTGCGCCGCGCGGTGCTCGAACGCTCGCAGGGGGCGGCGCGGGCGGTGATCATGGCGACCGCCCTCGATGGGCGGCGGGCCCTGGGCTCGGCCGAGCTGGCGAGCAAGCGCGAGCTCGAGCTGCGGATCACCGGCACCGGGCGCACGGGCTGGGAGCTCGAGGTGCCGGGGCTGGTGCGCACCGCGCTGGAGCGCGGTTACTCGCCGAAGGGGACCGGCAGTGGTACCATCGAGGCGGGGCTCGCCTACGAACGCCTGCTCGAGATCGTGCTCAAGATGGCGCCGCTGGAGATGAAGCTGCGCCGCCTCGGCGGCGAGATCAAGCGCACGACCCGTCGGGTCAACGCTCTGGAGCAGCGGCTGCTGCCCCGCCTGTCCCGGGACGTCAAGACCATCCAGGCGGTGCTCGAGGAGCGGGAGCGCGAGGAGATCTTTCGGCTGAAGCGCCTCAAGGGCAAGTCGGATCCGGGCGGACCGGAGGGAATCCCTCGAGAAAAGCTGTCTGGAGACCGAAAGAGTTGATAACTTGACGGTTTCTTTTCCCCCGGTCCCTCGCGCTCTCGCGACACCGGCGTTCGGCCGCATTGTCGGTGTGTGAGGGTCCTGCTACGCTGTATCTACCTGGTCACCACGGCATTCTTTCTCGGAGACAGGTTCAGGGGTGAAGGAGCTGTCTTTAGTAGGAAGTGTCCGTACCCTGAGCCTGTCGGAGCTGTTCCAGTTCCTCCAGGCCAGTGGCCATTCGGGAACGCTCGAGGTGTTCCACGGGGCGGAGCGGAAGACCGTCTACTTCCAGTCCGGCGAGATCGTCACGACCACCCGTGATCGCAGCCTGGCGCGGCTCGGCGACATCCTCATCCGGCAGAACCTGCTCAAGGAGAAGGATCTCTACGCCTGCCTCGCCGAGCAGAAGGCGAGCGGCCAGCGGCTCGGCGACATCCTGGTCGCCCGCGGCCTCGTCCAGCCCGGCGACATCACGACCGCCCTGCGCAAGCAGCAGGAAGAAGAGCTGATCGAGCTGTTCTTCTGGGAAGACGCCTTCTTCGAGTTCGGCAAGAACCTGCTGCCCGAGCACATCCAGAAGGCCGCCGAGAGCGGCCCGACCTTCAGCACCCAGAACATCGTGATGGAGGGCGCACGCCGGCTCGACGAATGGAGCCGCATCAACGCCCTGATCCCCTCGACCAAGCAGTTCTTCCGCTGCCCGGCGGAGGGTCTGCCCGAGGCGATCGAGAACTTCCACAAGATCAACGCGCCCGGCGCGGACAAGCTGCGGCTCGACGGCGCGACCTCCCTCGAGAGCGAGCTCGAGGTGCTCGGGCTCGCGCGCTTCGATGCGATGACCGCCTTCGCCGACCTGGTCCAGGCGGAGAAGATCGAGCCGATCGCCTTCGCCGAGCGCCGCATGCTGCTCGCCAAGTCGCTGCACGACCGCGACCTGAACGGCTCCCTGCGCATCCTCGAGTCGCTGCTCGAGGACCCCGAGCTCGAGACCGAGGAGGCCGAGACGCTCGCGGTCGAGGTGTTCAGCTCGGCCGCCTTCATGCAGACCAGCGGCGAGGTGCGCTTCAGCGCGAAGACCAGCGGACGCCTCGCCCTCGCGCTGTTCATCGCGCTGTTCAAGCAGGACCTGCTCGGCACCTTCACGGTCCGCGAGAGCGGCCACGAGCTGTCGGTGTTCATGGGCCAGAGCTTCCTCGCGATGTGGAGCACCGACCCCGAGAAGACGCCGAACGTCGGCCGCTACATCCTCAAGGTCGGGCGCCTGACCGAGGACGACATCCGCCGCGCCCAGGAGCTCAAGGCCAAGACCGGCAAGCCGCTGCAGCAGATCCTGCTCGGCGGCGGCATCCTCACCCGCGAGGAGTGGTCGCGGGCGCTGCGCGAGAAGATCCTCGAAGAGATCGTCGACATGTTCTTCTGGAAGCGCCCCCACCTCGAGTTCATCAAGGGCGAGCCGAGCGCGCGGCCGCCGCGCAGCGACGGGCTCTTCCTCAAGATCTCGTACATGAAGTCGAGCGTGCGCAGCCGCATCTGGCACCTGCTCCGCAAATGGCGGCGCATCGCCGAGCGCGTCCCGTCGGAGAAGGTGATCTTCAAGTTCGACCCCGGCAACGCCAAGGTCTCCCCCGACGAGCCCTTCGCCCTGTTCACCGGGAACCGCACCGTCGAGGACCTGATCCGGCTGACCAAGGCCGGGCGCCAGGAGTTCTACCAGTTCCTGTACCGCGGCATGGACCGCGGGCTGGTGCGGCAGCTCACCGAGCAGGAGTACGGCGCCTTCATCGACGCGGCGGTCGCGAGCGGCCGCCACGCCGAGGCGATGAGCGCGTGCATGGGGGCCCTGGCCAGCGGGCGGAACACGACCTACTTCCAGCAGCGCCGCGACCAGATCCAGCAGTCCCACGTGCAGACCGAGGAGACGGAGAAGAAGTACATCCTCACCGGCAACCTCGACGACTTCAACATCGCCGAGGTGCTGCAGTCGCTGCGCTCGCACCAGCACTCCGGCACGCTCCGGATCTCCGACGGCGAGCGGCAGAAGTCGATCTACTTCTCCCAGGGCGACGTGTTCCTGCTCAACATCGACCGCCAGCAGGAGGGCGACGCCTTCCTCAACTCGGTGCTCGGGGAGGAGACGGTCAAACAGACCGAGGAGATCTTCGGCGGCGACCTGGTCGAGCGCGGGTTCATCAGCGAGGGCGAGCTCTCCGACCAGCTGATGGACCAGATCAAGGAGGAGCTGCACGAGACCTTCCTGTGGGACACCGCGACCTTCCAGTTCACCCGCGACCAGCTCCCGCCCGAGTTCTTCAGCACCAGCAAGGAGGTCACGCGCCTCGCGCTGAACACCGACGCCTTCCTGCTCGAGGCGGTGCGCCGCATCAACGAGTGGGACGAGCTGAAGACCCAGTTCCCGAACCAGGACGTGATCTACGTCTTCCGCGACTTCGAAGCGAAGATGGAAGGGGTCAAGCACTGGGGCAACCCCGAGGTGCTGTACCTGATCGACGGCAAGCACAGCCTCGACGAGATCGTCCGCATCTCCGGGCGCAACAAGCTCGCGATCTACGGCCTCTTCCGCGACCTGGCCACCGACGGGCTGGTCCGCCTGATGTCCCTGACCGAAGTGCTCGCCTCCGCCAAGGAAGCGGAAGAGCGCGGGGACACCAAGGTCGCGAGCAAGTGCTACAAGTTCGCCCTCTCCCTCGGCGCTCCGAAAGAGGAGTTCGAGCACCGCCTCGACCTCGCGGAGACAAAGATCGCCGCCGAGGAAAGCCAGATCACTCCCGACAACGATTCGAGCGAAGAGAGCTGGCTTCTGTAAGACGGCCGCTCGCCTCGGGCCAGCCGCTCCGCCGGCGCCTCGAGCCCTCTGCGCTGCTCACTTTGGGACGGTGTGCCAGCGATGACGAACGCTCCGCTGCTCGAAGACTCGACGCGCCCGATCTCAAGCGGCCTCCGGGTCCTCGCGACGAAATCCCGGTGAATCAACCGGGTTGTGTTTGACAGTTTTCTCGCGACTGCGCTACACTCGGGCGTCACAACGACAATTCCGACACCCTCCCGACCCCCTTCGGAGATCCTTCCACCTCGGAGAGCTTCCATGGCATCGCCCGAGCCCCAGAAACTGAAGATCACCGGCGAGCAGATGCTCTTCCTCAACCGGCAGATCGCGTCGATGGCGCGACTCAACATGCCGTTGAGCAAGGGACTGACGATCCTCGGGCGCGAAGTCACCGATCCGAACTTCGCGAAGATGATCGACCAGATCCGCGCCGACCTCGACGAAGGAAAGACGCTGCACGACGCGCTGGCGCGCTACCCGGACTCGTTCTCCAAGGTCTACCTCGAGATTCTCAAGGCCGGTGAGACCACCGGAAACCTCGCGGTCATCCTCGACGAGCTGGCCGCGTACTCGGAGACGATGCTGCGGGTCCGCGACCGCATCGTCGACTCGCTGACCTACCCGATGGTGATGGGCTCGGTGACGGTCGGCTTCCTGCTGCTGTTCACCTACATCGCCGTGCCCGCGCTGCGCCAGATCCTGTCCCAGGCGACGAGCGCGGGCGGTCAGCGCGAGCTGCCCCTGATCACGCGCATGGTGTACGGGCTGTCGGACGTGCTGCAGCACCCGGTGCTCGCGCCGGTGCTCCTCGTCGCGCTGGTCGCCGCCGGCTACGGGATCCTGCGCTTCCTGCGTACCCAGCGCGAGGCCTACGACCAGATCATGTTCCGGCTGCCGATTTTCGGGCCGCTGTTCCACAAGGCGACGCTGCTCAAGGTCTGCCGTACCCTGCGCGACCTGCTGAGCAACGGCGTGTCGATGGTGCAGTCGCTCAAGCTCGCGACCAACATCATCGGCGACAACGTCGTCAAGGAGAAGCTCGAGAAGATCACCGCGGGCGTCGAGCAGGGCGAGAGCTTTGGGAAGTACCTCGGCGGCGACAAGCCCGCCGTGTTCCCCGACACGATCGTGTGGAAGCTGCAGATCGCGGAGGAGAAGGGTATCGTCGAGCGCGCCCTCGGCGAGGTCAGCAACGACCTCGAACGGCAGATCGACTCGGTCGCCACGCGGGTGTCGAAGCTGATGGGCCCGATCATCATGCTGATCCTGTGCGTGGTGGTCGGCCTGGTCGCCGTCTCCTTCTACATGCCGCTGTTCGAAGCGATGGGCTCGAGGTAATCGATGAATCCCCATGACCTCGTGCAGGAGATCGACGGGAAGATCTCATCGATGCTCGGCAGCGGCGACTTCCTGATCAGCGAGCTCGTCGACACCATTCTCCACGGCTCGATCCTCACCCGCACGAGCGACGTCCACATCGAGCCGACCAAGCGCGGCGTGCGGGTGCGTTTCCGCATCGACGGCATCTTCAGCGAGCTCTCCCCCCTGCCCTCGAACCTGCACGACCAGGTCGTCTCGCGCATCAAGGTGCTGGCGGGGCTGATCTCGCACCAGAAGACGATCACGCAGGAGGGGCGCATCCCGCTGGAGCGCGAGAGCAGCGTGCACGACCTGCGCGTCTCGATCATCCCGACGATCACCGGCGAGAAGGTCGTGCTGCGGCTGTTCTCGGCGAGCGAGGATCTGCTCGACTTCGAGAGCCTCGGCTACCCGCCCGCGTTCATCAGCGCGTACGAGAAGCTGCTGTTCAGCCTGCGCGGGATGGTGATCATGACCGGGCCGAGCGGCAGCGGCAAGACGACGACGCTGTACGCGAGCATGATGCGCATCCAACGCGAGCTCGACCGCTTCGCGAGCCTGATCACCCTCGAAGATCCGGTCGAGTACGAGTTCGACACCTTCTGCCAGATGCCGGTCAACCGGCAGAGCGGGCTCGACTTCAGCGCCGGGCTGCGGGCGATCCTGCGCCAGGACCCCGAGGTGATCATGGTCGGCGAGATTCGCGACCACGAGACCTGCGAGGTCGCCCTGCGCGCGGGCCTGACCGGACACATGGTGCTGACGACGATCCACGCGGGCTCGAGCGCCGAGGTGATCACGCGGCTCGTCAACATGGGTATGGAGCCGTTCATCGTCTCCTCGGCGATCACCGGGGTCGTCGCGCAGCGCCTGGTGCGCACGATCTGCGCCGACTGCCGTGAGCCGGTCGAGCTCGACGAGTCGAAGCACGCCTTCGTCAAGCGCTACCTCGACATCGACGACGCGCGCTTCTTCCGCGGCAAGGGCTGCCAGGCCTGCCGCGGGACGGGCTACCGGGGACGTCGGCCGATCGTCGAGCTGTTGAAGTTCGACGACTCGCTGCGGGCGCTGATCCTGAAGAAGGCTGCGACCTCGAAGCTGCGCGAGCACAGCATCAAGGGCGGCATGCGGACGCTGCAGCAGGACGCGATGAGCAAGGTGGTCGAGGGCGTGACGACGATGGAAGAGATCTTCCGCAACGTCCCGCTGCACGACTTCGAAACCGGTTGAGGGGGAGCGCGATGCGAATGCGCCGTGGCGTGGGCCTGTTGGAGTACATCGGCTCACTGACCATCCTGACGATCTTCGTCGCAGGCTACCTGACGCTGGCCGACCAGAAGCAGAACAACCTCGCGTTCCTGAGCGCGCGGACCGCCGCGCTCGGCGAGCTGAGCAGCCAGCTCGAACGTGTCCGTGCGGGCATGTTGACCGAAACCTCCGGACTCGAGCTGACGGCGCGGCCCGGAGAGCCGGAGGGCGCCTGGGTGCCGATCTTCAGCGGCGCCTGGACGAACGCCGAAGGCGTCACGACCGACGACACGGTACGGATTTACAAAAGACCGCACGAAGAAGGCTTGGATGAGCTGTCCGTGATGGTATTTTGGCGGACCACGAAGGACCAGTGGCTGCACGTGCGGGCGGACACCCTGAGAAGGAATCGATGAGACGCGGCTTCTCCTTGATCGAAATGCTGGCCTACGTCGGTCTGTTGAGCACGCTGCTGGTGATGGTCGGAAGCCTCGAGCACTCGGTCCGCCTCGGCGTCTCCGCCCACACGACCCGCCTGCGCACGCAGCAGGAGGCCCTCGCCCTGACCGGGCTCAAGGGCAAGCTGACCGCCGACATCCGCGCGGCCCGCGCGATCGGCTCGGTCGGCGAGCGGCTCCTCGAGCTGACCGGCGACGACGACACCGTCCGCTGGGAGCTTCAGGGCGACGTGCTGTCGCGCGACGGCGAGCCGATCGCGCGTGACCTCGAGCGCTTCTCCTTCGCGGCCGAGGACGGGGGAGTGCGCTTCTCCGGCGTCGTGCTGGCAGAGGACGGGCTGATGCGCCACCGCCACCACGTGTCGGGCTGGGCCTTTCCCCGGAGCACGCCATGAGACGAGGACGACGCGGGGCGACGATGTTCGCGATCGTGCTGTTCCTGTCGGTGGTGATCACGGGCGCGTCGGCGCTGTACATCGACACGATCCTGGCCAACGGGCGCTTCCTCGACCTCGCCGACCATACGGTGAAGGCGCGGGCGGCCGCCGAAGCGGCGGTCGAGAAGCTCCTGCTCGAGCTCGAGACAGTGCCCGAGGGCCAGGCGACAGTGAGCAACGCCCTGTACCAGGGTGAGCTCGCGACCGGACAGGCGGAGGCGCGCAAAGAGCCGGAAGGCTGGCGCGTCACCGCAGTTGGCCAGAGCGGAACCGCGACGTCGTACCCGGCGTACGTGACGCTCGATGTTCTAGTCACACGCCGCCCCGGGCCTGAGCAGGCCGGGTGGACGGTCGTCTCCTGGGTCGAGCGCTAGAGACCCGAGCACTGATGAGGATGGTGTCCATTGATTGGAAGTGAGAAGCCTGCGGGTGCCGAAGAAGTGATGGGGGAGTCCGACGCGAGCGCGGCGACCCGAACCCTGCAGGATTCCCCGTCACAGTCAACGGCGCCGTCCGAGCCCGTCGACAGTGCATCCGCGGCGGCCCCGGCCCCGGCGACGGCCTCCCCGGCCGAGGCCGGCTCCGGCGCGGAAGCTTCCGGAAGCGCCGCGACGGCCGCGGGCGACGACAGCGCGCCGCAGGCCGCCGCCGAGCCGAAGGCGGCCAGCGGACAGGCCGAGCAGCCGAGCGCCGACGCTTCCGCGGCGCAAGCCGGCGCTGAGGCCGTGGCGGACGCTCCGGCCGCGAGCCCGGCGCCCGACGCGAGCAACGCGACGGCCGAGGCCGAGGAGCCCGGCGCCGCCGCCGCGAGCAACGCGCCGGCCGAGGCCAAGCAGTCCGGCGCCCCCGCCGAGGCCAGCAAGCCCGACGCCGACGCCAGTCGGTCCGGCGCCCCCGCCGAGGCCAGCAAGCCCGACGCCGACGCCAGTCGGTCCGGCGCCACCGCCGAGGCCACGGCGACGAGTGACGGCACCGCCGAGGCAGCCGACGGCGCGCCGAAGAAGAAGAAGAAGCGCCGCCGCAAGCGGCGTGGCGAGGACGGGCGCCGACGCCGACGCCGGGGCCGTAAGGACCACGCGACCGTGCGCCCGATCGCCGGGTCGTGGTTCGAGAGCAAGCCCGAGCTGCCCGAAGACCGCGGGCCGCTGATCGAGATGCTCGCGAGCCGCCTGCGCATGCCGCGCGAGGCCGCGGCCAACGCGCTCGCCCTGCTCGATGCCGACTACACGATCCCCTTCATCGCAAAGTACCGCGGCGACCGGACAGGCGGGCTGACCGAGAAGAAGCTGCGGCGCTTCCGCGACACCGTCGTCGAGCTGCATGCGCTGCACGCCCGTCGCGCCGAGATCCTCGAGCGCCTCGCCCAGGAGCTGCCCGACTCGGGGCTCGGCGATCTGGTCCGCAAGGCCAGCGACCCGCGCATCCTCGACGACGCCCTGTACACGCTGCGCACCAAGCGGCGCTCCAAGGGCTCCCGCGCCTACAAGGCCCGGGAGTGCGGTCTGGACGCGCTCGCGGAGCGCATCCTCGCCCAGACCGACAGCGAGGGGGATCCGACGGCGATCGCCACCGGCTTCGTCAGCGACGACGTCGAGAACGCCGAGGCGGCTCTCGACGGCGCGCGGGCGATCATCGTCGAGCAGATGTCCCTCGATCCCGGCCTGCGCAAAGAGTGGCGCCACCAGGTCTACACCAAGGGGATCCTGGTCGCGTCCCAGCGGGAGGGAAGCGGGAAGCCCGACCCGAAGTACCGCTCGTTCTACACCTACCGGGAAGCGGTCCGGCGCGTGCCGCCCCACCGCCTGCTCGCGGTCGAGCGCGGCGTGCGCGAGCGTGCCCTCGACGTGTCGATCGAGGCTCCGCCGGCCGTCGTTCCCGCCGCCGAGCACCTGATCCTGAAGAAGGAAGGCTCGATCTGGCGCGATTTCCTCAAGGCCTGCCTGCGCGAGACCTTCGAGCGGTTCCTGCCAACCGTCAGCAAGGAGGTGCGCCGCTCTCTGCGCGAAGAGGCCGAAGAGCGCTCGATCGAGACCTTCAGCTCCAACCTCGGGCACCTGCTGCTGCAGCCGCCGACGCGGGAGGCGGTGGTCGCGGGGGTCGATCCGAGCTCGAAGAACAGCATCCGCCTCGCGGTCGTCGATCCGAAGGGCGGCTACATCGGCAGCCGCACGCTGTACCCCTTCGAGCCGAAGGGCGATCCGAACAGCGCGAGCAAGAACTTCCTGAACTTCCTCGAGGACTACCGGGTCTCGATCGTCGCGATCGGCAACGGCTCCGCGTCGCGCCAGGCCGACCGCTTCCTCGCGGGCGTCCTCAAGCAGGCGAGCGACGTGCGGCGCGCGGTCGTCAACGAGTCCGGAGCGGTCGTCTACGCGGCCTCCGAGCTCGGCAAGCAGGAGTTCCCCAACCAGGACGTCTCGACCCGTGCGGCGATCTCGATCGCCCGCCGGCTGCAGGATCCCCTCGCCGAGCTGATCAAGGTCGAGCCCCGCTACCTCGGCGTCGGCCCGTACCAGCACGACGTCCACCAGAAGCTGCTGAGCCGCGCCCTCTTCGCGGCGGTCGTGTCGGTGGTGCACAAGGTCGGCGTTGAGCTGAACACCTGCTCGAGCACGCTGCTCGAGCACCTCTCCGGCGTCGATGAGACCCTCGCCGCGAACATCGTCCGCCACCGCGAGGAGAAGGGCCCGTTCGCCAAGCGCGCCGACCTGTTCGAGGTCGACAAGCTGCGGCCGAAGGCCTACGAGCAGCTCGCGGGCTTCGTCCGCATCGCCGACGGCAGCGAGGCGCTCGACAACACCGACATCCACCCGGAGTGCTACCGCATCGTCGAGCAGATGTGCGTGTCGATCGGGCGGACGGTCGCGAGCGTGCTCGAGGACCCCTCCGAGGTGTCGCGCATCGAGCCGGACCGTTTCGTCTCCGAGCGCTTCGGCAAGTCGACCATCGACGCGATCGTCGCCACCCTGCGCGCGCCGCGCAGCGACCCGCGCGACGCCGTCGAGCCGATCGTGTTCCGCGAGGACGTCGTCGAGCTCGACGACCTCGAGACCGGCATGGTGCTCGACGGCACCGTCACCAACGTCACCGACTTCGGGGCGTTCGTCGACATCGGGGTCCACCAGGATGGGCTGATCCACATCTCCGAGATGGCGGACAGCTTCGTCAAACATCCGAGCGAGGTGATCCGCGTCGGGGACCGCGTCAAGTCGAAGGTGATCAGCGTCGACAAGAAGGCCCGCCGCATCGGCTTGAGCATCCGTGCGCTCGAGGATTCCTCCAGCCGCATGGAGCGCGCCGGCGGCGACGCCGGCTCGCGCGGGAAGCGCGGCCCCGGTGGACGGGGAACGCAGCGCTCAGGCGGGGGCGGCGGCCGCGGCGGGCCGCCCTCGGGCCGTCGCAAGACCGGCCGTCCCGGCGCCGGACCCGGGGGCCCGTCGAGCGGCTCCGGTCGTCGGCGCAGCACCAAGCGAGGACCCGGCGGCGGCGGCGGCTCCCGTCGCTCCGACCGCGGCCCGGCCGCGCCCCGTCCGCCCGCCAAGCCGACCAACCGCGGCTTCCGCATCGGGGACGTCCTGAACTTCGACAAGGACGAGTAGCGTCCGGCGTCGACGCTCTCCTCTTCCACCGCTCACTGCGGTCGGGCCTTGCATCGCCCCATCCTGTTGATAGCATGATATCACGACTCTTATGGGAGCCCGCGATGCAACTGCGCCTCCGCCGCTTGCTCACCCTGGACGGGCTCGGTGTCCTCGCCTCGACGCTGTGCCTCGTGCACTGTCTGGCCCTCCCCCTGCTCGCGGGCGCGCTCCCCTTCGTGCTCCAGGGCTCTTCCGACGCCCATCATCACCACCATCACCACGGCCACGAGCACGCCGCGGGGATCTCCCTGCACATCGTCCTCTTCCTGGCGATCGCGCCGATCGCGCTGATCGCCCTCGGTCGGGGCTACCTGCACCACCGCCGCGGGGCGATTCCCCTGCTCGGCGCGTGCGGGCTCGCGCTTCTCGGCCTCGGCATGTCTGTCGGCGGGCCGCTGGAGATCGCGCTCAGTGTCGTGGGCAGCATCGGGCTCGCGGCGGCCCACCTGTGGAATCACAAGAGCCTGCCCTGCTACGCGTCGGGGGTCCACGTCGCCCACGCGTGACGATCGCCGCTTCGTCGAAGCCCCGTCAGGCCGGGCTCAAGTCCACGCCCTTGCCGGTCGATATCTCCTCCTGGAGACCCAGCCTCCAGGGAGGGCAGGCCGTGGCCGACTACGTCGCCGATCTGACCACGACGATCGAGAGCGAGCTCGAGGAGCTGCACGGCTTCCTGTCCGCGCTCGTCGCCCAGCCACGCTTCGTCTCTCTCGAGCCGGGCGTGATCCGCAGCCTGCCGGAGCAGTTCCACCGCCTCGACGCGATCCGGGACGCCGTCCGGGACCTCGTGTTCTTCGGCGATGTGCTCGATGAGACCCGACGGGAGGTCGAGCGCGCGCTCGGCAAGGTGCCCGTCGCCCCGGACTTCGAGGCCGAGACCGAGGCGCTGGCCACCGCGGCGGAGGAAGAGGAAGAGCCCGCCGCCGAGGTGATGACGGAGGCCGTCGAGGTGGCGCCCGCGCCGCCTCCACGCGAGCCGGTCGCGCGCCGTGCGGCCGAGCCGATGCCCAGCCTGCAGGCGCTGACGACCCGTCAGTACGACCTGTGCGCGATCTGGAGCTGAGCGGGATCAGACCGCGACGGCGGTGTCCGCGAGCTCCCCGAGGGCGATCTCGGTGTCGGGGTAGCGGTAGGCGAGGTAGGGCTTGAGCTGGCGGCGCAGCAGGGCGTCATCGGTGTCGATGCGGGAGACATCCGAGTCGATCCAGCGGCCGAGCGTGCGCACGACGCTCTCGACGTCACGGTAGACCAGGCTCGGCGCCGCCGACTCCTTGATGTTCCCGGCGAGGTCCTTCCACAGCGACAGCAGGTAGCTCAGCTCCCGGCGCAGGGTGGCCGGCTCGCTGCGCTCCGCGTTGGTGCGCAGCACGTAGCCGAGGTCGGTCGGGGGCTTCAGCGAATCGACGATGCCGAGGAGCCGCTCGCGCTCGAGGTCGTCGCCGATCTTCTTCGACACGGCCCGCGAGGGGTTGCCGTGCATGATCACGATGTAGGGCGACGCGAGGCTGATCTGGGTGGTCAGGACGAAGCCCTTGGCGTTGGACCGGTCCTCGTTGAGCTGGACAAGCACGGTCTGGCCGGGCTCGAGCAGGCTCTGGATGTCGGCACGGCGGCCACGCACGCGGGCTTTGCCGTAGCAGGGCAGGACGTTGTGGGCGGGCAGGAAGCCCTCGTCCTCGCCGCCGAAGTCGACGAAGGCGCCCTGGGCGTTGCGGGCGACGTTGACCACCGTGCCGAGGTGGATGTCGCCGATGCCGTCGCAGGTGACCGTCGTCGTGTTGAAGCTCTCCGCCCCGTCGGCGGATACCTTGCGGATGCGGTAGCCACCGCCTTCCGCCTGGATCGTGATCGATTTCATGGATGCTCCGTCAGGATTCATCGACAGGGTGTGAAGGCCGGTGGCTTCCAGAGGGGGACGCTTGTCGCACGTGCCCCGGTGTGCGCAAGGCGCAGAGACCGGCCTTCGTATGTAGGTGACGCGGCCCGCGAGGCCGCGAGAACAGGAATCCCGCGCAGGATAGCAGGTCACCCCACGGTCGTAAATACCTACCGCCGGGTCTGTGGCGCTCCTCGGCCGCTGGCCCTGTCGCGCGTTGGCAAGCGGAGTGGCGGGCCCTACAATGAGAGTACCGTTCCCCCCGGACAGGAGCATCGATGTCTCCCCAGCTTCCCGCCGCGATCGACCCCGCGCTCCTTCGACGCCTGCGCGCCAGCCAGGGGAGGCCTCTCGACGCCGCCACCCGCGACTTCGCCGAGCAGCTCTTCCAGCGCAGCTACAAGAGCGTCCGGGTCCACGACAGCCGGCTGTCCCATCAGGTCGCCGGACAGTTCGGCGCCCGGGCCTTCACGCTCGGCACCGACATCTTCCTCGGTCGCGGAGCGCCCCAGGCGGGCTCGCGCCAGGCCCGGCAGCTGTACATCCACGAGCTGACGCACGTCAACCAGTTCCTCGACGGCAGGATGGGCGGCGCGCGGGGGGTCTCCGATCCCCAGCACGCCCTCGAGCACGAGGCGCGGAGCGCCGAGCGCGGCGCGGTCTCCGCCCCCGCGGTCGAGATCGGGCAGGTCGTGCTCCTTCAGGACGGCAAGCCCGTCTCCGACCCGCAGCTCGCGCGCCGCGCCCGCGAGGCCCTGGCGCACGCCGGACGCGCGCTCGGCGCGGAGCTCGGGGGGCCCCCTAGCGTGCAGCGCGACACCGTCCGGATCCACATGCCGGACGCCGACCTGCGCGGCTCCCCGGAGAAGGTGGTCGCGGGCCTGGGCGAGAGGCTGGTCGCGGCCCTGCGCCCCTACGCCCGCGCCCCGCAGAGGCGCGGCATGCCGGCGCTGATCGCGCGCGACGACACCGACACCGACGGTGAGATCGACCTCGGCGAAGAGATCGTGATCGTGCCCGAAGACACCGGCCGGCGGCGTCAGGGCGGACGGGTACGCACCCACCTCGAGTGGATGACCTACCTGTACAACGCGCTGCGCCACAGCCTCGGCAAGGCGATGGAGTCCGGCGAGACCGGCTCGCTGAGCATCGGCCTCAGCGTCGGCGTCTCGACCGGCGCGAAGCTCAACGACGGGGTCGGGATCAGCGCGGGCGTGCGCCTGGTCTATTCTGGCAACATCAACGTCCAGGACGACCGCCGCCTGCGCACCAGCCACAAGCTCAAGCTGGTCGGCAAGGCGGGGGCAGGCATCGAGGGCATCGCGGACGTCAACGCCGAGGTCGGCATCGGCCTCGGCATCACCTTCGTCTACCAGAGCCCGCGCCACTGGGCGGCGCAGGTCGCCCACCGCGGGGCCCGCATGATCTCTGCCCTGCGCCACGTCGGACGCGGCCACAAGCTGCACAAGGCGCTCCTGCAGGAGGACTTCGACCGCGCCGAGGCGCAGGGGGCGACGCGGGGCACCAAGGAACACAAGCTCCTGACCTACGCGAGCCAGCCGGTGACCAAGGTGATCTCGGTGTCCTCGGAGGCGAGCGTCTCGGCGAGCTTCCTCCAGGGTCTCGCGGGGCTCGGCTTCGCGGTCACCGTGCAGGGGATGAACTTCCGCAAGGTCACACGCGATCCGGAGCGACGCGACCGCCGCACCCAGGACCGCACCGACGCGATCTCGGTCAGCGCCTCGCTGTCGGTCAGCGTGCTCGGCTTCAGCGTCACTTTGACCTACGTCTACATCGACGGGCACGCGAACCCCGACAACGACGGCCACTACCTGAACCTCAACTTCGGGGTCGGGGCGGGGGCGACCGGCCACCTGAACACCGACCTCCTCCTGATCGCGGCCCAGACCGTCGAGGCGGGACTTCCGGCCGGCGATCCCAGCCCTTCCCGCAAGTGGCTGCAAGCGATCAAGGCCGCCCTGCAGCTCGGCCTCAGCACCCTCTCCCTCAGCCCTCCCAAGAGCATGAGCGCGGCGGGAATCAGCGTCTCGGCCGGGGGCTCCATCGAGTGGAACTTCGTCTGGTCGCAGAGCCGCTTCCGGCTGCAGTACGCCCGCCTCGGCCGCAGCGGCAGCGTCGCGGCCAGCGCGAGCGTGCCGGTGATGCCGGCCCTGTTCGTCGACCTCGGGGGCTCGGTCGGCTACAGCTCGACGAGCATCGAGGTGCTCGGCACCACGACCCTGACCTACTTCCTGACGGTCTACAACGGGCTGGTCCTGCGAGCGAAGGAGAAGGCGGAGCTGCTGGAAGGGGACGCCCGCGAGCGGCGCACGCTCAAGGAATGGAACGCCTACCTGGACACCCACGCCCTGACCGTGCAGCGGGTGCTGACCCTGCTCGGCAACGCCGAGGCGCCCGTGCGTCTCGAGCTCGAAGACTGGGCGGACGACGGTCGCATCGGCGACAGCGCCGCGTACCGGCGGCTCCGCTCGGGCGGGGGCCGGCCCGAGGACCTGACCGCCCTGTTCGCGATCGCCGCGACGGTCAACAAAGAAGGGGTGCTCTGGCGCACGACCGACCAGAAGAAGCGCACCGGGATCAAGGCGCTGAAGGGCCGCTGGAAGGATCGGGACTGACCACCCCAAACAAAACCACAACGACACCTTGACGCAGACTGCTCTGTCTGGCTCCATCGGGCCGGAAACGATGGGGAGGGCACGTGATGCCGGAGTTCGAGAAGACCAGCCCGATGCCCTGCAGCGCCGCCGAGCTCTACGCCTGGCACATGCGCCCCGGGGCCTTTCACCGCCTGAGCCCGCCGTGGCAGTCGATCGACCTGATCTCTCGCTCGGGGCCCCTGGAAGAAGGCGCCCGCGCGGAGCTCTCGATCAAGAAGGGCCCGATGCGCTTCAAGTGGATCGCGATCCACGAAGACTTCGAGCCCGACCGCGGCTTCACCGACCGCCAGTTGAAGGGCCCCTTCAGCGCCTGGACCCACCGCCACAGCTTCGAGCCGGACGGCGATGAGGCCTCGCGCCTGACCGACCGCATCGACTTCGAGGCGCCCCTCGGCAAGCTCGGCGAGTGGTTGACCGGCGTCCACCAGGACCTCGCCCGCACCTTCGCCTACCGCCACCGCACCACGGCCCTCGACCTCGCCCGCCACAAGCGGCTCGGCGCGCCCCTGCGCATCGCCGTCACCGGGGCGAGCGGGATGGTCGGCAGCCAGCTCTGCAACCTCCTGATCGGCGGCGGCCACGACGTGCTGAAGCTGGTCCGTCGGCAGCCCCGCGGCCCGGACGAGGTGCACTGGGACCCGGCCCGCGAGGAGATCTCCTTCTCCCGGCTCGAGGGCCTGGACGCGGTCGTCCACCTCGCCGGCCGCAGCATCAACGGCCGCTGGACCTCCTCGGTCAAGCGCGCGATCCGCGACAGCCGCGTGCTCGGGACCCGGCTGCTGGTCGAGGGCCTCAAGCGTCTGCAGAAGCGCCCGAAGGTGCTCGTCTCGACATCCGCCGTCGGCTTCTACGGCGACGGCAAGGAGCCGGTCGACGAGTCCGCCCCGGTCGGCTCCGGCTTCCTCGCCGAAGTGTGCCGGGACTGGGAGAAGGAGGCCGAGGCCGCCGAAGAGCTCGGCATCCGGGTCGTCCGTCTGCGGCTCGGGGTCGTGATCAGCTCCCGCGGCGGCGCCCTCGCCCAGATGCTCCCGCCCTTCCTGCTCGGCGGCGGCGGTCCGGTCGGCAGCGGCGAGCAGTGGATGAGCTGGGTCGCCCTCGACGATGTCCTAGGCGCGATCGTCTTCGCCCTGACCCAGGACGACCTGACCGGCGCGGTCAACGTCGTCGCCCCCCACCCGCTGAACAACCGCGACTTCGGCAAGACCCTCGGCCGCGTGCTGCGGCGCCCGGCCTTCATGCCGCTGCCGGGCTTCGCGGTCAAGGTGCTGTTCGGCGAGATGGGCCAGGCGCTGCTGCTCGAGGGCCAGCGGGTCCGGCCGAAGCGCCTCGAGGACGCCGGCTACAGCTTCTCTTTCCCCGAGCTCGAGGGCGCGCTGCGCTACACGCTGGGCCGGGCGGCGGAGGAGACGAAGGCCGCGGACTGAACCCCTCGCGGGCGACCTCCATCGAGATCGGGATCGGAAACGACCTCAAGAACGCCGCGCGGCGCAGGGGAGGCCAGACCCCGAATTCCACCAGAATCATCACCCTGTCAAACTCAAGCGCTGGCACTGCCTCCCAGCCGCGGAGAAGTCCGAGCCGAGCCATCAGATCAGATCAGTCAAGTGTTCGCGTGCGACGACCCACAGCCGACAGCTGCGCTGGCTGTACGCCTTCACACACATCGGACGATAGACGTGCTGCCACATCATGTCATTACAAGAAACCCCGCCTCCGAGCCCCCGTAGCCCCGTCGCCGTCGGCGTCGGTCGCACCTTGCTCGCTGGACCGATCCGACGGCGCAAGGAAGGGAGTGGGGCGGCCCCATAGCCTTGGAGTTCGAGGAGGAGGGAGACCAAGGCCCTCACGAAGCGTGGTCACGTCACCCTCGAAAATCGTGGACGGTCACACGAAGTCTTGGAAGCTGAGCGAGGATCGCTCGTATTCCCTGAGCAGAGCACGAGTGCGAAGCTCGGTGGGGGTGGGCTCAGCTGGGCTGTGTCGGCATCGGTGACCTCCACTCCATGGTGGGGTTGAGGCAATCGTCACGCGAGGGTGCGACGGAACGCAATATGGGGATGGCCGGACGGGTACTGTCAAGATGGGAATGGCCCGACGTTTACGACTTACCCGGCGAGCCGGATCGAGGAACTCACGCCGCGAAACTGGATGCGATCGTCAAGATGGGATGGCCGGACGCTTCGCATCCTCGAACGTGGGGTCTACTAGGTCTTGCGACGGCTCTTGACCTGAAACCGGAGGCGGTGCCAGGCCGTGTGTGGTCCCAAGCGGTCACCTGGGCCAGGACGATTGCTGACCCTAACAGCTACCGCGCGCAGAGCAACACTGATCGGCCGCACCCATTCTCGTTTGATGTTCTCAATGCTCTCGGTTCCCGTTGTGGCAGTAATTGCTGCAATAATCTCGCTCATTCTCAGGATCAACTGGTCAAGCAGCCACACTCTTCTTCGTCCTGCCCTTGAGTCAAGATCAGGGGTTTCTGACACAAGCCTAGCGACCGCCGATCTTGCACGAGTCGCGACCTTGGAGAGCCTTAGGATCAACTCTTGCTCCCTGGAAACATCGACGTTTCTTCGAAGCGGAGCGAAACAGTCCCGAATCTCCGCTGCCTGAACGCAGAGGCTCATGGTTTCGTCAAATGTTTCCATTTTGCTATCCTCTGATCTTCGTGCTATTAGGGCGAGATGTCATGTGGGAAGTCGTTGTTGATTACCCCTTCACATCCAGGGGTCTTTACGCAATGGCCCCATGCTGGCTCACTCGTCCATTCTCCCAGATTCCTCATGGTTGCATCTTCAACTGTGCCAAGCGTTAGCAGGATCGTGCATTGTTCGATTGCATCGATGTCGCTTATTGCATAGCTGTCTGTGCAGAACAGTAGCTCACGATCCAGGAAGAACTTGCAGCATATGGGCCCGCCACGGGATCCGTCGCCGATTGGCGGGTCTGTTGGTTCGTCCCCGCCGGGATCTTTAGTAGGCTCATCCTCGGGTCTGTCTTCGATCTTCGAAACAGGTTTGCAGATTGTAACCGTGCCCGTCCCCGCTTTCGTTGGTTTTCCGCACCACCATCGGTAGAGTTTCTCGACTGCCCAGAGGATAGGAAGGATCACCGCGCCACCTCCACCTCCACTCGTACCGGTGTCGCGAAGACCAATGTCTTCGGACGCCATCCCTTGTAGACCCAGTGGGTCAAGAAAATGTGTTGGCCTTAACGCCACAAAGAGGTACGGACCCTCGCTTTCTTGCCGATTTGACAAGCTGGGTTCTGTTGTTGGTGGAATCTCAAACGGATCAACCGTCAGGAACAGTGCGAGACCACAGTGGTAGGTACGGAACCGAAATCGATACAACCCTGTTCCAAGTTCCCAACGGGTCCCCTGAAAACGATACTCCCACGCATGCCCGTCAATTGCAGGACCAAACCCGTCGTCAAGAACAAACGACTCCCCGTACGGATTGTAGACAAACCGCTGCAGGACCGTCTCCTCGCCCTCGCCAATCAACGTCCGGATGCTCCACATGCGGTCCTTCGTGACGTAGATATCCGTGGGGTCACCCGAAGCCGTGTTTC
>JAUIEM010000058.1 GCA_030428695.1 bacterium
TGCCAGCCCCACCTCGAGGCGGTCGAGCACCCCGGTGGCGGCTGGACCTACGCCGCGCTGATGCGCCTCGCCCGCGAGCTCCGCGACCGGCTGGCCGTGCCGCTGCGCGGGATCCCCACCGTCGCGCTCGCCACCAGCGCCGCGCCGGAGCTGATCCCGGTCGCGCTCGCCCTCGACGCCCTCGGCTGCACGGTCGTGCCGATCCCCGCCGAGGCCAGCCCCGAGCAGCAGCTCTGGATGCGGACCGACGGCGGCTGCGGGGCGACGGTCTCGGTCGACGACGGCGCCCCGCGGGTCACGCACCACGGCCGGGCCCGCCGCTGGGCCGGGGCCGGCACGATCACCTACACCTCCGGCAGCACCGGGCGTCCGAAGGGCGTGGTGCTGCCGGTCGGCGTCGAGGAGCCCCTCGCCGCGTCGCTCGATGCGACCCTCGCTGGCGAAGGCCGCGAGCGCGCACTCAGCCTGCTGCCGACGAGCACGCTGATCGAGTGGGTCCAGGCGGTGTACTATCCCCTGACCCGCGGCCACACCCTGGTCTGGGACCGGGAGCGCTTCCCGGCCCTGGTCGGGGGCCCCGTCGACCTGCCCCGGCTGCTCGAGAACGTGCGCTGCGCCGAGCCGAGCTACCTGTTCCTGCCGCCGATCCTGCTCGAAGGACTGCACCGGAGCGGCCTCGCCCGGCGCGGCATGTTCGGTCCGCGGCTGCACTTCATCGGCACCGGCGGCGCGCCCTCCCACACCGCGACGCTGTCCGGACTGCGCGCCCGGGGGCTGCCGGTCTTCGAGGGCTACGGGCTCAGCGAAGCGGGCTCGATCTGCTGTGTCAACCGCCCGCAGGCCCTGCGCCTCGGCAGCGTCGGCCGGCCCTTCCCCCACGTCGAGGTCGAGCGGGCCGAGGACGGCGAGCTGCTCGTGCGCTCCCCCTGCCTGCTGCTCGGCTACACCGACGGCTCCCGGCCGGTCGACGCCCGCGGCTTCCTCGCGACCGGCGACCTCGGCGAGCTCGACGAGGACGGCTACGTGTGGGTGAGCGGGCGCAAGAAGAGCCTGCTGATCACCGGCTTCGGACGCAACCACGACCCGGACTGGGTGCGCGGGCTGTTCGAGAGCGCGCCCTCCATCGCCCGCTGTGAGGTCGGTGGGGAAGGGGAGGACGGCCTGCGGCTGCGCCTCTTCGCCGCCGCCGGCGCGAGCCCCACGGCCGTCGACCGTGCGAGCCGGAGCATCTGTCGCGCGCTGCCGGGCAGCGCCGCCCCCCGCATCGAGATCGTCAGCGCGAGCTGAGCACACAACAGGAGAACCCCCATGTCCTTCGCCAAGACCCTCGCCGCCGAGACCGCCGACGCCCGCGCCCGCTTCTTCGGCCTGCCGATGTTCCGCGCCGTCGAGAACGGCGTCTCGCTGCCCCGCGAGCTGTACGCCGAGTTCCTCGTCTGCGCCCACGCCCACGTCCGCCTGACGACGCCGCTCTACGGCCTGGTGCTGTACCGGCTGATCGACGCGCCCTTCCGGCTGCGCCAGGGGGTCGTCTACTACATCGAGGAGGAGTTCGGCCACGAGCGCTGGATCGAGGCCGACCTCGAGGCGCTCGGCTACGGTCCGGAGCGGCTGCGCGAGGTGCCCGCCGCGGCCCGGAAGTTCGCGGACTACCTCAAGCAGGTCGCCGTCGAGGCCGACCCGCTCGCCCTGCTCGGCATGTCCTACATCCTCGAGACCCAGAGCGTGCGCCTCGCCCACGCCGCCGCCCAGCTGCTGCGCGAGACGGCGGGCGCCTCCGGGGCCCTGCGCTACCTGACCAGCCACGGCACCCTCGACATCGAGCACACCGCGCGCCTCGAGGCCCTGCTCGACACGATCGAGGACTTCGCCAGCCAGGAGGCGATCATCGCCTGCGCCCAGCGGACCTGCGCGCTGTACGGCGGCATCTTCGAGCACCTGCATCGGCGCCTGCTCGCGCTCGAGGAGGTGCCGGCATGAGAGCGCCCACCCTGGTAGCGGGCGGCGCCGCGCTGGTGCTGACGATCTGCCTGATCGGGAACCTGCGCCCCGAGCCGGACCCGCGCGAGCCCTTCGAGCTGGCGGGCGATCCGACCTGGGAGGCCTCGCGCTGCATCGCCGAGAGCTTCGCGCCGCGGCCGGTGCGCTTTCCGGTCTTCCACTTCCCGCAACAGGGCGACAACGCGCTGACCCCCGCGGTGCTGCGGGAGGCCCTGGAGAACGGGCGCCGGATGCGCGCCGATCCGTCCTGCGCCGCGGCCCTGCTGCCTCCGGAGGAGGTGCCGGTGCCGTGGCTCGGCCTGCCCGAGCTGATCGCCCTGCAGGCAGGCGGGAGCATCCCCGAGGGGCCGGCCCTGCAGGCCCTGCTCGACGGGCTGTTCGCCGTCGAGAAGGACGGCCGCCATCCGCTGCGCGAGCTGGTCTCGCCGGACCTCGAGCGGACGCCGCAGGGCTGGCGGGCCCGCGGCCTGGTCAGCGAGCTGCAGCTCGCCCCGCGGGAGGTGGACGAAGACCTCGAGCTCGCCCTGCAGGCGCGCTTCGGGGAAGCTCCCGAAGCCGCCCGGGCGATGAGCTTCGCCGGCCTGCAGCACGCGATCGCCGGGCAGATCGCCGAGACCTCGCCGCTGATCGGCCTCGCGGTGCTCGTGATGCTGGTCGTGCTCGGCCTGTACTTCCGGAACCCGCGGGACGTCGCCGCGGCCGGCGCCGGGCTGATGCTGTTGATGGGTGCCCTGAGCGGCCTGCGCAAGCTGCTCGGCTTCGCCGAGACCCAGCTCAGCGCGATGCTGCCGATCCTGCTGCTCGCCCTCGGGGTCGACATCGCGATCCACAGCCTGCAGCGCCTGCGGGCGACCCGGAGCGCCGGCGGGAACGCGTACCTGCGGGCCCTGCGCGGCCTCGCTCCGGCGCTGCTGGTCACGACCGCGACCTCCGCGATCGCCTTCGGCTCGAACGGCGTCGCCCGCATCGCCGACCTCCGCGAGTGGGGCGTGCTCGCCGCCCTCGGCATGGGGCTGAGCTACCTCGCCCTCGGGGTCGTCACCCCGGCCCTGCGGATGCTGATGCGCCCGGCGCCACGCTCGAGCGCGCGCAGCTCCCGTCTGGTCCGCACGCCCTTCGCCGCCCGCCATCCGCGGCTGGTGCTCGCGGCCGCGGTCGTGCTTCTCGCCGGCGCGGCGAGCTTCCTCGGCAACCTCGAGAGCGGCTTCGACGTCGAGGACTTCCTCGCCGCCGACCTGCCCTACGTCCAGACGGTGCAGCGGGTCGCCGAGGTCTTCCCGAACAGCGGCGAGCCCGCCGAGCTGCTCGTCCACGGCGTCCTCGACGGGGCGGAGGCGCGGACGGCCCTCAAAGCCCTCGGCGCGCGCCTGGTCGAGGAAGGCCTGGCCTGGCCGAAGGAGATGGCGGCGGCGCTCGCGGCCCTCGGCGACGAGGGGCCCTCGCCCTGGGTGCTACGGGCGGGCGGCCACACCGTCGGCCTGCGGCTGCCGGTGTTCGTGTACGAGGCGGGGGTGTGGAGCAGCATCGCCGCCGCGAAGGAGCGGCTCGAGGCCTGCACGGCCACCCTGGACGGGGTCGAGGGCATCGACTCCCGGGCGCTGACCGGCGCGCCGCTCTTGCGCTACGCCTACGTCAACGCGTTGACGCGCACGGTGCGCGCGGGCATCCCCCTGACCCTGGTGCTGTGCTTCGGCCTCGCCCTGCTGGTCTTCCGCGAGCTGCGCCTGGCGCTGCTGGCCCTCGCCCCGGTGCTCGCGGTCAGCGTCTGCCTGCAGGCCGGCATGGTGCTGTTCGGCTTCCGGCTCAACCTGGTCACCGTGCAGGTCGTCGCCCTCGCCATCGGCCTCGGCGGGGACTACATGCTGCACTACCTGATGCGCTTCCGGCAGCTCGAGCGCGCCCGGCCGCGGCGCCCGATCGACGCGCTGCTCGCCGAGACCCACGCCGAGACCGGCTGGGCGCTGGCGGGCTCGGCGGCTTCGACCCTGCTCGGCTTCGCCCTGCTGGGCTTCGCGCCGATGCCGCTGTTCGCGAGCTTCGGGAAGATCCAGAGCCTGATGGTGGTGCTCAGTCTCGGCGCGGCCCTGCTGCTCCTGCCCGCGGCCCTGCGGCTGAGCTTCCGCTCCGCTCCCCGCCCGCTGGCCGTCGCCTCCTGAGCCACTCGGCGAGGCGCCGGCCCTGCTCGAGCCAGTCGTGCACGTGGCCGTAGACGAAGCCGGCGTTGCGGCCGACCAGGTGCAGGTTCTCCAGCCGGGCCAGCCCCCGTCGCAGGCGCTCGCGCAGCGCCCCGCTGCCGCGCTCGAGCACCGGGTAGGCGCGGGGCAGGCGGTGCAGGCGGCTGCCGAGCAGCTCCTCCGGCCGCACCAGCCCCCAGGCCTCGAGCTCCGGCAGCACGCGCGCCCGGACTTCCTCCTCCTCCGCCGTCCACAGTCCGTCGCCGTCTCCGCAGGGGAGCTCGACGACCAGCGCCGTCTGCGTCGGCGGCGCGAGGCTCGCGCAGCGGTTCTTCGGCTCGACCACCCGGGTGAAGGGCAGGGCCGGGTCGGGGAAGTAGAGGCTGGCGTCGGGTCCGACCCGGGGCCGGTCGAGGAACAGCGCGAGCAGCACCAGATGGCGGAAGCGCAGCCCCGCAGCGAGGCTCTGCAGCGCGGGCAGCGGCGGATCGAGCCGGGCGAGCAGCCCCGGCAGCGGCAGGCTGCTCGCGACCTCGCGCACCGGCTCTTTGCGGCCACCGACCTCGACCGCGCGGATGCGCCGCCCGTCGTGGAGCAGGCGCTGGACCGGGGCAGAGAGGGCGATGCGGGAGGAACCGATCGCGTCCGCCAGGCGCTCGCTCAGCGCGCCGAAGCCGCCGCGGGGGTAGAGGAAGCGGCCGTCGAGGTGGCGCGGAGCCAGGCCGAGCAGCCCGCGCAGCGCCCCGCGCAGGTCGAGGCCGCGCAGCCGCCCGCCGGCGACCTCCGGCGCGAGGCGGGTGGCCGGCAGACCCCAGAGCTTCTCGCTGTAGTCGAGCAGCAGGAAGCGCGCCAGGCTCGGGCCGTAGCGGGCGGTCGCGAGGGCGGCGAAGCTGTCCGGCGGCGCCCCCCACGACTTCCCCGCCCGCGCCGCCAGCACCTCGCCGAGGGCGCGCAGGCTCAGCCCCGGGCCGAGGACGGACCACATCTCGCGCAGCCGCGGAGGGAAGCGCAGGCGCCGTCCGCGCCACAGCACGCGGCTCGGCGCGTCGACCGGATGCAGCAGGTCGCCGGCGAGCTCGTCGACCAGGGCCGCGACCGCGGGCGATGGCCGGTGCAGGCGGTGGGCCCCGGAGTCGTAACGGAAGGGCCCGGCCGCGAAGGTCACCGCGTTGCCCCCGACCCGCTCCCGCGCCTCGAGCAGCCGCACCGACAGGCCGGCCCGCCGCGCCCACACCCCGCAGGCGAGGCCCGCCGGTCCGGCGCCGAGCACGGTCAGCTCCGGGATGTGATCTTCCCCGTCAGGCGTTGGCATTCTTACAACCCGCGCTTTGTAAGTCTTACAACTGTTGCCCGTCCGGTTCCCGCGAAGCGGCCTTTCAGGCGGATCTCCAGGACTGGCACAGGACCTGCAACAGGCACGCCGAGAACCACCTCGGAGGATAGCCGATGCGACGTTTCCTGTGCTTGCTGCTCCTGGTGCTCGGTGGCTGTGCCGCCGTGCCCTTCAACGAGCGTGAACGGGTGAGCAGCCCGCTGATGGGCTCGGCCAGGGGCAGCATGACCCACTTCCAGCAGAAGATCTTCTACTCGCGCGAAGGCGCGGCCGGCGGCATCGGCGAGAGCGCGGGAGGCGGCTGCGGATGCTACTGAGACGCGCACGCGGGCTGCGCTCGCTGCGAAGGAGCAGGCCTCTTCCCGCGGAACGGCGGGAGGGGGTAAACCCCTCCCGTACCAGGTGCGGTGTGGCCTCTGAGACCGGGGCAGGAACCACGCCCGGTTCCGAGGTAGGGGCGGGGTTTACCCCCGCCCGTCCGGGCGCGTGCAGTCCCCTGGTCCGCAGTCTCCTGCTGCTGTTGCTCAGCCTCGGCGCCTTCGCCCAGGAGGGCAGCTTCATCGACCTGCGCTTCGGTGTCTACAAACAGGACGATGGCGGCGGCAACGAGTGGCTGGACGAGGACGAGACGATCATCGAGCCGATCGTCCTCGCGCGCTGGCAGATCGACGAATCCTGGGGCCTGAACCTCGGCTACTACTACGACTTCGTCTCCTCGGCCTCGATCGAGCGGCTCAGCGAGACCGACGGCCAGTCCGGCGCCTCGCGGGACAACTACAACGGCGGCTACATCGGCGCGGACTACGCCTGGGGCGAGAACCAGATCGCGCTGACCCTGAGCGGCTCCTTCGAGTACGACTACATGTCGACCGGGGTCGGCCTGTCCTACGCCCGCTGGCTCAACGAACGCCAGACGCGGGTGCGGCTGTCCGGCCAGGCCTTCTTCGACAGCGTCGACGTGATCCGCTTCGACGGCAGCGAGGAGGGCAGCGACGATCGCACGACCTTCTCCCTCGGCCTCAGCCTCGAGCACATCCTGACGCCGACGATCACGGTCAGCGGAGGCTACACCTTCGCCTACCAGAGCGGCTTCCTCGAGAGCAGTATCAACCGGGTGCTCGTCCGCAGTCCCTTCTCCCTCCCGACCGTCCCGGTCGGCGCCGACCGGCCCTTCCGGGGCTTCGAGGCGAGCGAGGAGCTGCCCGACACCCGGCTGCGCAACGCCTTCCACGCCCGCATCGACAAGTACCTGGACTGGGAGGAGTTCCCGGACAGCTCGGTCGGCCTCGGCACGCGCTTCTACATCGACGACTGGGGCATCATGGCCTGGGACGTCGAGCCGCGCTGGCGCCAGTGGCTGGTGGAAGAGACGCTGATGCTCGAGCTGCGCTACCGCTTCTACACGCAGTCCGAGGCGGACGACTACGAGGAGGTGTTCGACAGCCTGACCGCCGACCGCACCTCCGACCCGGACCTCGCGGCCTTCGTGTCGAACACCCTCGGCACGACCCTGACCTGGAACATCACCGAGAACATGACCTTCGACCTCACCTTCGACGTGATGGTGCGGGACGACGATCTCAACGCCTATTGGGGGAGCATCGGATGGAACTTCCGCTTCTGAAAACCTCGATCCTCGTCGGACTCTTCAGCCTGACCGGCTGCGTCCAGCTCGCGACCGACACCGGGGACGCGCCGCCGCGCGGCCCGGTCGCCGCCGCCGACCTCGAGGGGCAGAGGCTGTCCCTCGGCAGCGGACGCCAGCTGCTCGTGTTCTGGCAGACCAGCTGCTCGAGCTGCAAGCGCCACAACCCCGAGGTGGTCGCCCTGGCCGAGCGGCGCACGGACCTCGAGGTCATCGGCATCTGCTGCAGCAAGGACGCCGCACAGGAGGTCGCGGCGACCGCCGACGCGTGGGGCATGCCCTTCGCCAACGTCCACGATCCCGACCTGGTCATCAGCCGGCGCTTCAAGATCAGCGGCACGCCGACCCTGCTGCTGTTCGACCACGGGCGCGAGGTCTACCGCGGCCATCGGCTGCCCGATGACTTCGACGCGCTGCTGTCCTTCCTCCCCCCGGTCCGCTGCGGCGACTGCGACGGCGAGGGCTGCCCGGCTTGCGAGGAGACGCCGAGCTGCGAGAATGGAGTGTGTACGCTCGCACCCGGCCTGCTCGCGGAGGAATGACATGCGCGCCGCGCCCCTCTTCGCGCTCCTCTTGCTCGTCGGCTGCGGGGAAGACCCCGCGCCGCCGCCCCCACCGCCGGAGACCCCGGCGGTGCAGCCGCATCCGGACGCGAAGAGCCGGCCGAGCGAGCTGCTCGCGAGCGAGGATCCCGACGACCTCGCCAAGGCCGTGCGGCACTACGCCGGCATGGGCACCGAGATCCTGCTCGAGGCCTACGGGCCGGAGCAGGCTTCCCTCGAGGCCGCCCTCGACGCCGCGGTGACCGAGCTCGCCCGCATCGAGGAGAAGATGACCAGCTGGGACGACGCGAGCGAGCTCAGCTCGATCAACCTGGCGGCGGGAGGCCCGCCGGTCACGGTCTCGGCGGAGCTCTTCGAGATCATCGAGCGCGCCCTGTACATCAGCGAGCTGACCGGCGGCTGCTTCGACATCAGCTACGCCGGCGCGGGCAAGCTCTGGGACTACAAGGCGGCGGAGCCGAAGCTGCCGGGGGCCGAGGCCGTCGCCGCCGCCCTCGCCCGCATCGGCTGGCAGAAGATCGTGCTCGACGCCGAAGCCTCGACGGTGCAGCTGCCGGAGCCCGGCATGCGCATCGACCTCGGCGGCATCGCCAAGGGCTACGGGGTCGAGCGGGCGATGCAGATCCTGGTCGACGCCGGCGTCGAGGTCGCCCTGGTCAACGCCGGCGGCGACCTGAAGGTGCGCGGGAAGAAGGCCGGCCGCACCTGGCGCATCGGGATCCGCGACCCGCGGGAGCCGGAGCGCATGTGCGCGGTGATCCCGGTCGCGAACACCAGCGTCGTCACCTCCGGCGACTACGAGCGCTTCTTCGAGATCGACGGCGTGCGCTATCACCACATCCTCGACCCGCGCACCGGCCGGCCCTCCCAGGGGGTGACCAGCGTGACCGTGATCGCCCGCAGCGCCGAGCTGGCGGACGCCCTCGCGACCGGGGTGTTCGTGATGGGGGCCGAGGAAGGGCTCGCGCTGATCGAGAAGATCCAGGAGGCCGAGGCGGTCGTGGTCGACGACGACCTGCGGGTGCACCTGTCCTCGGGCCTGGAAAGCGAGGGCTCCTGATGCGCGAGGCCGGCTGCCGGGTGCTGATCGTCGACGACGAGGAGACCCTGCGTCGGGTGCTCGCCAAGGAGCTCGAGCGCCGCGGCCACGTCGTCGCGACCGCCCCCGACCTCGAAGAAGGGCTCGCCGCCCTCGAGGCGGGCGACCACGAGGTGCTGATCCTCGACATGCGCATGCCCGGGCTGTCCGGCGTCGACGGCCTGAAGGCGGTGCTCGCCCGCGACGAGGCGCCGGCGGTGATCGTGCTGACCGGCCACGGCAGCATCGACCAGGCCCTCGAGTGTGTCCGGCTCGGGGCCGCCGACTACGCGACCAAGCCCTGCAGCCTCAACGAGCTCGACACGCGCATCCGGCGCGCCGCCGACAACCGCGAGCACCACCAGCAGAGCTCGCTGTACCGCAGCCACCTCAGCGACCGGCCCGCGCCGCGTTTCTTCGTCGGCAACACGCCGGCGATGCAGGAGCTCGCGCGCCAGATCGAGCGCGTCGCCCCGACCCGGGCGACGGTGCTGATCACCGGCGAGAGCGGCGTCGGCAAAGAGCTGGTCGCCCTCGCCGTGCACCGCGCCAGCCCGCTGCGCGACCGGCCCTACGTCACCCTGAACTGCGGGGCCCTGCAGACCTCGCTGATGGAGAGCGAGCTGTTCGGCCACGAGCGCGGCGCCTTCACCGGCGCCAACCGGCGCAAGCCCGGCCTGTTCGAGCTCGCCCACGGCGGCACCCTGTTCCTCGACGAGGTCGGGGAGATGCCGGCGGAGCTGCAGGTCAAGCTGCTGCGCTTCCTGCAGTTCGGCGAGCTGCGCCGGGTCGGCGGGACGAAGAACCTCAAGGTCTCGGTGCGCATCATCGCCGCGACCAACCGCGACCTCGACGAGGCGATCGCCGCCAAGGACTTCCGCGAGGACCTGTACTACCGGCTCAACACCGTCACCCTGCGCGTGCCGGCCCTGCGCAAGCGCTCCCGCGAGGACGTCCGCGCCCTCGCCCGGCAGCTGCTCGCCGAGCGCAGCCGCCTGCCCCTCGAGCTGTCCGATGAGGCGCTGACGCGGCTGGCGAAGTGCTCCTGGCCGGGGAACGTGCGCGAGCTCGGCAACTGCATCGAGCGCCTGGCGATCTTCGCCGAGGGGCAGACGATCGGGGTCGAGGATGTCGAGCGGGCGATCGGCGGGCGCGGGGCGGCGAGCCTGTTCGACACCGAGGAGCCGATGCCGCTCAAGGAGCTCGAGCGCCGCTACATCCAGGCGATGCTGCTGCGCTTCGGGGGGCGGAAGCGGGAGGTCGCGGAGATCCTGGGCATCTCGCTCAAGACCCTGTACAACAAGATCCACCTGTACGCCCTCAAGGTGCCGTAGGATGCGCGCGGCCTGGCTCCTCCTCTTCCTCCTCAGCCCCGCCCTGGGCTACGGCTACACCGCCGCGGAGGATCCCCTGCTCGCCGCCTTCCGCGCCGCCCTCAAGGCCGCCCGCGCCGAAGACTGGAGCGCCGCGGGCCAGGCGCTCGCGGACGCGCGCTGGCAGGTCGACGAGCTGGTCGACGACCTCGGCGTCGACCTCGGCCCGGCCCTCGACCAGACCCTCGCCGACGAGGATCCGCGCGCCTTCGCCAGCGCCTTCGCCAACCTCGTCTACCTCGCGACCCTGCAGAAGTTCCACTGGAACCTCTCCGAGCAGCTCGCCGACTTCGACGCGGCCCGCGCCCGCCTGCTGTCCGCGCGGGCCTACTACGAGCAGGTCCTCGCCGGCAACGTCAAGCGCCGCGACCAGGCCGACGAGAGCGCCCTGCACGAGGAGCTGATCGCGCTCTTCGAGGACGCCCGCCAGAGCCTCGGCAGCCCGGGCCTGTTCGGGGTCGGCGCGGCCGAGCCCGACCCCGCGGCCTTCGCGGCCGCGAGCGAGGCGATCGGCGCGAAGCTGCGGCGCTGCTTCCCCTCCTTCGTGCATCCCGAGCGATGAGCCGCGGGCTGCTGGTCCTCGCGCTGCTGGCGGTCGCCGCCGGCCAGGACCTCGACTTCGACTTCGACCCCGACCTCGTCGAGCTCGAGGAGCCGAGCTGGTGGGAGCTCTACGGCCGCGCCGACCTCAGCCTGCAGTACTCCGACGGCCTCGAGGCGCTGCGCGAGCGGCGCAGCCGCCACGCCCTCGCCTACGCCGTCGCGCTCAGCCTGCACCTCGAGCCGACCGGCTGGTTCCGCTTCGTCGCCGAGGCGGAGGTCGAGGGGGTCGCCGACGACGACTTCAGCGAGGCCTTCCGGGAGGTGCCCGGCGACGACTCCCTGCTCGAGGTCGGCCTCGACCAGCTGTTCGTCGCCTTCGGACCGGAGGACTGCTCGCTGGCCCTCGGCTGGAACTACGTGCCCTTCGGGCTCGAGCGGCGCTACTACTCCTCGGTGCGCAACCGCTTCGTCGACCGCCCGACCCCCTTCCAGGTCATCTACCCGGGAACCTACGCCGACACCGGGCTGTTCTTCGCCTGGCAACCCGGCCCCGTCGACCTCGAGCTGGCCGTGAGCTCGGGGTTGCAGGGCCCCGCCCGCAACGATCGGCCGGACCTGCTGACCTGGCGGGATCCCCCGCCGCAGCTCTCCGGGCGGCTCGGCGTCGAGCTCGTCGAGGGGCTGGAGCTCGGCGCCTCGGGGCTGTACGGCTGGATGGACGCGAGCTTCGACGAGGAGCTGTGGCTGGTCGGCGTCGACGCCCGGCTCGAGGTCGGGCGCTGGAGCCTGCGGGGGGAGGCGATCTTCGGCCGGGTCGACCCGAGCATCGAGCGCTACGGCTTCTACCTCGAGGCGGTCTACACCCAGCCGGTCCACTGGGACTGGCTCGTCCGGGCCTGGTACGGGGCGCGCTTCGACGCGGCCCACCCGGACCGCGACACGCCGCGGCTCGAGCGCACCCAGCGCGGCAGCCTGGTGCTCGGGCTCGGCTTCACCGAGCACGTGTTCGCCAAGCTGCAGGCGGAGGTCGTCGACCTGATCGAGAGCGAGAAGGTCGGCGGCGGGGTGCAGCTGCAGGTCGGGATCTCGTGGTAGGCCGGGGCTTCCCGCGGGCCTTCCTCGTCTGCGCGCTGCTCGTGCTGCCGCGGCTGGGGCTCGCTCCGGCGCTTCCCATCGACTTCGATGCGGTCGACTTCACGCTCGCGCTCGAAGACTACGACCTCGCCGCCCTGCGCCCCCACTTCCCCGGCTACCCCCTGTACGTGCTCGCCGGACGGCTGCTCGCCGCGCTCGGCTGCGCGCGCCCCTACGCCCTGCTCGGGCTGCTCGCCTCGGCGCTGCTCGGGGCGTGTCTGGTCGCGGCGGCGGGCGACCGGGCCACCGGCTGGGGAGCCGCCCTGGTGTGGCTCGCCCTGCCCGGGGTGTGGCTCGAGTCCCTGGTCGCCCACGCCGACCTCCCGGCCCTCGCCCTGTTCGGCTGCGCCTGGCTCGCCCTCTCCCGCGGACGGACGGGAGCCGCCGGGCTGCTCGTCGGCCTGGCCCTCGGCTTCCGCCCCTCCGCCCTGCCCCTGGCCGCCGTGCTCGCCGCCCGGCCCGGCCGGGCGCGCGCCGCGGTCGGGCTGGGCCTCGGCCTGGCGCTGTGGCTGCCGGCCTTCCTCGGCCAGGTCGGGCCGGCACGCTTCCTCGAGCTCGGGGCCGCCTTCAGCGCCGGGCACTTCAGCGACTGGGGGCAGACCGCCCTGTCCGGCGCCCTCGCCCCCCGGGCCGGACGCTTCCTGGGCGGGCTCGGCAGCGCGGCGGGGCTGGTTCCGGCAGCCTCGGCCCTGCTCTGCGGGCTGCTCCTCTGCCTGCGCCGGGGGCCGCGGCCGGGGCCGGGCTGGTGGGCGTGGACGCTGCCCTACACGGCCTGGCTGCTGGTCGGGCAGAACCTCGGCCGGGGCCGCCACTACCTGCCGCTGCTGTTCGCGGGCTGCTGGCTGCTCGGCCGGCTTCCCCTGCAGCCCCGCCTCGGGGAGCGATCGCGGAGGCCGCTCTTGCGCGCGGGGCTGCTCGCGTTGATCCTGGTCCTGGCCGCGGGCGGCGTTGCGCGCGCGCGGTCGCAGTCGCTGCCGTCGCCAGCCGCGGAGACGGTGGCTCTGGCGGAAGCCGTCGAGCGGCGCCTCGGGCCGGTGTTGCTCGCCGGGGACAGCAGCGTGCGCCTGGCCGACCTGTGCGCGCCGTTGCTGTTGCGCCGCCGGCTGCGCAGCTTCGCCGCGCTCGCGGACTACCGGGCGGGCTTGTGGGACGCGCCGGAGTGGATCGTCGCGGCCGAGCTGGCAGGCGCGCCGCCGCCCGGAGCGAGCCCGCTCGGCCGGGTCGGAGGGCAGCGGGGGTGGGGATCGACGGGCTGGCAGGTGTACCTCTGGCGGAGGACGGAACCGTGAGGCCGCGCTTCAACCTCAAGCGCTACTTCCTGACGGCCTGCTTCGTCATCGTGCCGTTGCTGACGATCGTGACCTGCCTCGCCTTCGCCCAGGAGGTGCGCGCCGACCTCCTGCAGCGCGCCGACGAGTACGCGACCCGCATCGCGCACAACCTGCACCGCCAGGTCGGCGAGCGCTTCATCACGCCGCTGCTCGCCGAGGGCGCGAGCCGTATCGACCTCGAGGAGCCGAGCCAGCGCGCGCGGCTCGACGCGGTCGTGCACGCCGCGATCTCGGACCTCAACATCGAGCGCGTCTACTTCTTCGACCCCGAGCGCCGCATCATCTACAGCACGGTCGCCGCGCATCAGGGCTTCGTGGTCGGCGAGAACGGCTTCCTCGACCGGGCCCTGGCGGGCGAGATCGCGACCCGGGTGATCGACCGCTCCGCCGCCTACGACGTGACCGGCGAGGCCGTCGAGCGGGTGCTGATCGAGACCTACGTGCCCGTGCCCCCGTACGGCTTCGCGATCGACGACGCGATGCCGATCGCCGGGGTGGTCGAGATCTACCAGGACGGCAGCCGCCTGGTCGACGAGATGGAGCGGGCCTACGTGCGCATCGCCCTGTGGTCGGTCGCGTCGATGGGGATCCTGCTCTCGGTCCTGACCATCATCGTCTACAAGGCCGACGGGATCATCCGCGGTCACCGCGCCTCCCTGCTGCGCGCCAACGAGCAGCTCGAGCAGCTCGCGAGCGAGCTCGAGCAGCGCGTGGAGCAGCGCACCGCCCAGCTCGTCCGCTCCGAGAAGCTCGCCGGCCTGGGGCGGATGACGGCGGGCATGGCCCACGAGATCAACAACCCGCTCGCGACGGTGCTCAGCTGCGCCGAGGGCCTGCGCGATCGTCTCGCCGACGCCCGGAAGGACGGGACTCCGCCGGATCTCGACGACTTCGCGGACTACCTCGGCATCATCATCGCGGAGGTCGAACGCTGCGGGGGCATCCTCTCGACGGTCCGGAGCACCACCCGCGCCGCGCCCCCCGAGCGCGTCGACCTGCACGAGCTGGTGCGGCGCGCCCACGGGCTGCTGCTGTACCGCAAGGACGAGCGGGTCGAGCGGGTGC
Organism: bacterium; assembly: GCA_030428695.1. Next base: position 14,241 of record JAUIEM010000058.1, read on the forward strand.
GGCTCGCGCTGTGCGAGGGCGAGCTGCCGGTCCACGCCTCGCCGAACTCCCTGCTGCAGGTCATCCTCAACCTGACCGACAACGCCCTCGACGCGACCGACGCGAACGGCGAGGTCGTGTGGAGCAGCGGCCGCGAGGGTGGGGAGTCGTGGATCGAGTGCCGCGACAGCGGGCCCGGGGTTCCCGCCGAGGAGCGGGAGGCGATCTTCGACCCCTTCTTCACGACCAAGCCGCCGGGCAAGGGCACCGGCCTCGGCCTGTGGGTCGCCTACGGGCTCGTCGACAAGCAGGGCGGCAGCCTGCGCCTGCTCGACGGCCCGCCGACCCGCTTCCGCATCGTCCTGCCGGCGGGCTGAGGGGGCCGCAAGAGAAGCCGCCCGCTGTGCCGGGTCTCCGACTTCAAGCACGGGTGCGTTTCCGCAGTCCTCCGCCCAGCCAGAAGGCGCTCAGCTCAGGGCTGGCGCGGGATGAGCTGGTAGTAGCCGCGCTGCAGATAGACCAACGCGAGGACATCCGCCCGGTCGATCAGCCCGTTGCCGTCGACAACTGCAGACCCATGCTGCCGAGGGTAGAGCCGTCGATGAATACGACGACGTTCGTCCCGTTTCCCGAGCCCGGGGTCCCGCCGTAGAAGTAGATGCGGAAGGTCGTCGTCCCGGACTGCACACCGAGGCTCGAGAGGTCCAGGGTCGTGTTGGCAGCCTAGCTCGCCGTGTCGATGGCGGCGGCATAGCCGTCGACGCTGCTGCGGATCTGCGCGGTGCTCGGTCCATCCGCCGACTGGAACCAACGGAAGTCGACCTGCTCGGGCTGCCAGACCGAGCCGGTCGCCGCGAACTCGATGTACCGGGTCAGGTCGGGGCCGGGGTCGTTGGTGTGGTCGAGGATGCCGAAGGTGTCGTCGAAACCGGAGCCGGTCAGCCCGACGGCGGTCAGCGAGCCGGCGCTGGTGATCGGGGAGCTGAAGCTCGTCGCCGGCAGCCGGCGACCTCGTCGACGTCACCGACAGGATCGTAGTGGACGACGACGGTCTGGCCCACCACGGGCAACGCGACGCTGGCGAGCGCAAACGCGGCGAGAATCGTTCGCATGGATTCCTCCACTTCTTTTCTGAGTTAGCCGAAGAGACTGTCGCATCCGACCAGAACGGTCACGCTCAACCCACCGCGAGGCACTTCCGCAGATCGGCCTCGACCGCGTCCTTGTCGAGGAAGCGGCCGATCGCGACCAGGGTGCTCGCGCGGGTCTCATCCTCGCGCCATTCCCGGTCCGCCTCGATCTTGATCAGCTCGTGCACCCCCTGCAGCACGAGGCGCTTGTCGCGCCCCGCGACGCTGAGGATGCCCTTGAGCCGGTAGAGGTAGCGGGCGTAGCGCTGGGTGAAGGGCTCGAACCAGGTGCCGAAGCGGTCCCAGTCGAGGTCGCCCTCGATGCGGACCGCGACCGAGGTGATGTTGTCGTGGGCGTGGCCGTGGTTGATCTCCCGCAGGCGCTTCTCGTTCAGCTCGTCGAAGCGCTTGGGGTCGAAGCCGCCGATGTCGAGCACCGCGTCGATCGCGAGCTCGGCGAAGGTGGTCGTGTGGTAGCGGGCGATCGGGTTGACCTCGCGCAGCAGGGCCTCGAGGGCGACCGCGTAGTCGGGGTCGACCAGGTCGGTCTTGTTGATCAGCACGACGTCCGCGAAGGCGAGCTGTTTGCGCAGCTCGGGCCGCTCCTCGAAGTGCTGCTTGAAGTGCTTGGCGTCGGCGAGGCAGACCAGGCCGTCCATCCGCATCCAGGCCTGGATCGCCTCGTCCATCAGGATCAGCGAGACGATCTTGCTCGGGTCCGCGATGCCGGTCGTCTCGATCAGCACGTAGTCGAACTGGTCGCGGCGTTGGAGGATGCGGACGAGGGTCTCGTTCAGGCTGTCGTGGATCGTGCAGCAGATGCAGCCGTTGCTCATCTCGAAGATGCTGTCCTCTTCCTTGACGACGAGCTCCTGGTCGATGCCGAGGGCGCCGAACTCGTTCTCCAGCACGGCGATGCGGCGGCCATGCTGCTCGGTCAGGATGCGGTTGAGCAGCGTCGTCTTGCCGCTGCCGAGGAAGCCGGTCAGGATCGTGATCGGGATGCGGTTCTTGCTGGCCATGGCTCTCCGGGGGATCAGGGTTCGGCCGGCCCGCCCGCCTGCAGCGCGAGCCCCGCGAAGGAGCCCTGACCGCCCTGCGGAGCGTCGACGTAGAGCGCGACGTGCGTGGCCGGAGTGGACAGGATGTGCTCGGCGTAGCGCTCGCTGTCGACCTCGAAGCGCACCCGACGGCCGGCGATCGAGACGGCGAAGGACAGCTCGGCGTCGGCTTCGACGCGGCGCATGCGCGCCCGCGCCCGGCCCGCCTCCGGCAGCGTCAGCTCGAGGGCGAGAAGCCGCACCTCGTCGTAGCCGAGCAGCACCAGGCCGCAGCCGGGCAGCTCCTCCCCCTCGACGTAGATGCCGACGAGGTCCGCCTGCGACGGGAGCAGCCGCCCCTCGAAGCGCCAGTAGCCCTCGCCGAGCGGTACGCGCAGGAAGCCGGTGCCGGCGCCGGTCAGCAGGTCCTGGTCTTCGCGCGGTGTGATCCAGCGCGACTGCGCGCTGCCTTCGCGCGGCTCGGCGCTGTACGGCCAGGGGTTGCGCGGATGCTCCCAGGCGACGCCGTCCAGGCTCGGCGGCGGAAGAGGACGCCACCAGCCCTGCTGCACGGCGAGCCCGGCGGCACAGGCCGCCAGCAGCAGCAGCAGGAACATCCGCAGCGGCCAGCGCGAGCGCGGCGGCGCGGGCTTCGTCAGCGCGCGATTCCGCGGCGTCAGGTCGAGGGCATCGGTCGTGTCGATCTTGCCGGGCTGGCTGAAGCCGACGGGCAGCACGGTCAAGCCCTCGGGAGCTTCCTCCAGCCGGTCCTCGGCGCGCAGCAGGTCCTCGACCAGGTCGAGGTCCGCGATCAGGGCCGCGGGGCTCTCGTAGCGGTCGGCGGGGTTCTTCGCGAGCAGCCTGCACAGCACGTCCTCGAGCTCCTGCGGCACGTTCTCTCGCGCGGCGCGGATGCTGCGGGGGTTGGCGAAGGCGTGCAGGTGGATCAGCCCGGCCGGGGTGTTGCTCGCGAAGGGTTTGTCGCCGCCGAGCATCTCGTACATCACGACGCCGAGGGAGTAGAGGTCCGAGCGCACGTCGAGCTCGTTGCCCTCGGACTGCTCGGGGGACATGTACTCCGGCGAGCCGATGATCACCCCGGGCATTGTCAGCCCCGACCCGGTGTGGCGCACCTTGGCGAGGCCGAAGTCGAGGATGGTGACGTGCTTGCGCGCCCCGAGCATGATGTTGTTCGGCTTGATGTCGCGGTGCACGATCTTGTGGTCCCAGGCGTGCTCGAGGCCGGAAGCGACCGAGCGCGCGACGTGGATGATGTTGCCGAAGCTCAGGCGCTCGTTCTGCCCCATCACCTCGTCGAGGGTCTGGCCCTCGATGTACTCCATCGACAGGTACAGCCGTCCGGTCTCAGCGTCGCGGCCGACCGCGTAGACCCGCACGATGTTCGGGTGGTTGAGGGCCGCCGCCGCCCGCGCCTCGACCAGGAAACGCTGGCAGAAGGTGTCGTCGGAGTTCATCGACAGCGGCAGCACCTTGAGGGCGACCTGGCGCTGCAGGGACATCTCGGTGGCGAGCAGGACGATGCCCATGCCGCCCTTGCCGAGCTGCCCCTCGATCATGAAGTCGCCGAGTCGTGTCCAGCGGGCTCCCGAGGAGTGGCGCCGGTTGTCGGCATGCCGGCCCGTGCGCCGCCTGCGCCCCTGTCCGTCGGAGCGGCGACGGCGGGCGGGCGGCGGTGACGCGGCGGGCGCCTTGCGGCTCTTCGGGTCACCTCTCGCTGGCATGTCCTCGCTCGCACCCGGACCTGTGGGCGGCCGGGCGGGGTGCAGTACGCGGCGTGCGCCGAGTGCACTTCATCGTACCACCCGCGCCGCCTGTGTGCGAGGAAGTCAGGGGGCGACCTCGCCGTGCCGCACGCCGACCTCGGCGAAGCCCGCCGGATTGTCGAAGCTGTCCGAGCCGACGAACAGGGCGTAGCCCGAAGCGCCGGCCGGCAACGCGCGCTCGAACTCGAGGCCCGGCAGCTCGAGGCGCAGCCGCTGGCCGTAGACCGAGAGGGTGAAGGGCAGCCGGCCGTCCTCGAAGGCCGCGACGCCCTGGTCGAGGCTGACGCGCCCTTCGGCCGGGTCGCGCTTCTCGACGTTCCACACCTGGGCGGCCTCGCTGAGGCTCTTGACGCCGAGCCCGTACAGGGGCTGGCCGGCGACCTCGACGTAGATCCCGAAGTCCGGCGCCCCCGTCGCGACGAAGCTGCCCTCGACCCGGAAGATGCCCGCGTGGATCGGCTGGGACAGGCGCCCCTGCATGATCCCGTGGATCTCCCCGGAGGCGACCGCCTTCCAGCGGGACGAGCCGTCGGTCCCCGGCACGGCCTCGCTGCTCAGCGTCAGGGTCTGCACGGTGTCGGCCCAGACGACGCGGTCCCAGCCCTCGAACACCACCGCGGGCGGGTCATCGCTGCCGAGCGGCGGCGTGAGGGGCCCATCGACAGGGGGGGACAGGAGCGAGGAGGTGACGACGTAGGTCAGCGCCGCGACCCCGATCACCGCCGCGAGCATCCCGACGATCAGCAGCGGCATCGGCGACTTCGGGGCGGTCGGCGCCCGGGCCGACAGCGGCGCGCTCAGGCGGCTGTCCGACTCGGGCGGCGGGCTGTCGGCCTCGGGCAGTGGGTCGTCGAGCGGCTCGGAGCGCGGCCGGCCGGTGTGCAGGGTGCGCCCCGCGAGCGGCCCGCGCTCGGCCTCGGCCACGGTGATCGAGGTGATCGGCGGGCCCTCGGGGAGGTCGTCGTCGAGCTTCTGGGCGTGCAGCCAGGCCCGCATCTTCTTCAGCTCGGAGATCAGCTGCCGGGGATGCTTGAAGCGGTCGTCCGGATGCTTGGCGAGCAGCCGCTCGACGATCGCCTCGAAGCGCCGCGGGACGTTGGGACGCGCGGCGCGGATGCTGCGCGGCGGCGAGGCCGACAGCAGGAACAGCAGGTTCGACACGCTGCCGGCGACGTACGGCCGCTGGCCGCCGAGCAGCTGGTAGAGCACGACGCCGAGGGAGTAGAGGTCGGCCCGGCAGTCGAGCGGATTGCCCGCCGCCTGCTCGGGGGACATGTAGTCCGGGGTGCCGACGACGACGCCGGTCGCGGTCAGGCGGGTGTTCGACTTCAGCGACTTGGCGAGCCCGAAGTCGAGCACCTTCACGCGCATCTTCGAGCCGATCATGATGTTGCTCGGCTTGATGTCGCGGTGCAGGATGCCCTTCTCCCAGGCGTGCTCGAGGGCGCGGGCGACGCCCTTGGCGATGTGGCAGATCGCGCCGAAGCTCGGCGGGTTGTCCTTCATCACCTCGGTCAGGCTGCGGCCCTTGATGTACTCCATCGCGAAGTACAGGCGGCCGGTGTCGTCGTCGATGCCGACCGTGTGCACCTGCACGACGTTGGTGTGGGTCAGGGCAGCGACGGCCCGCGCCTCGGCGAGGAAGCGCCGGCAGAAGTCCGGATCCTCCGCCAGGCTGCGCGGCAGCACCTTGAGCGCGACCTTGCGCCGCAGGGAGAGCTGGGTCGCGAGGTACACATCCCCCATGCCGCCCTTGCCGATCCACTTCTCGAGCTCGAAGTCGCCGAGCCGGTGCACCTTGCTGACGTCGAGCTCTTCCTCGGAGCTGACGGCGTTGGTGCGGATCTTCTCGCCGCTCGCGTCGATGCTGTAGGACTCGTCGGGGTCGGTGCGGACGAACACCTCGAGGTCGCCGAGCCCGACCCGGTGGCCGAGCTTCTGCAGGCCGAGGACCAGGGCGTCGATGCGCACCCAGCCCCCGGGCTCGGTCTCGAGGCCGAGGTCCTGCGGCGCGTGCAGGTGTCGCTCGAGCAGGCGGCCGATCTCGGCGGTGCGTCGCGTATCCATCGCGGTCACGCGGTCTCCCTTCGGCGTCGCGGGGCCGTGGCTCCAGCGCGACGTCGGGACCCCGCACGCCCCGAGCAGGCCTCGCCGGAGGCGGTCCTGCTGCGCGGAATCCCTGAGCTGTTCCCCCAGTATACAGCAACGGCGTCAACCGTCACCCGGCGAGCCGCCCGCGGTACCTGCGGAAGTCCTCGCGCAGCAGCCTGCGGCTGGGCTCGGCGAGGTAGTCTTCGCGGAGATCCTCGCGCAGGCCCTTCCACACCTGCTTGACGATCTCCATCGCCCGGACGAGGTGCTTGCCGGCGAGCACGAGGTCGCCTTCCGCCAGATGCCAGCTGCCGAGCTCGTGGTGGATGCGGCGGAGCAGCTCCGGCTTGCTGCTCGACCCGGCGAGCTCGAGGGCCTCTTCGAGCGGCAGGCGGCGCTCGGCGGGCGGCACGAGCAGCGCCTCGAGCAGCTTGGCGGCGGCGCGTTCGGCGGTGAAGTGACCCGAGGCGATCTGCTTCTCGATGCGGCGCAGCAACAGCCGGCCGATGTCGTGGGCGCCGCGGGCGACGTAGACGAAGCCGATCTCGAGCATCGCGCGGACCGACTCGAGATGGGTGCCGAGCTTGAGGAACAGGTTGAGCGCACGGTTGAAGTGGCGCTCGGCTTCCTCGTGCTCGCCGCGCCGGGCGGCGGCCTTGCCGAGCAGGAAGTAGCCCTCGCCCTCTTCCTTGCGCAGCTCGTATTGCTCGGCCTGGTCGAGCACCGAGCGGGCGAGGCTGCAGCCCTGCTCGAGGCAGCCGATGTCGACGTAGACGCCGGCCCGGCCGAGCAGGGAGGCGACCTGCTCGCGCGGCTGGCCGAGCTTCTGGTTCAGCTTCCCGCTCTTCTTGAAGGCTTCGAGGGCCGGCAGGTAGTTCGCGCACTCGCCGTGCAGCACGCCGAGCCGGCTCAGGGTGCTCGCCCGGCCGGGCCGGTCGCCGATGCGCTCTTGCAGGCGGTAGCTCAGCTCGTACTGCTCGATCGCCTTCTTGATGTCGCCGAGGTTCCTGTAGGCGTTGCCGAGGTTGCTGGCCGAGGCGGCGAGGCCCTGCTGGCTGCCGGTCTGGCGGCGGATGCGCAGGGCGGACTCGAAGGCCTCGATCGCCTTCTCGACCTCGCCGCGCTCCATCGCGACGGTGCCCATGTTGTTCAGGCACTGGGCGATGCCCTCGCGGTCCTCGCGCTTGCGGCGGATCTCGAGGGAGCTCTGGAACCACTCCCAGGCCTGGTCGTAGTCGCCCTTGCAGGTCCGCGCGACGCCCGCGGTGTTGTAGACCATCGCGACCTCGAGGCTGTCGCCGAGGCCTTCCAGCAGCTGCAGCGAGCTCTCACAGAACTCCAGCGCCTGGTCGTACAGCCCCTTGCTGACGTACACCGAGCCGGTCGCGTTGAGCAGCAGCGCGCCGGTGGTCGACTGGATCGAGGCGCCGAGCAGCCGCAGCCCGTTGCTGAAGGCCTCGAGCGCCTGGTCGACCTCGCCCTTCTTCTCGAGCACCTGCCCGCGCCGCCGCTCGAGGTCGGCGCGGAGCGCATTGTCGAGGCCGTCGGAGCGCGCGCACAGCGACTCGAGGGCCGACAGCGCCCCGTCGAGCTCGCCGACCCGCTCGCGCACTTCCGCCACGCCCTCGAGCACCTGGTGCCAGACCGCGTCGTCGGGCTCGAGGTTGGCGAGGGCGCGCTCGTAGTACTCGAGGGCGGTGCGGTTGGCGAACACCTCGCGGGCCTTGTTCGCGGCGCGCAGCGAGTAGGTGACGGTCTTCGGGATGTTGCCGGCGCGGTCGTAGTGGTAGGCGATCTCGGCGACGTCCTCGCCGTGCCGCTGCTCGAGCACCGCCGCCACCGCCTGGTGGATCGCGGCGCTGCGGGCCGGGCGCAGGCCGCTGCTGACGGTCTCGCGCAGGATGTCGTGCTGGAAGCCGTAGAGCAGCCCCTCCTCGCCGCGGCGCGCCTCGAGGATCTGCCCGCGCACCAGCTCCCGCAGCCGCGGCAACAGCTGGGCCAGGGGCATCTGCAGCACCTCGGCGTAGAGGGCGCTCGCGACCGGGTGGCGGAAGGCGCTCAGGGTCTCGAGCAGGGCGAGCTCGGAGGGCTCGAGCCGGGCGAGCCGGGCCTGGATCGCGTCGCGCACCGCGTGCGGCAGGCTGTGCACCGCGGCGTCCTCTTCGTCGACGCTCCACTCCTCGCGCTCCTTGCGCAGCACGCCGAGGTCGAGCAGGCTCTTCAGCGACTCCTCGACGAAGAAGGGGTTGCCGCCGGTCTCGCGGTACAGCACGTCGCTGATGTTGCGGCCGACGTTGACCCCGCCGCCGCCGAGCATCGACTGGATCAGGTGCGCGACCTGCTGGGCGCTGAGCGGCTTGAGGGACAGCTCCTGGATGTTGCCCTCCTCGAGCAGCGCGGCGATCGCCCTGCCGGTCGGGCCGGTCGACATCTCCCAGGCCCGGCCCGTCAGCAGGATCATCAGCGGCGGCGGCGTCGAGAGCAGGGTCTTCGAGCCGTCCGGCAGGCGCAGGTTGCGCGACAGGTAGCGGAGGAACTCGACGGTCTCGGCGTCGGTCGCGTGCAGGTTCTCGAAGTGCAGCACCATCGGCCACAGGCGCGCGATCTCGATCAGCAGCCGGGTCGCCCCCTCGAAGATGCGCAGCCGCTCCTGCTCGGCATCGAGCCGGCGCGGGTTCGCGCGGCGCGGGGGGATGCAGTCCGGAACCAGCAGCCAGAGCTCGTCCTGGAAGCGCGCGATCACCTCCCGCGGACCGTCCGCGCGCTCGCCGCTGAGGGGCCGCACGCGCAGGATGCGGTCGAGCAGCTCGCGCAGCGGCCCGTAGGCGCGGCCGCCGTGGCCGGGGCAGGAGACCTCGAACCAGTTGACGCCCTTGAGCTGCACGTAGTGGCGGAACTCCCGGGCCAGCCGCGACTTGCCGATACCGCCCGGGCCGCCGATCAGCGACACCGCCGGCAGCCGCTCGCCCTGCTCGGTCGCCGGCTCGAAGATGCGGTGGAAGTCGGTCAGCAGCTGCTGGTACTCCTCCTCCCGGCCGACGAACCTGCCGGACTGGATGTAGCTCTTCTTGGTCTCCCGGGTCTCGAGCACGAAGCGCTGGTTGCTGCGGCGGTTGAGCCAGCGGATGACGTCGTTGCCGCTCGAGGGGCGGTCGGACGGCTCCTTCTCCAACAACAAGAGGATCAGGTCGCGCAGCAGCTTCGGCAGCCCCGGCACGAACTCCCAGGGGTCGCGGGCCGGCACCTCGAGGTGCTGCTTGATCACCTCTATGTTGGTCGTGCCCTCGAACAGGGGGCGGCGGGTGACGACGTGGAAGAGGGTCGCGCCGAGGGAGTACAGGTCGGCCCGCCGGTCGATCGGGTCACCGCGCGCGAGCTCGGGGGCGAGGTAGAACAGCGAGCCCTTGATCACGCGGGCTTCGTGCAGGTCGAGCTCGCCGGCGAGGCCGAAGTCGATCAGCTTGACGTGGGCATCGGCGGTCGGGTCGCCCTCGACGAGGATGTTGCTCGGCTTGATGTCGTAGTGGATCAGGCCCCGGGAGTGGATGTACTCGAGCCCGCGGCAGATCTGCACGAGCAGCCCGTACAGGCAATGATGGGGCAGGCCCGCGCTGGCGGCGAGCAGGTCGCGGCCCTCGACGAGCTGGCTGGTGAAGAAGGGGTTGCCGGTGCCCTCGACCAGGCCGTAGTCGAAGACCGGCGCGAGGTTGGGGTGGTTGAGCTTGCGCAGGATCTCGAACTCGTGCTGGAAGAGCACGAAGGACTCGACCTCCTTCGAGTCGAGGTGCAGCTTCTTCAGGGCGAGGGTCGCGCCGTTGTCGAGGATGTCGCTGACCCGGTACACCGATCCCATCGCGCCGCTGCCGAGGAGCTCCTCGACCTGATAGCGGTGGTTGATGCACGCGCGCCGGAGATCGGTTTCCATAGGGGTAAGTCTTACCACGGGGCATCGCCCGCCGGTAGGGGCGTTCGGCGGAAAGCGCGGAGCGGCGCCCGGCGGCCGCAGAAACAAGGAGGCCGCGATGCTCGATCCCGGCTCGAAGGCGCGGCTCGGACCGTACACCGCCGCACGCTTCGACCCCGCGACCGCCTTCGGGCGCTTCGCCCGGGCGGTGTGCGCGGCGGGCTGCCTGCCGCGGAAGGAGCTCTACGAGAGCTGGGAGTTCGCCAAGCGCGTGCGGCGGCGCTTCCGCTCCGGCCGCATCCTCGAGATCGCCTCGGGACACGGCCTGCTGGCGGCCTGCCTGCTCTACCTCGAGCCGGGCTTCGCGGGCGCCCGCTGCGTCGAGCCCCGGCCGCCGCCCAGCCTGGGGCGCCTGCGCGGGACCCTGGGGGAGCGCTGGCCGCGGCTGGTCGCCGGCATCGAGGACATCGCCGGGGGGCTCGAGGACGTGCGTATCGGGGAGGACGAGCTGGTCGTCTCCGTCCACGCCTGCGGTCGCCTGACCGACCGCATCATCGACGCGGCCCTCGCCGCCCGGGCGCCGCTCGCGCTGATGCCCTGCTGCCACAAGGGCGACACCGGCCAGCTCGAGGGCTGGCTGCCGGCGCCGCTGGCGATCGACGTCGTGCGGGCCGGGCGGCTGCGTGCCGCGGGCTACCGGGTCCACACGGCGACGATCCCGGCGGAGATCACGCCGCAGAATCGCATCCTGCTCGGGATGCCTCCGTCGGGGGGCGCGGCGGAGGTCCAAGGCGGGGAATGACATACGGCGGCGGCTCCGATTTTTTTCCACCGCCGGCTTTTTTTTGCAAGAGATGTCGCGGCACAATGCGTCACACTTGCAAGGTTCATTCTCGTTCCACCACCGGCACAATCCACGGCCGGTGCACGCCCCACGGAGGTCCCCCATGCAGCGACGGTTCCTGAGCCTAGGCCTTTGTCTCCTGATGGCCTCCACGGTCTTCGCCGACCTGAGCAAGGACGAAGAGAAGGCGCTGGAGAACGCGATCAAGCGCAACGACAGCGATGCCATCCGCACGGCGCTGGTGCCGATCGTCGCCGAGGGCGGCGAAGATGCCGCGGACTTCCTGCTCGACACCCTCGAGAAGATGGCGAAGAGCTCGGACAACGCGTACTGGCAGCTCGTCAACGCGGCGACCGCGTTCAACGACACCGAGGCGATGGCGACCCTCGGCGACTACCTCGCCAAGAAGAAGAAGACCGCCCTCGCCCGCGACCTCTTGTTCAACCTGCAGAACAACCACAGCACGGCGGCGACCGTCGCTCTCGCACGCGTGGTCGACAAGGGCGCCGACGACATGAAGCCGCTCGCCGTCGACCAGCTCGCGGCGATCAACTGCGAAGAGAGCGTCGACGTCCTGATCGCGGCCTACCTCGAGCTGCGCAAGGGCGACGAGCTCGCCGAGCGCATCGACCGCGCCCTGCGCGTCCTGACCGGGGCCGACTGCGGCACCGCCGAGGACTGGCAGAAGTGGTGGGACGTCAGCCGCGAGCAGGGCCTGGCCGAGTTCGACGCGAGCTTCGGCAGCGGCGGCACCGTCACGGGCGACCTCGACCCGTCGCGCGCCGGTGAGTTCGAAGGCCTCGAGACCCTCGCCCCGGAGAAGATCATCGTCCTGCGCGCCGAGTGCGCCCGCGCCAACAGCGGCTGCAACTTCGACGCGATCCAGTCGGTGCTCGAGGGCATGGGTATCCCCCACACCGTGCTGACCCGGCAGGAGTTCGAGGAAGACCTCGAGGTGCTGAACGGGGCGATGGCGCTGATCTTGAACTGCGTGCAGATCTCCGACCACTGCGTGTGCCCGAACTGCAAGGCGGACATGAGCACGACGACCATGCGGCTCGGCCAGTGCGCCGGCTGCGACGTCCACGACATCATCAACCACGCCCTGTCCGGCAAAGCGGCCAAGGCCATCGGCCAATGGACCGACGCCGGCGGCTACCTGTTCTCCGAGGACTGGGGCCTGATCGACGTGCTGACCGTCGCCTGGCCGAAGCTGGTCAGCGCGGGCAAGATGCTCGGGGAGGGCGAGACCCCGACCCAGCCGACCCGCGGCATGACGAGCAGCCCGCTGTTCCGCGGCGTCTTCCAGCGCCACAGCCGGGACCGCATCAGCGACTACGACAGCGCTGACGACGACGGCATGACCGTCGAGCGCAACGAGGCAGACCTGCTGACCGAGGTCCTCGAGGTGCCCGAGCACTTCTGGACGATCGACGACGAGAGCCCGGCGATCCGGGTGCTCAACCGCAAGGTCGTGCAGATCCTGCTGCGCAGCGAAGAGCTCAAGGCCGAGACTGACGGCGACGAGGCGGTCGCGATCTACTTCAAGCCCCGGGGGCAGCGCGGCGGCGCCGTGTTGCACGTGCTCAGCCACTTCGGGAAGCAGGAGAGCGAGATCGACGAGTACGCGATGCAGAACCTGCTGCTCAACTTCCTGCTCGAGGCCGAGGGCCGGCTGGAAGACTGAGGACTGGTGGAAGCTCTCGAGGCGGCGGACGCTTGTCCGCCGTTTTCGCTTTGTTGGGGGTGGGCTGCGTTGACGGATGCGCCCGGCGTCGCCAGGCTGATCTGCATGGAGGAAGCGCGGGACGGCTGGCGGGGCGGGTGGTTCCAGGCAGCGGTGCTGCTGGCCTGCGGGTTCGGTGTTGCGCTGACGGCGGTGCCCGGCTACGGGTCGCTGAGCGCGTTGTTCGTCGGGGCACGAAGCGAGCCCTGGTCGTGGCTGGCCATCGTCTTCGCTTCATCGGTGCCCGTCAGTCACGGCCTCCTGGCCCGAAATTTTTCGGCGGGGACACCCAGTTCCTGGACTCCTAGCCAGATCGTACTTCGAGCGAGTTGCGCTGCTCATGAACAGCTGTGATCCCGCCGTGCCCCCCAACGAAATCGCCTCGGCGGAAGCCCACAGGCGTCGTTGCCGCTCGCCCCGGGACCTCCTTCAACAGGAGCCACTTCTTCTTGACTCTCTCTCGACGTCGATTGCCTTTCTCATCACGCCAGTTCAGCATGCCCCCGACAATTTGATCGTGTTGTTAGTTTCTAGCCCCTAAAGCCCTTCGCTCTTGCTAGCCGCTTGCTCTACTCATTACGCTGCAGGACGTTGCGGCGTTATCCAGCCCCGGAGCATCCGCACCCGGCTGGCCAGTCCCTCGCGACCAGGCAGGCGCCGTCCCCCTCGGCGTCGAGGAGGGCCTCCTCGATGCGCAGTCGATCCGGCGTCGCCCCCGGTCCAGCGCCAGACGGGTCAGGTGCGCGACCAGCGACTGATTGACGTGGTGGTGCTAGTCCATGTCCTCAAGTCCAGATGAAAACACTTGACGGAAGCTCAACAAGCAGCTATACTCCTGGCGCTTTGTACAGAGATACTGGAGCGACACAGTGGCCACCCCAACTGAGTCAGAGATTCAGACCGCAATAAAGAACGCGATCCATGTGGTTGAGACGCTGCGCGAGAGCGTTCAGACTGGAGGTGCGAGCAGCCTGATCACACTGCTAGCGACCTTCGAGCAGTCGCTGAAGGGTGACGCATCGGGCGCCGCCCTCGCCGGAATGGGCGTTGTAAGCGAGGCCCTTGCAGCCGGCATCAGTCCGACGAACTTGCGTCCAATCATCGATCCCCTTTGGTGTGACTATGCGCGCTTGCTTGGCTACGAAGAGAGAGAAGCCGAGGCCATTGTTGACCGACTCTACGAGGAGTTTGATTCGAACAGCAAGAGCGTGAAGACCCGTGCAATCACCTATGGGACCCCGACTTTTTCTGGGGCCACCGGAGATGGCACCATTCACCGCATTACAGTGGATGGGTACAACCGTAACATCGAATCCCTCGCCTCCCTTCCAGCAGGAGGTGACAGCAAGAGCGCTGTGTGTGTCCGAGACCAGGCCTACGTCAGCCGACATCAGGAGTCCTCTTCCGCAGCGACCCCTCTTCGATCACCGGGCTCGAGCGTCTTGGCGCTGGATTGAGTCTTGAAATCGCAGCCGTCTCGCCAGCCGACTCGTTGCTCTCAAACTCATCGCTAATGGAGGGGACCTCGGGCAGCGACGTGACTGACTGGACGTTCTCCAACGGATCCGAAAGCGATACTGCACAGGACAGTGAAAACTACTACCGGGCGATTCCAGGCCATCCTGTGGGCAGTTTGCAACTCGACACCAGCGTTACCATTGAACAGAAGCTAACAGTCGCAGGTGGGAAGCTTGGTACAATGGCACCAGGCATACCATACTATCTTCATGTCGCTTACAACCGCGAGATCGGGGAAGTCGAGGGTGACCTCACGATTCACCTCGGAAGTAAATCGGCAACGGTCAATCTCTCGTCGGAGAGCGGATGGGGGGTCTTGAGGATCGCGGGGCTGTCGAGCTGGCACCGACAATTCATGGAGGACGAACTAAGGGTCCAAATCGAGTGGGAGGTTTCCGGCGAAGGGACCTTACTGATCAGCGACGTGATTCTTGCCCCCTTCGTAAACTTTGACGGAACATGGTATCTTCCGGTTGGTGGAGCGACCCCTTTCATGGCGGGGGACCGGGCGACATGGACCGACAGCGAGACCGGCGCCGTGTTACAGAACTGGCTTGCCGACACCTACGGAAGATTCTTGCCTCACGCGGCCTCTCCCACTTGGGGCGACCCTTAGCCTCGCCTGAATGCTTCTCAGAGTCGCACGTAGAGCAAGCTCCACTCCTTTGTCCCATACTCGCCGCTGGATCGTACGTACTCACATAGCCGCACACATCCTATCTTGTGCCACTGAGGTGGAACGGCGCAAGGGAATCAGATGGCTGTGGGCGCAGACTTGACCGCAAGCGACGGAAGCCGTGATATCGCCAGGAGTCACCAAGGATGGGGCAAGGTAACACCCGAAGCATACACCGAGCAGGTATACCAATACCAACGTCTATTCCGAAGTTGGAGCGCCATGTCCTGCGCTTAGCGAAGGTTCAGCGTCGACTGAGTGCCGAGTACCTCGGTAGACTAGATGATAGGGATATCGTCGGTTTCGGGGTCGGAAGCAAGATGGTTGATGGCGTGCTTACCGAGGACGAGGCCATCGTCTTTATGGTCAGAACCAAATTTGGAAGAACATCGAAGCGCCGATTGCCGCGGAGGATTTTCATTCCCGATGTGGGCGAGAGCATACAGACGGACGTTTGGCAGGTCGGGGAAGACATTCCCACAAGCGGAGGAGCCGATAACCAGCTGACACATCGCCCTGTGCCCGGCGGCGTCTCCATTTCGAGGGTCGGTCGTACCTCGCGAACGCATGGCGTGCGGGTGGTGTCAACAAACAGAGACGACTTCATGCTGACTGCCTCCCACGACGACATGACAATAGGCGAAAAAATACTCCAAAAAGGGGCGGGGGACGGTGGCCTTCACCCACGCGAGTTGGCTGGACACGTGGCTGACACGGAGTGGAACAACGTTGCAGTAACTGGTTGGTCGACCATACGCCTACTCGGAAACATCCTAACAAATCAGTTCTTCGTTGATGGGGCAATCATCGCTCCCATAAAGCCTGGCGCACCGGAGACTGCGTTCGGAGGTGCAACCCCAGCCGAGCTTGAGGACTATATTCTGCACTTCGGAGTACCCGCTGGACCTCTGTCACCATATGTTCCGCGACTTCTAGCGGTGAAGAAGGACGGTCGAACGACAGGTGCGACCTTTGGGTATGTCTTGAGTCCCTTTTATACGACGCTTTACGTAGACCAGCGCGACAAGAACAACATGAAGAAGACAATTGCGCACAACGTAATTGTCGCCGACATCCGCATTGAGGAAGGGGATTCCGGTTCGGTTCTTCTTTCAAGAGCTTCGTATATTCACACTGGGGTGCCAACGGGCGGGGGCAACTATATCGGCGGAAAGCTCGTACCCATAACCGCCGGGAATCGCGGGGTTGGATTACTGTTCAACACGAGGATCATTACTCCGCCAAGCGGGCAGACGTTCTCGGTGTCTCTTGCATGTCACCTGCATGCAGTATTGGCTAGATTTAAAGTCTCACTCCCCTAGCAAGGAGAGAACCATCAACACATCCAGATTGTCTCGTAATGCACTATCTGTCGCTTTGGCTATCTGTCTAACCCAAATCGTATGGGCACAAGGTCTGTGTGCAGAGGACGGAAAGCTGGCTAGGAATGAGGCGCGAAATGCAAGTTCCGAGATAGAGGATCTGGACTACTGGGGACAGGTTCGTGAAGCTTGGAGGCTCTTTGACTTATCGGCGTCGAATCCCGATTCTGTGCAATTCGTCGTCGATACGATGGCTGACCTTCTGGTGAATGGCGAGACTTCGGTTGGAGGCCTGCTAGCAACAATGCTGGCGAAGACGCTGGTCATTAGTGAACGAATCCACGAGCGATTCAGCCCGGACGTGAGACATGCGGTTGTCCGAGCTTTGGTCATGGCCACGACGAACTGGAATCTCGATGCGCAGCAAGAAGCGCGAGCGGCCTTCAGCCTCCTCCGATCTCCAGGTCTTGGAAGGCTTGACAGAACGCGATGTGCAAACGACTTATGCAGGGCGGCGGAACTCTCGATCGAGGGGATCGATCCGTTTGCGGAGAAGATCGACGAAGAGGCACACGCGGCATTGTGGAGCAGACACATTCATTCTCGCCTTTTCGCATTGGCGGCCATGCCTGAGTCAGGGATCGGCTTGGATCGCGTCGCCACTGCAGTTGCTAGTCCGGAGGTTCTGCGTGACGATCCGGAGATCATTTCCGCGGCATTGGAGGCTGTTGGCAGGCTTCGCCCACTAGAAGCACTA
>JAUIEM010000059.1 GCA_030428695.1 bacterium
TCGCTGACTACGCGCCCGTAGACAGTCCGAAGCGCTTCTGGTGCTCTGCGAGGCACTCTTCGACGAAGTCGCACGCGCTGCAGTGCTTCCGGGCGATGCTCCCATCCGGCTGCTCCGGTCCCAGAAGTCCGCTTCCCATATGGAATCCGAAGCAGCGGGGGTGATGCTCGTTGACTTCGTGGACCCAGATGCAGTTGGGAGGACAGAAACCGGCCCGCTCCTTGCGGCAATCCTCCCCCCAGACACAGGACTCCTCATAGGCTTCCGGGTTGAGTCCCTTCTCGCTGAAGTCATCCGGTTCCGTTTCGCTCACGGTCCGCTCACCGATCTCTCGAGCTGGCGCTCGTCCGTCGGCATCCTAGTTCCCCTCGCGGGACCGTTCAACACCGGCGTCGAGCCACCGTGCGCGGGCTCCCTCAGGGCTCCCGGTACACCACCCCGTCGAGCCCCGCTACCGTGCCGCTGCCCGCGGAGACGTCGGTGCCGATCGAGGTGCCGGGCGAGGCCGTGCTCGCGTCGTTGTCGAGGAAGATGCTCCCGCCGTTGCCGGCGAAGCCGTTGCTGGTCGCATCCCCGCCGACCGCGGTGAAGGAGCCGCTGCCGCTGAGCGGATCGACGCCGTTGCTGAAGTCGTTGACCGCCAGCACCGAGATGTTCCCGGCGTGGCCGCCGGCCGCCGGCCCGTCGCCGCCGTCGACCGAGGCGCTGGCCGCGATGATGACCTCGCCGCCGGCGTAGAAGATGTTGCCGCCGAGGCCGCCGTAGCCGCCGCCCGCGAAGATCGACGAGGCCCCGCTGCAGGTCACGATGCCGCTCAGGGTCAGCTCGCCGCCGGCGGTGTTGGTGCTGCCGTCGAGGTTGCTGACCGCGATCACGCCGCCGAAGCCGCCGGGCCCGTGGGCGCTCGGCCCGCCGTCGGCGGACAGGTCGGTCGCCAGGGTGAAGGTCTCGCCCTCGGCGTCGGCGAGGTGGACGATCGAGATCAGGCCGCCGTTGCCCCCTTCGAGGAAGTAGCCGGGGGTGACGGTGGTCGAGTCGCCGCCGCCGTCGACGCTGATGCTGCCGGACAGGTCCCAGACCTCGGTCGCCGTGCTGTTGTCGGCGTCGTCGCTGATCGTCACGGTGCCGCCGTAGCCGAAGCGGTCCCCGGTCGGGACGTCGGCGCCGTCCGCGATCAGCGCGCCGCTCAGGGTCAGCCCGTCCTGGGCGCGCACGGTGATGCTGCCCGCGTCGGCGCTGGTGCTGTCGCCGGAGACGTCGATGGAGCCGGTGATCGAGATGTCGGCGTCCGCGTCGGTGTCCGCGCTGCTGACGTCGACGGTCACGTTGCCCGATGGCGCGGTGATCGCGCCGGCGATCGAGATGTTCTCCTGCGCGGCGGTGCTCGTGTGCTCGCCGACGGTCAGGGTGACGGTCGCGCCGTCCTCGACCAGCTGCACGGTGCGGGTCGAGGGCAGGGTGATCTCGCCCTCGCGCACCAGGCAGCTGAAGGAGCTCCCGAACACCATGTGGGCACCGTTGAGGTTGATGTCCCCCTCGTCGTTGACGCTGGTCGTGTCGTCGGTCGAGCTGCCGATGCGGGCGCTGAACGAGCCCCCGTACAGGCTGCCGGCGCTCAGATCGATGTTCGCATCGTCGGTGAGGTCGGCGTCGACGTGGACGAGGACGATGCTCGCCCCCGTGGTCGGCACCAGGGTGTCGCCGTAGCCGATGGTGCCGCTGACGAAGATGTCCGGGTCGGTCGTGTTCGAGCCGCCGGATGTCCCCTGGGTGCTGATCGTGCACGACGGGGCGCTGGTGAAGCTCTCGTTCGAGGTGATCGTGCCGGTCACGTTGACCGAGTACTCGCTGGCGATGCTGTGGACGTCGGCCCAGCTGGTGCCGGCGTAGGAGAGCTGGAAGGCGTTGCCGTCCGAGGGCTCGACGATGTTCGAGAAGCTGACGCTGTTCGCCTGCTCGCTGCTCGCCGCGATCGTCCCCGTGAAGTTGATCGGGCGCCCGCGGAAGCCGACCGTGAAGTCGTCGTCGAGGTCGAAGTCGCCGGACAGCGCGCAGGCCGCGTCCGCCTCGAGGCTGAGGTTGCCGACGTTGGCGTTGAGCGTGAAGTCGCCGGCGTTCCCGCCGACCGCCTCGAAGCGCCCCGACCAGGTCACCGCGCCGCCGTCGACCAGCGCGGTGAAGTTCCCCGCGGTGCCTTCGCTGGCGCCGGTGAAGAAGTCCCGTCCGCCGCTCGCGCAGACCACGCCGGTCACCGTCAGGTCGCCCTCGTTGCCGTTGTTGCCGTTGGTCCCGCACTGGACGCTGATCGCCCCGCCGCTGCCCGCGCTGCCGGCATCGCTGTCGACCGCGTGGCCACCGGCGCTGAACACCCGGCCGGCGATCGTGACGTCGCCGTCGTCGGCGTCGGTGCCGCCGCCCGCGATGGTCAGCGTGACGTTGCCGCCGGCCCCCGCGCTGATGTCGGCGCTGCCGCTGAAGTCGATGTCGCTGCCCGGCCGCGGGTCGCCGTACAGGGCGCAGCTCCCGCCGACCGCCCAGATCAGGCCGCTGCTGGGGATGCTGATGAAGTCGAGCTCCGCCTGGACCACCACCGCCCCCGCGTCGCCGGCCTGGCTGTCCGAGCCGTCCCCGTCCTGACGGGCGAAGCCGCCCTGGGTGAGGATGCTGCCCGCGACGGTCACGCTGATGCCGGAGAGCAGGCCGATGTCGCCACCGGACGCGCCCGACAGGCCGGTCGCCCGGTCGTCGGAGGAGCCGCCGAGCGCCGCGAGCACGCTGCCCTCGTCGAGGCTGATCGCCCCAGCGCTGCTGTCCCCGAGGGAGATGCTGCCGCCGTCGCCGCCCTGGCTGTCGCTGCCGCCCGCGCCGAAGCCGCCGAAGCGCCCGGCTGTTCCGCCGCAGGCCGACAGCACCAGCGCGGAGGTGTCGCTGTTCGCGACCACGACCGCGTTGCCGCCGTCGACCAGGAAGCTGCCGCCGTCGCCCGCGGTCACGTCGCTGCTGGTCACCGTCGAGGCGTTGCCGCCGGTCAGCTCGTAGGAACCGCCGATGATCGTGATGTCCCCGAAGTTGTCGGTGCCGGTGTCGTCGCGGGTCAGGACCACCGAGCCGCCGCTGCCGCCGACGAAGCCGCCCGCGCTCGGGCTGGCGGTCACGTAGGCCGGCAGGCCGCTGACGCTGGCGCCGAAGGAGCTGCCGCCGCGGGCGAGCACGGTGTTGGTCGCGAGGGTGACGTCGACGGCGCTGCTGAAGGTCGTGATCCCCAGGCTTCCGGCCGGGCCGCCGGTCGAGCCGGAGCTGTCGGCGCCGTCGAGGTCGATCGTCGAGGTGGCGATCTGGACCGTGAAGCCGGACACGATGTTGATCTGGAGGCTGCCGGAGCTGCCGACCGTGGTCGCGAAGGAGAACGGCCCGCCCGTGATCCTGCCCGCCTTGAGGTCGATCTGGCTGTCGACGCAGATGAAGCGCTGGGTGTAGATGACGATGCTGCCGCCGTCGCCGGCGTAGCTCCCCTGGCTGCCGCTCCCAGCGGTGTGGAAGACACCGTCATCCTGGCCAGCGAGGACGATGCTCGCGCCGTTGAAGACGACGATCGCGGCCGGCGCGGCCTCCGTGCCGATCTGGATGTCGAAGGCCGAGCCGTCGGTGTCGAGCGCCGACACGATCGAGCCGGCGATGGTCAGCGTGTCCGACTGGATCTCCCCGGCCCCGGTCGGCGTCAGGTCGACCCCGAGGGTGTCGCTGCCGCTGATCGTGCAGGTGTTCGGGAAGGCCGCGTTGGAGGTGTAGGTCGTCTCGCTCGCGTCGCTGCCGCCGAGGGTCGGGGCGGCGACCACCGGCAGGGTGCCGGAGGTCGTCAGCGAGCCCGTGAAGCTGCCGATCGAGACGCTCCCCGCGCTGCCGGCGTCCTGGTCGCTGGAGCTCGGCGACCAGACGCCGCCGCCGTCGGTGCGCACCAGGGGCGAGCGCGCGATCGAGAACAGGGTGTCGCTCAGGGTGGCGGTGAAGGTGCCCGCGCTGCGCTGGCTGGTGCCGCTGACCTCACAGCTCACCGCGACCTCGGTCAGGGCGCTGGTGGTCGGCAGCTCCTTGGCGACGTTGAGCAGGAAAGGCAGCGTCGTCGTCGACCCGGACGCGATCTGCAGGCCCTCTCCGAGAGCGGGGTTCGAGCCGCTGCGGTCGCCGTCGAAGCTGCTCGGGTCGCGGTAGTCGGCGAAGGCATTGATGTAGGAATTCAGGTCGAGGGTGTCCGACACGAAGCGCAGGGTGGCGAGGTCGAGCCGGATGTCGTCAGCGGTCGCGTTGGCGATCACGACGTCGACGCCGATGCCGCTCATCCCCGGGGCGATGACCATGTCGCTCGGCAGCTTCGCGTCGAGGGCGATCGAGCTGACGCTCAGCCCGCCGGGCGTGACGTACAGCCAGGCGCCGTTGTGGCCGAGGGAGGTCACGCCCTCGAAGCGGTCGGTGTGCTCGGAGTCGGGGTTGCGGGCGATGATGTCCGCGTAGCCGTCGAGCGCGACGCCGTTGGTGTCGGTGATCGGGCTGGAGGGAGGCACGACGGCGATGCAGTTCTCCGAGATCCACGCGCCGTTCATGTCATCGAGGGAGAGCTGGCCGGAGGTGGTCGTCAGGGAGGTGTCGGAGGGCACCCACTCCAGGGTGGTGCGGGTGTCGAAGTTGGTGCCGACGATCAGGATCGAGGCGGTGTCCTCGAGGGGCCCGAAGTTCGACTCGAACAGGCCGCCGGTCGTCGGACCCGCGGGCTCGCCGGTCGCGGCGAGCTGGCCGTAGACCGAGGTCGGGTTGAAGATCGCCTCGTCCTTCAGGTCCTCGAAGTCCTCGCCGAACACGCTGTACTCGTCGTCGGTGGCGTGCAGGATGAAGTGGATCTTCGGCTGCACGAGCTCGGTGGAGGCCTTCCTCCGCCGGGCGCAGCCGATGACGACGAAACAACACAGGATCGCGAGCGCGATCCGGGGACGCGGCGTTCTCATACCTTCCTCCTGGCCCCCGGACGAAGCTCCGGCGTGGCCTCAACGGTGTGTAGGGATCTGGTCTCTATATCGGGCGATCCCCGCTTGCGCGACAGCCCCCCCGGGGCTGCCGATGCCGATGCCGGACGCGCTCGCGCCCGCGCCGACGGGCCGCTACCCGTGACCCCGCCGCCGGACGAGTCCAGGCGCTCAGTCGGGGAGCGCCGGATAGCGGAGCCCGGCCTGTCGGATCCAGGCCCGCACCCGCGCCTCTTCCTCGAGACGGTTCTGGTGCTGGCGCGCCTGGAAGACCGCGAGCGGATCCTCCGGGGGCAGCAGCGCCAGACCGTCCGCGCGCCGCAGCGCCCGGCAGAGGAGCTCGCCCTGCGCCCGCTGCAGGAACGCCGGCAGGGGCCCCTCGGTGCGGGCGGCGCGGGCGAGGAAGGCGTCGGCCAGGGCCCCCTGCGCGACCGGGTCGGTCGCCGCCTGCCAGCTGCGCAGCTGGGCCTCGAGGGCGAGCTCCGGCGCGACCCCGGGCAGCCCGCAGACGACCGCCGCCAGCGCGGGATGCAGCTCGGCCAGGCGCATGTCGGACCCGAGCTCCGCGAACACCTCAGCGAAGGACTGCTCGATCGCCGCGGCCGGCTCCCCCGGGTACAACAGCGGCCGCAGCGCCGCCCCCACCGAGGCCCACAGCCGCACGCCGGCGTCGCAGTCCTGGGGCCGCTCGAGCAGCCAGCGGACCAGCGCGAGCAGCTCCTCATCGCTGCCGAGCAGCGCAGCGAAGTCCCCGCCCTCGCACAGCGCTGCCTCGAACCGCGCCTCGCGGGCCCGGGCCTCGAGCAGCGCGCGCACCGCGGGCTCCGCCGCCCGCTCCGCGGCCGCGAGGAACAGCGCCGCCGCCTCGTGCGCCGGCGCGGGATCCCCCGTCAGGCCCGCGCGGGCGAGCAGGCTGCCGGCACGCAACGCGGGGAAGCTCTCGAGCAGACGCGCGCGCTCGGGATCATCCGCCGCGACCGGACGCACCGCGCCGAACAGCGCGAGCCGCTCGAGGGCGAGCTCGCAGCCCTCGCCGAAGATCGAGTCCGCGATCCCGAGCAGGTACAGGCCGCGCAGGGGCACGACCGCCTCGCAGGAGTAGTCGAAGTGCGCGAGGAGCTCTTCCGTCGCCCGGTCGGACACCGTCAGCCGCGCCCGCTGCGAGCCCGGCAGGACCATCAGGTCGACCCGCAGCGGGCGCCCGATCAGCCAGTCGGCGACCGCGCCCTCGGTCCCGGCGGGAAACGGCGTCGCGCGCAACCACAGCCGGTTGACCTGGTTGCCCCCCAGGCAGCGCATGCGCAGGCCGGCTGCGAAGCCGGCCCGGCCGTCCCACAGGCCGGCGGGATCGATCAACCCGACGCACAGCTCGGCGCTCCACGGCAGCGAGCGCAGCTCGAGGTCCATGACCAGCCGCCAGGGGCCGCCCTCGAGCCGCACCGGGATGCCGGCGAAGGCAGCCCGCTGCGGAGCGGGCGCGAGGCGCTCGCCGGTGGGCCGGGCGCTCCAGGCCAGGCCGTCGGGGCGGGCCCGGCTGCGGAAGCGCAACGAGGCCCAGTCGGCGAAGGGCGCGGGCGACGCGATCAGCTGCGCGGCGAGCTGCTCCTCGCCGGCGGACGGCCCGGCCCCCGGCGGGGCCGCGACGCGGACGCGGTGGCCGCGCCAGTCGAGAACCGGCGCCGCGAAGCGCGCGGCAAGCCGGTCGAAGCGCTGCGCGGCCTGGCTCAGCGTGCGTTGAGCGAACGGATCGAGCGCGTCGGAGCTCGCCCAGCGCCAGACCAACGCGGCGGCCTCGGCGAAGGCGGGCCTCCGCCAGGCGAGATCGTCGAGCCGCGCGAGCAGGTTCGGGACCAGGTCCGGATGGGGCTCGATGGTCGGCAGCGTGTCCCAGAGCTCGCGGCGTTGGAAGTCGACCGCGAGGTTGCTCAGGATCAGGCGCTCGAGCGCGACCCGCTGCCCGGAGCCCTCGGCGAGAGCGGCCCGCGCGACCCGGACGGCGTCCTTCGGCAGGCCGAAGCGGGCGAGGAAGGAGGCGATCGCGACGGCGTCGGGGGTGCCGGCGAGCCAGCGCTCGGTCGGCACCTCGCGCTCGGCGATGGCGGCGAGGTCGGCGTCCTCGGCGGGGCGAAAGCGCACGATCCACGGCAGGAAGCCGTGCTGGTACCAGGTCCCGCTCGCCTCCTCGAGGAGGTAATGCATGCCGTGGACCACGACCGGCTCCGGGGCCTCGCCCGGAAGCGGCACCCGCACCAGGGTGGCGCCGTGCCAGCCGTGGAAGATCTCGAAGGAGGGCCCGTCTCGCGGCTGGCACCGGTACACGCTGAACAGCAGCTCGTCGTCGGGCACCTCGACGATCCACTCCGCCCGCGGCAGGCGCACGAGGCGCGTACCGTCCCAGCGCAGCTCGGCGTAGCCGAAGGGCGGGGGCTCCTCGCCGCGGATGGTGAAGAAGGGCGCCTCCTGCTCCTCCATCCAGGACCAGGTCGCGAGGCGCAGCTCGCCGTCCGGGCCGGGGAGCACGCCGACGTGGTTGTTCCCGAGCCGCTCGAAGGCGCGCAGGCGGAAGCGTCGCCCGGGGGTCAGCTGCCAGATCTCGACCGAGAAGTGGTTCCAGATGCCGAGGCCGAGGATCAGCTCCAGGCTGCCGTCCCCGTCGAGGTCGGCGACGTGGGCGCTGCGCACCTCGCTGCCCGGCACCCCGAGCTCGAGCTGCAGCTCCGGCGCGTCGTCCGGATGGGGCTGGCGCACGTCGACCTCCGGCCCGAAGCTGCCGTCGGGCTCGCGGAACCAGACGAGCAGGCGGCCGACCGCGAAGCCCGTCGGGAGGAGCAGGTCGCGCCGCCCGTCCCCGTCGAGGTCGGCGAGCTGGAAGCTCCCGTGTCCGGCGGGCACCGGCGCGTCGAGCACCGGCGGGTCGCCCTCGAGGTCGGCGAAGACCAGCACGCGCCCGGGGAAGAACAACGCCAGACCGACCTCCCCCGGCGCGAGCTCGAGCACCTGCCAGGAGCCGAGGGGCGTGTCGGCGAGCCCCCGCTCGCGCAACCGCTCCGCGAGGTCGACGCGGGCGAGCTCGCGCAGCTCCCACGGCGCGAGGCCCGCCTGCGCGGGCGCCTCGACCGCCGCCAGCACCAGCGCCTGGCTCGCGTCGTAACGCAGGGCGAGCTCGGTGCCCGGGCGGCCGTCGAGGTCGACCAGCGCGTGCGGCTGGCGGAAGGCGACGATCGTGAGGCGGCGCAGGATCCACAGCGTCGCGAGCAGCTCGCGGCGGAAGCTCTCGCGGCGCGCGGCCGGCAGACTCTCGAGCACGCCCGGCCGCACGCCGCCATCGGGGCGGGCGAGGCGCATCAAGCAGCGCAGGCCCATCTCCCGCGGATGGACCTCCGGGGCGAAGGGCGTGCGCGGGGACCAGCGGCCGAAGCTCATCAGCGCCTGCGCGAGCCCGAGCAGCGCCTCGGCCCGCAGCCCCGGGTGCTCGGAGCCGAACGCGGACAGGGCGCGGTGGTACTGGATCACCGCGCTCTCGAACTCCTCCGCGCGTGTGCGCGGCTGCTGGGCGAGCAGCAGGAAGCCCCGCCCGGAGGCTTCCGCCCGGGGCTGCGCGGCGAAGGCGCGGGCGACCCAGCTCGAGGCGAGGGCCGGGTCGTCGGCCTGCAGGGCGAGCCAGGCGCGTCGGTAGGCGAAGGCGGCGATCGGCAGGGTGACCTCGAGGCCCGGCTCCTCCCGCAGGGCGAGCAGCCGCGCGAAGGCCTGCTCGGCCCGCTGGGCGCGCTCGGCCGCGGGCAGCTCGTCGGTCGCGAGCAGCGCGCGTTCGCGCTCCGCGCTGACGAGCAGGGCCTGCCCCCGCAGGCGGGCCGCGCGCGCGGCGAAGCCCGCCGCGCGCCGGTGCTGCGCGGGGCGGTGCTGCGCGAGCACCAGGTCGCTCAGCAGCGTGTCGATCTCGTCCCGGTGCTCGTCGACGAAGCCCGCGCAGCGCTCGGCGACGCGCTCCGGCGCCGTCTCGAGCTCGCGCTCACAGGCGTCGAGCACGGCGACCAGCCCGTACAGGCTCGCGAGGCGCAGCGAGAGGTGCTCCTCGAGCGCCGCCTGCTGCCGGGCCTCGGTTTCGCGCGCGGCCGCTTCCCCGACCCGGTGGACGATGCCCGCGGTCAGCAGGGCGAGCAGCAGCAGCCCGACCACGGCGCCGACCAGCAGCCGGTTCCGACGCAGCCAGCGCCGGGCCCGCTGCAGGGGCGAATAGCGGTGGGCGGCGACCAGCCCCCCGGCGAGGAAGCTCGCGACGTCCGCTTCCAACGCCGCGACGCTCGGATAGCGCTGCGCCCGGTCGCGGTGCATCGCCTGCTTGACGATCGCCTCGAGCTCGTCGGGCACGTGGCGCTCGGGGGCCCGCAGGCTCGGCAGCTGCCAGCGGCCCTCGAGCACGGCGGTCAGGCGGTCGGCGTCCTCGTCCGGGTACGGCGAGCGCAGGGTCAGGAGCCGGTAGAGGATCGCCCCCAGGCTGAAGACGTCGCTGCGCGCGTCGATCTCATCGACCTTGCCGGCCGCCTGCTCGGGGGACATGTAGGTCAGCGTGCCCTTGATGGTCCCGTAGCGGGTCTCGGCCCGCCGGCCGTCGGAGTCGAGGGCCGGCTCAGGACCCCCGGCCCCACCCGGCCCGGCCTTGGCGAGGCCCCAGTCCATCACCAGCACCTCACCGAACTCGCCGATCATGATGTTCTCGGGCTTGAGGTCGCGGTGCAGGACCCCGCGGGAGTGGGCGTAGGCGACCGCGTCGCAGACCTTGAGGAAGATCTGCAGCAGGCGCTGCAGCTCTTCCCGCACCCGGGTCCGCAACGCCCCTGCTTCCTCCTCGCCCGCACCGGCCCCGCCCTGGCGGCGCAGCTCGTCGAGCCGCTGCCAGAGGCTCTTCCCCTTGATCCGCTTCATCACCAGGAAGGGCCGGCCGCCCGCGTCGAAGCACAGCTCGTGGATCGGGACGATGTTCGGATGCTGGAGCTGGCCGGTGATCTGGGCCTCGTCGACGAACGCGGAGAGCATCCCGCAGTCCGGCCGCACGGCCTTGATCGCGACCTCGCGCTTGAGCTGGTGGTCGAGGGCGAGCCAGACCTTGCCCATGCCGCCCTCGCCGATCGTCTCGAGGATCTCGTAGCGCCCCGCCAGCCGCGGCATGTCGTCGACGTCGAGCGCCTCGACCACGCCGGCGGCGGTCGCCTCGGTGAACGAGAACAGCGCGCTGCCGTGCGACTCTTCCCAGCGCAGCCGCGCGAGCTGCGCCGCGTCCAGGCCGCGCGCACGCAGCTCGTCGTCGAGGGCGACGGCCTCCTCCGAAGCCAGGCGCGTACGCAGCGCGGCCGCGGTCTCCGCGTCGATCATGCCGAGGCGCTCGGCCTTGTCGACGAGGGAGGGCTCGGAGGGGTTGTCCGCCATGGCGATCCCGGGTGGTCGATGCGGCCAGTCTAGCAGACCGCAACGTCAGGATGCGCGGGGGCGGCACTTCGCGCCGACCACGGAGGAGCGACCGCGTCGATCATCCCCTGGAAAACGCAGGTCTGCACGCCTTGCGCCGACCCCTTGACATGCTCTACCATCTGAACATGGCACACGCGAGAGGACCCCGGTGCGCACGACGCTTCCCCTGATCCTGGCGACCGCGCTCGCGGTCGCAGGCTGCAGCGATGCGCCCGCGCCGGTGGTGCTGCGGGTCTCCATCGACCTGTGGCCGGGGTACTATCCGGGCATCATCGCCCGCGAGCGGGGAATGCTCGACGAGGCGAACGTCGACCTGCAGATCAGCGTGCCGGGGAACACCGACCGGATGATGGCCGACTTCGCCGCCGGCCGCTACGACGCGATCTGCGTCGCCCTCGGCGATGCGGTCGACCTCGCGGCGATGCAGCACGGCATCAAGCTGATCCTGATGTCGGACGAATCCTCGGGTGGCGACGCCCTGCTCGGCGCCCGGCCCTTCCCCGCGGACGGCCTGCCCCCGGGCGCCCGCATCGGCACGAACATCGGCGGCTTCGGCGAGGTCTTCGTCGACGAGTTCCTCAAGCGCCACGGGATCCGGCCCCGGGATGTCGAGCTCGTCAACATCGACGCGGCCCAGGTCCCGGCGATGCTGCAGCGCGGCGAGCTCGACGCGGCGCACACCTGGGAGCCCTACGTCACGCAAGCCCTCGAGCAGGGCGCCGAGCGCTGGTTCGACAGCGCGGACACCCCCGGGCTGATCCCCGATGGGATGGTGGTCCGCGAGGAGGTGCTCCGCGCGCATCCCGAGGCCGTGCGGGCGCTGGTCCACGCCTGGTTCGAGGCCGCGGCCTGGTGGAAGGCCGAGCCCGAGGCCGGCAACGCCCTCGTCGCCGCGGCGCTCGGCGTCCCACTCCGCGATGTGTCCCTCCGGGGGCTCGAGCTGCTCGACGCCGCCGAGAACCGCCGGCGGATGGCGGATCGCGGGCCGACGGGGCTGCCGGCTGTCGTCCAGCGCTACACCGACTTCTTCCTCGAGCGGGGGGTGATCGCCCGCGCGGTGTCTCCCGACGCGCTGATCGACGCGAGCTTCCTGCCGGCGGAATGACATGGCGCAACCGGACGGGATTCCCACGCTGACCGGGAAGCTGCTGCGCCTGCTCGCGACCTTCGCGCTGATCCCGACCATCGTCGTCGGGCTCGCCTCGGCATGGATCCTCGGCACCCGCCTCGAGCGCGAGGCCGACGCGCGCCTGCGCAGCTCCTGCCACGAGGCGCGCGCCCGCGTCGACGACTACCTGCTCGGGCGGCTGATCCTCGCGCGCATCATCGGCCGCCACGCGACCTTGCGGGCGGCGGCCGGCCAGCCCGCGCGGGCATCGGACCCGACAGTGTCGACCGCGCTGCGCGAGACCGCTCTCGACGACCCCGTCAACACGGTGTCCTGCGCCATCGTCTCCCTCGACGGGCGGGTGATCGCCTCGACGCTGGTCGGCGAACGGGACGCGGACGAGGCCCGCGTGTCCTACCTGCAGCTCTGCCTCGAGGCGGGCGGACCCGTCCTGAGCATCGGCCTCGAGCCAGGGACGGACCGCGCCGCGTACCTGTACGTCGCGAGCCCCCTGCGGGACGACGACAACCGTCCGGTCGGCGTGCTGCGCTGGAAGCTGTACGCGTCGGTCTTCGACCAGCTCCTCGCCCTCGAGGACGACGCGGCCAGCGGCGCGGAGCGCGTCCTGCGGGTGCCCGACGGGGCCGTGCTGAGCTGCACCGCCTACGAGCGCGCGCTCGCCCCCGCGCTGCCGACGCTGCCCGCGGAGCGCTCGACGTGGATTCCCCTCGAGCGCGATCGTTGGCGGGTGATCGCCAGCCCCCTCCGGACGATGCCGTGGCAGGTGCTCACCCTGCAACCGGCAGACTTCTGGAACCCCGTCGGACGCTGGCTATGGTTCGTCACCCTCGGCACCCTCGCCGCCGTCAGCGCGATCATCGTGCTGGTCAGCCTGCGCGCGGCGCACGCCTTCAGCCGTCCGATCAACGCGCTGGCCGCGGCGGTCGAGAACCTCGAGCTCGACAGCCTCGAGCTCGGTCCGCTGGCCGCGCGGGACACCTGCGAGACGGTCCGGCTCGAGCAGGGCTTCCGCGCCGTGCTCGGCCGTCTGCGCACGAGCCGGGCCCAGGAGCAGACCGCGCACGCCGAGCTCGCCGCCGCCCAGCGCCGGCTCGCGGAGCGGGAGGCCTACTACCGGCAGCTGTTCGACAGCTCGCCGGACGCGATCGCCGTCGTCCACGCGCGCCGCATCACCGACGTCAACGCCCACTACCGCGAACGCTTCGGGGAAGGCCCCGCCCTGCCCTTCCCCCGCGACGCCTCCGGCGGGTTGGCCGCCGAGCTCGCGCGCCACCTCGAGCGCGCGGAGCGCGGCGAGACCCGGCGCTTCGAGCTCGAGCTCCACGACCGCGCGGGCCGGAGCTTCGGCGCCGACGTCCTGCTCGGCCGGATCGGGGCGGAGGCCGACGGCCAGCTGGTCCTGATCGTGCGCGACGTCACCCGCCGCCGCGAGCTCGAGGACCAGCTCAAGCAGAGCTACAAGATGGACGCGGTCGGACAGCTCGCCGGGGGCCTCGCCCACGACTTCAACAACATGCTCGGCGTGATCATCCCCGCCGCCGACATGCTCTCGACCCGGGTCGGAGAGGACGGCACGGTGCGGCGCCTGCTCGACGGCATCCGCCAGGCGGCCGGCCAGGCCGAGAGCCTGACCCAGAAGCTGCTCGCCTTCTCGCGCAAGGGGCGGGTGATCTCGATCCCCGTCGACCTGCACGCGGTCATCGACGACGTCGTCGGGTTGCTCGAGCGCAGCCTCGACCGGCGCATCGCGATCGAGCGCGAGCACGCCGCCGCCCGGGCGGTGGTCGTCGGCGACCCGAACCAGCTCGAGGGGGCGCTGCTCAACCTCGGCATCAACGCCCGCGACGCGATGCCCGAGGGCGGCCGGCTGTGCTTCCGCACCGCCCGCCTGCAGCTCGAGGAGCCGCGCACGATGTCCGGGCACTTCGTGCTCGACACCGGCGCCTACGTCCAGGTCGAGGTGCGCGACACGGGGCGCGGGATCGACCCCCGCGTCATCGACCGCGTGTTCGAGCCCTTCTTCACCACCAAGGCCCCCGGCAAGGGCACGGGGCTCGGGCTGTCGGCGGTGTTCGGCGCCGTCGAGCAGCACCGCGGAGGCATCGAGGTCGAGAGCGGCCCGGAGGGCACGGTCTTCACCATCCTGTTGCCGGCCACCGACGGCACGCCGCCGACGCCGCGGCCGGAGCCCGTGCCCGCCGACCGCGGCAAGGGACGGATCCTGGTCGTCGACGACGAGGAGATCGTGCGCTACACCACCGCGACGGTGCTCGAGGACCTCGGCTACGAGGTCCTGACCGCCCAGGACGGGGCCGACGCGGTCGCCCGCTACGCCGCGGAGGGGGACGCGATCGACCTGGTCGTGATCGATCACGTGATGCCGATCCTCAACGGCGTCGACGCCGCCGAGCAGATCCGCGCCCTCGACCCCGCCGCCCGCATCGTGCTGTGCTCGGGTTTCACCCGCGAGGCCGCCGTCGCCGACGCCCTCGGCGGAGGCATCGACGAGTTCCTGCAGAAACCCTTCAAGATCGCCGAGCTCTCCCGCGTCATCGGCAAGCTGCTCGGCACCGACGCCGCGGGCTGAGGGGCCGGCCCCTACGGCTCGGCCGCGTCGAAGTAGTCCGCCGGGTCGACCTCGACCACCCGCCCCGCCTCGAAGCGCACCCGCAGGCGCAGGTCCTTGCGCAGGGAGCGCGGGTCCTGGGCGGGGTCGAGGCGGCGGAAGCTCCAGACCGCGGCCTCGCCGGCCTGGACCTCGCCGTCGAGGGCCGGGGGCGGGCCGAGGGCCTGGCGCACCTCGGCGCGGAGCATGCCGGGGCGCACCTGGCCGGCGCGGACGGCCTCGGCCTGCTCCCGGCGCACGACGGGGCGGGGCACGGACGCGGCGAGGAAGCGGGCGAGCAGGGTGCGGGCGGGCGCCTCGCCGACGCGCTCGAGGCGCAGGTAGTAGCGGCCCTCGAGGTTCTCCCCCCGAGGAGGACCGCTCAGGTGCAGCTCGATGAAGTGGCCATCGTTGTCGTCGAACACGGTGTCGACGCGCAGCAGGCTGCCGCCGGGCAACACGCTCAGCGGATCGCGCTGGACGGGCTGGCTGGCGCTGATGAAGGAGCGCTCGCGGGGGTCGAGGCGCAGGTTGCTCGCCGCGTACAGGGTGTCGCCGACGTGGACGGCGAGGACCCCGGTGTTGCGGGGGGAGGTGACGCAGCCGACGCACAGGGCCAACAGCGAACAGAGCAGGGTGCGCCGGGCCATCGTTCCTCCTCGGATGCGCGTTCCGCGCGCTTCATCGTTCCGCTATGATAGGGAATTCACTCTCCCGAGCCCAGGTGTGCGCATGGTCGAGCTCCGCCCCCTTCCCATCCTCCTCTGCCTGTGCGCCCTGGTCTGCGCCGACGACGACGCGGCCGCCGCCCAGCGCGCCGAAGAGCACCGCGCCTGGGTGCGCGAGGCCTTCGCCAAGCTCGGCAGCTCGCGCTCGCTGTTCTTCAACGCCAAGGCGGTGCTCAGCTTCGCCCACAGCGAGGAGCCCCGGGTGCTCGAGCAGCTGCTCGAGACCTACATCCGGCCCCCCGCCGAGTACGAGTACCCGCGCCTGCGCTACCTGCTCGCCAACGGCCTCCACAGCCGCTACACCGACTCCACCTACCTCGGCCTGCTCGGCTGGAAGCGCGGCCGGCCGCGGGCCCTCGAGCCGGGTGAGGTCGACGAGCTCGCCGAGGCCCTGCAAAGGCTCGGGAACCACCCGGAGTGCTGCTGGCTGGCCTTCAACATCGGCCGACTGCTCCCCCGCCAGCGCACCGAGCAGGCCGATGCGGCATTGCGCGAGCGGCTCGAGGCGAAGAAGTCCGAGCCGCTGCTGCTCGCGGTGCTGCTCGAGGCCCTCGGGCAGGAGGGGAGCGCGCTCCTGCCCGGCGCGATCGAGCACCTCACCCAGCGCAAGTGGAAGCGCAACGCCGCCGAGGCCGTGCTGCTCGAGGCCTGGGCCTGGGCGGTGTGCCGGGCGGCCGCGCCCGAGATCGCCGGGCGCGCCCTCAGCGAGCCGCGGGCCGCGCAGCTCCTGCAGCTGGTCGAGCTGCTCGAGAAGCGCAAGAAGTGCCTGCCGCGCAGCCAGGAGGCGATCCGGCTCGCGCTCCAGCACGCCTTCGGCAGCCCGCGGCCGTACCGGGAGGCGGAGCTCTGGCGCTCGGCCGTCGAGCTCGGCGAGGACCCCTTCGCCGGCGCGGACGAGGACGCGACCGCCGTGCGCTTCATGGGCATCGAGACCTCCGGCGAGCGGATCATCTTCCTGATCGACGCCTCGGACTCGATGCTGAACGCCCTCGACCCCGCCGAGCTCGAGAGCCTGCGCGGCCCGGTCACCGGCGGGGACGACGACGCCTACGAGATCGACTGGAACCGGGTCGAGACCCGCTTCGACGCCGCCCGCGAGCACGTCAAGCAGACGCTCGCGGCCCTCGACGACGAGGTGCGCGTCGCGGTGATCCTGTTCGGGGAAGAGGCCGAGCCCCTCGAGGTCACGCCGGGCTTCGTCGAGCTGTCGCGGAAGCGGCGGCGCGCGATCTTCGCCAACCTCGACGCGATCGAGCCGGGGCCGGTCGACGCCCAGCACCCCCTCGGCCAGCTGATGGGACAGACGAGCTACGCCGGGGCGCTGTGGACCGCCTTCCGCCTGCTCGACGACACCGGCCGCACCCGGGTCGACGGCGAGGAGCCGCCCTACCACTACGACGAGCACTACGGCGAGGCCGTCCTGCTGACCGGGGCGGAGACGATCTACCTGCTGAGCGACGGCGCCCCGAACATCGACCGCCTCCCCGGCCGCGGCCCGCGCATCGAGCTCGACTACACCCGGGTCGAGCGCTGCAACGAGCACGACGAGGGCGCGCGCTGGGTGCCGCCGGCGCCGCCGCGTCCGGCCCGGCAGATCGAGCGCCTCGACAAGGAGACCGGCGTCGTCACCCTGGTCGACATCCCCGCCTATCCCGGGCGCGACGGGTACTGGATCCGCACGATCAAGGAGCGGCGCGAGACCGAGCCGTACTTCCAGAACGGGCCCTTCGCCGAGAACCGGCTGCAGGACCCGGTGACCAACGCCTGGGCGACCATCGAGGGCTTCGACGAGCTGGTCCGCGAGGTCGAGCGGCTCAACCTCCTGCGCCGCTGCCGCATCCACTGCATCGGCATCGGCGAGGCGGAGCGCAAGTGGCTCGAGGCGATCGCCCGTATCGGCCGCGGCGAGCTGGTCTTCCTGGTCGAGGAGTCCGAGGAGGATGAGGAGGACGCGCCCTGAGCGAGCACATCCTCGCCGGCGACGTCGGCGGCACCAAGTCGCTGCTCGCCGTCTACGCCCTCGAGGACCGGCCGCGGGAGCTGCTGCGCCGGCGTTTCCGCAGCGCCGACTTCCCGGGCCTGGCGGCGATGGCCCGGACGCTGCTCGACGCGGCGGGGGTCACGGTCCGCCGCGCCTGCTTCGGCCTGCCCGGACCGGTGCGCGGTGCGCGTATCGCCCTGACCAACCTGCCCTGGGTGATCGACCGCGCCGCCCTGCGCGCCGCCCTCGGCGTCTCGGCGCTGCGCCTGCTCAACGACTTCGAGGCGCTCGGCCACGGCCTCGCGCTGCTCGGTCCTGCCGACCTGGTCACCCTGCAAGAGGGCCGGCCCCAGCCCCACGGCCCGCGCGCGGTGCTCGGGGCGGGCACCGGCCTCGGCCAGGCGCTGCTGGTGTGGGCGGAGGGCGGCTGGCGCGTGCTGCCCGGCGAGGGCGGGCACACCAGCTTCGCGCCCCAGAACCCGCAGGAGTACCGGCTGCACGCCTTCCTCGCGGAGCGGCACGGCCACGTGTCCTGGGAGCGCCTGCTCTCCGGGCCCGGGCTCGCGGCGATCCACGCGTTCCTGTGCGCGGAGGCCGGGGTCGCGCCGGGAGGAGCGCAGACGGCGGAGGATCCCGCCGCCGCGGTCGCCGACCGTGCGGACCGGGACCCGCTCTGCGCCGGGGCCCTCGACCTGTTCGTGCGGCTGTACGGCGCCGAGGCGGGCAACCTCGCGCTGAAGTGCCTGCCGCGGGGGGGCCTGTTCGTCGCCGGCGGCATCGCCCCGAAGCTCCTGCCGCGGCTGCGCGCGGGCGGCTTCCTCGAGGGCTTCCTCGCCAAAGGCCGCATGCGCGGCCTGCTCGCCGAGCTGCCCGTGCACGTCGTCATCCAGCCCCAGGTCGGCCTGCTCGGGGCCGCCGCCTGCGCCGCCCGGGAGGTGGTGGCGGAACCGTGACACGCGCCGGTTTGGCTCGGGTCCGCGACCGTCCGGAGGAGCCCCCGATGCGCATCCTGGTTCCCTCTCTCTGTCTGTGCCTGTTCCTCGGCTGCGCGAGTGCGCCGGCGCCGGTTCCCGCGCCGGAGGCTCCGCCCCGGGTGGCGGTCGAGCCCGCCCCGGTGGAGGCGCCGCGGGCGGCCTCCCCCGCCTCCGCCCTGCCCCTCGAGCTGTCCCGCCGGCTGCAGGCCCGCGACGAGGTCGCGCGGGTGTACCTGCGCATCGGCCGCGAGCTGCTCGCCGAGGGGCGCTACCACGACGCCCGGGACTGCTTCCGCCAGGCCCGCGCCGCCGCCCCGGGAGATCCCGCGGCCGAGGAGGAGCTCGCCCGGGTCGAGTGGCTGCTCGGGGAGCGTCCGGGCGAGATCCGCTACCTCGGCGAGGCCTACCGGGACGAGGTGCAGATGCGCGAGGAGCTCGCGCGCTTGCGGCGGTAAGGCATCCCGACGCTACTTCATCCCGAGCTTCTCCCCCCGCTCGAGCTTCCCCCGCGCCTCCTCGGCCCGCCGCGCGCGGGTGGCCGGGCGCTTCGCGGAGCCGACCCACAGCCGGTACTGGCGCTGCTGGGCGGCGGTCAGGCCGTCGTAGCCCGCCTGCGCCGCGGGGTGGGCCCGCAGCGCCGCCGCGAGCTCGTCCGGCATCGGCGCCGGACGCTCCGCCGCGGGACGTTTGTCCCACCAGCCGTTCTTCTTCGCCGCCTCGATCAGCGCCCGCCCGGGAGCCTCCAGGCGCCCCTGGCGCTCGAGCTTCGCGACCCGCCGTTTGTTGCTGGCCGACCAGAAGCTCTGCTCCTTGCGGGGGGTGAACTTGAAGGCGTAGCGGTCGTCGTCGAGGCGCTTCTTGACGCTGTCGATCCAGCCCCAGCACAGGGCCTCCTCGACGGCGTCCTGGTAGGACACGGCGGTCTTGCCGGTGTGCTTCTTGAAGAACACCAGCCAGACGAGCTTCTCCCGCCCGTGATGCTCCGCGAGCCACGCCCGCCAGGCCTCGGCGCCGTCGACGGTCAACGTGTTCATCGGCTCTCCTCCGGTCCGAACAGCTCCTCCTCGAGCCAGGCCAGGCCCCGCAGGTCGGTCAGGTCGCGCTCGCCTTCGCGGCCGTGGGCGACGGGCACGCCGGCGTCCAGGTCCTGCTCGAGGGCGGCGAGGGCCTCGCGGTCGGCCGCGGCCAGGGCCTCGAGGCGCAGGGCGGCGGTCAACAGGCCGCGGGCGGTCGCGGGGGAGCAGGCGTCCGGGGGCAGGCGGGAGAGCCAGCGCTCCGGGCGGCTGTGGGCGAGCTCGGCGTCGGGGATGGGGAAGCCGGGCCGCACGCGGTTGGCGATCAGGCCGCGCAGGCGGAAGCCGCGGGCCTGCAGCGAGCGCAGGAAGGCGCCGGCCTCGCCGAGGCGGACGCTGGCGGGGGAGACGACCAGCACGAAGCCGGTGCTGTCCTGAGCGAGCTCCGCCGAGACGCTGCGGGCGCGGGCGCGGAAGCCCTCGTACAGGCTCTGGAACTCGCCGATGAACTCCGCCATGCTCGCGACCATCTCCGCGCCGACCACGCGGGCGACGGTCTTCGACAGCAGGCCTCCGCCGCGGCTGAAGAAGCCGAAGCCCGAGCCCCCGCCCGCTGCGTAGGGGGCGAACAGGAAGCGCAGGGCGCGGCTGTCGATCGCGTCGAGCATGCGCTGCGGGGCGTCGAGGAAGTCGAGGGCGTTGGCGGCCGGCGGGGTGTCGACGACGACCAGGTCGTAGCGCCCGGAGCCGAGCACCTCGTACAGCCTCTCGACGGCCATGTACTCCTGGCCGCCCGGCAGGCTGCCCGCCAGGTAGTCGTAGAAGCCGTTGCGCAGGATGCGCCGCGCGACCGAGGGCGACGGGGCGTAGCGCTGCACCAGCCCGTCGAAG
Source organism: bacterium (assembly GCA_030428695.1). The sequence continues at coordinate 19,803 of JAUIEM010000059.1, forward strand.
GTCGCGCGCACGTCGAGCATCATGCCGTGCAGGCTGCCCGCCAGGCCGCCGGGCCAGGGGATCGGATGGGCCTCCGAGCCGAGCTGGCCGGACAGGCCGAGGGCCGCGGCGAGCCGGCGGGCCGGGTCGATGGTCAGCACCAGCACCCGCCGTCCGCGCCGGGCCTGGCGCAGGCCGAGGGCCGCCGCGCAGCTGGTCTTGCCGACGCCGCCGGGACCGACGCAGACGACGATACGCTGGTCCGCGACCGCCTGTTCGACGCTCATCGCTGCTCCTCCAGGAGCTCGAGCGCCGGCCGCCCGAAGCTGTGCGGCCAGACCAGCAGCGGCAGCCCGGGCGCCTCGGCGCGCAGCCGCGCGAGCTGCTCGGCGTGCAGGGCGCGGCGCGCGCGGTAGCGGGCCCCGGCGCGGGTCAGCCGGGCGAGGGGCTCCTCCTCGGCGGCGGGCAGGGGGTCGAGGGGGAGCGCGGGGTAGCAGGCGTTGACGATGCCGAGGGCGACCCCGACGCGCTCCTCGCGGGCGGTGGCGGCGAGCTCGAGCAGCTCCTGCACCGGGGTCTCCTCGGGCAGGGCGACCAGCACCAGGCCGGTCGTCCGGTCGGTCAGCATCGCGGACAGGTCGCGGGCGATCTTGGCGAGGGGCCCGGGGGGGATCGCCTTCTGCACCTTGCGGGGCAGCTGCAACAGGCCGCGGGCGTGGCCGGTGGCCGGGGCGTCGAGCACGACCAGGTCGAAGCGCGGCCGGCCACCTTCGGTCTCCCCGAGGTGGTACCACAGCTTGCCGAGGGCCATCATCTCCGCCAGGCTCGGGACCGCCCGCAGGAACTGGCGCACCCAGCGGTTCTCGAAGATCAGCTTGTAGATGAACTGAAAGCGCACGACCGTCAGCACGTACTCCTTCAGGGTCTCCTGCGGCGTCATGTGGACGACGGAGAGCCCGCCCTGCGCGCGGATCTCGCCGGCCGGCGGCAGTTCTTCCAGCAGGCCCCCGAAGGGCCGCGGGGAGGCGAAGGCAGCGAGCAGCACCCGCTGGCCCCGGGCGGCAGCGGCCCGGGCGAGGACGACGGCGGCGGTGCTCTTGCCGACGCCGCCCTTGCCGGTGACGATCAGCAGTCGGTGGGCCAGGGCCTGCGCGAGGGGGTCGGAGCTCATGTCCCGCATCCTCGCACAGCGGGAGGGCGCGGGCAAGTCCTCGGCGAGCTCGGGATCGAAGGCGTCACCTTTGCGGAGCATCCGCGCCGTGCGCGGGACTGTTTCCCAAGAATGGGATGAGACGTTTGTCGCACATGTCGCCGCGCAGGCGGCTCCCCGTATCCCAACCTCTCTGGTCCGGATTTTGCACCGAGCGGTGAACATCAAATTGACCTTTTGGTTAAGACCCGCGGGCCTTGACCAGATCCGAGGAAGAGCCGTGCGCGCCATCCTGCTGTGCCTGAGCCTGTGTGGAGCCCTCTCCGCCCAGAGCTTCTCCGCCCTGCCCGACGTCGACCTGCCTCCGGTTCCGGCCGGCCCCGGCCTGCTGTTCGGCGCCGCCGACATCCCGACCCTGCAGGCCCGCCGCGCCGACCCGGACTACAGCGCCGACTACCAGAGCGTGAAGGGGCTGGTCGACAGCAAGCTGCACAGCATCGGCGCGGGCCTCGGCGACGACCTGCTCAGCAAGCTCGCCAAGGGGGCCGCCGCCCTGCACCAGCTCGGCGAGACCCCGGCCTCCGGGCCCCACGCCAACTACCGGGACGCCGCCGTCGCCGCCCTGCTCGCCCTCGGCGGACGCAGCCCGACCAGCCTGCTCGGCGGCGGGAACCTGGTCGTCGACAAGGACTCCGGCCGGCTGTGCTCGATCGCCGAGGCCTACGACCTGTTGCGCGGCACCGGCGTCAGCGCGGGCACCGACAACGCCCTGCGCGCCAAGGTCGCCGACTGGGCGGACGCGTTCTACAACGACGGCTTCCTGCCCTTCCGCCCGAACAACCTCGGCCTGAAGGGTGGCTGCGCCCTGGTCAGCGCGGCGCTCGCGATGCCGGGCCATCCGGCCGCCCAGGACTGGCTCGACCGCGGCCAGGAGCTCATCAACACCGCCCTCGACGGCCGCGCGAGCACGACCGGCTGGTGGCGCGAGGGCGCGCACTACATCAACTACGTGCTGAACAGCCTGGTGTCGACCGCCCTGCACGTGAAGAACCGCACCGGCGTCGACTGGTTCACGCCCCTGCGGCCCTTCGTGCGCTTCGCCCTCGACACCCGCCAGCCCGACGGGGCCCAGCCGCCCTTCGAGGAGGGCGTCGGCAACAGCTTCCCCTACCACGTCCTGCTCGGGGCCTTCCCCGGCGACCCGATCCAGGGCGAGATGGCCTGGGCCTGGGAGAACAACGACGGCGACCTCGGCAACTACACGGTCGCCCAGCTGCACAGCCTGACCGCCTTCGTGCTGCGCGACGCCTCGCTCCCCGCGGTCCCGCCGGGCGGCTCCCCGACCCGCTTCATCGGCGGCGACGCCCACGTCCACGTGCTGCGCGCCGGGCACGGGAGCGACGACGTCCAGGCGACGATGATCACCGCGCGGGACCACTCCTCGCTCGCGGTCATCCCGAGCCGCCACCACATGGAGAACCCCTTCGACCTCGTGATCGCCGGCGCCGGCGAGACGGTGCTGCCGACCAGCGGCGGCGGGCCCGAGGTCACCTCCTCCGCCCGGCGCGACTACTACCTCGACCCGGCCTCGCGCAACCTTTTGCTGGTCGACGGCAGCGCGCCCTTCGTGACCAGCGGCGCGGCGATCAGCTCCTACGACCGGCTCGACAGCGAGAGCGCGGCCGGCGTCGACCACCAGCTGCTCGACTTCGCGACCACCGCCGTCCAGGGCTACGGGCAGGTCGACGGCGCGGCCCGCAGCCTGGCGATGATCGACGACCACTACTTCGTCGTCGCCGACCAGGTCGAGGACGCCGCCGTGCACCCCGTCGCCCAGGCCTGGCACGGCCGCGGCAGCCTCAGCCTGACGGCCACCGGGCCCGCCCTCGCGCGGGCCGAATGGACCCACAACGCCGCCGCCCTCGACATCTGGAGCACCGCGAGCGAGCCCCTGAACGTCACCGTCACCAACGGCTGGCACGCCCTGCGCTGGGGCCAGGAGGAGCCCGCCGAGGGGATCGAGGTGCGCGCGACCGGGATCCGGCCGGCCTTCCTGACCGTGCTCAGCCCGCGGCCGGCGAGCGCCCTGCCCCTGACGGTCCAGCACCTGAGCAGCGGCGGCGCCCTCGGCCTCGAGGTCGACACCGGGCTCGCCCTCGACCGCATCGGCTTTCGCCCGCTGCCCGGCAGCATCGCGCTGGGTGCGCTGGGTGCCGAGGGCCGCTTCGCCCTGGTGCGGGTGGTCGCCAACGAGGTCGCGGGCTTCGGCCTGATCGAAGGCGAGCAGCTCGCCTGGAACGGCGTCGCCCTCGCGACCGCCAGCGCGCCCTTGTCGTTCAGCCTCAGCCTCGAGCCCGGCGCCCTGCGCGCCACGATCAGCGCCGACCGCGCCCCGGGCAGCTTCACGCTGACGCTGGCGAACCTGCCCGGCTTCGACTTCAGCCACGGCTTCGCGGGCAGCTACGCCGGCCAGCCGCTGACCGCCGGACAGCTCAGCACCGCCGGGGGGAACCTGACGCTGACGCTCAGCGGGGGCGGCAGCCTCGAGCTGGCGAGCACCGGGCCGGTCAGCTCCGGGAACACAGGCAACACCGGAAACACCGGCAACACCGGGAACGCAGGCAACTCCGGGAACGCAGGCAACTCCGGGAACGCGGGCAACACCGGGAACGCAGGCAACTCCGGGAACGCGGGCAACACCGGCGCGGGCAGCACCAGCGGCGGCTCGAGCTCCGGCGGGGGCGGCGGGGGCTGCGCGGTGCGGCCTCCCGAGGGCCTGCCCTACGCGGGGCTATGGGTGCTCGCGCTGGTCGGGTTCCTGATCGCCCGGCGGGAGCGCGAGGGCTGAGCGGAAAGGGCTGATCTCGATCAGCCCATCGACCTCGGCCTCGACCTCGATGCGACCGCCCGGTAGACTGGCGGTCCCAACAGGCCCGCAGCCACCCACCCGGAGGAGTCCGATGCCCGTCGCGGATTACGCCACCTACTGCAAGATGCTCGACGCCGCCCGCGCGAACCAGTACGCCTACCCGGCGATCAACGTCACCTCCCTGACGACCGCCAACGCCGCCCTGGCGGCCTTCGCCGAAGCGAAGTCGGACGGGATCATCCAGGTCTCGATCGGCGGCGGCGCCTTCGCCTCTGGCCTCGCGGTCAAGGACTCGGCGATCGGCGCGCAGTCGATCGCCGAGCACGTCCACCGGCTGGCCGAGAAGTACGACGTCTACGTCGCGCTGCACACCGACCACTGCCAGCCCGAGAAGGTCGAGAGCTTCATCGCGCCCCTGATCGCCGAGACCGAGCGGCGGCGCGCGGCCGGGCTCCCCAACCTCTTCCAATCCCACATGTTCGACGGCAGCTCCCTGCCGCTGGCCGAGAACATGGAGATCAGCAAGAAGCTGCTCGCGCGCTGCGCCGCGGCCGAGATCATCCTCGAGGTCGAGGCCGGCGTGGTCGGCGGGGAGGAAGACGGCGTCTCCCACGACGGGCCGAACGAGAAGCTGTACACCACCCCCGAGGACATGCTCGCGGTGCACGACGCCCTGGCCGGCCTCGGGCGCTTCCTGTTCGCCGCGACCTTCGGCAACGTGCACGGCGCCTACAAGCCGGGCTTCGTCAAGCTCAAGCCGGAGATCCTCCAGGCCGGCCAGGAGGCGGTGACCTCGGCCCACGGCGAGGGCGCGGCCTTCGACTACGTGTTCCACGGCGGCAGCGGCAGCGAGCTGTCCGAGATCCACGAGACCCTCGGCTACGGCGTCGTCAAGATGAACATCGACACCGACACCCAGTACGCCTTCAGCCGCCCGCTCGTCGACCACATCCTGACCAACTACGAGGGCATGCTGAAGATCGACGGCGAGGTCGGCAACAAGAAGGTCTACGACCCGCGCTCCTACCTCAAGAAGGCCGAGACCGGCATGAAGGAGCGCATCAAGCGCGCCACCGAAGACCTGCGCTCGGCCGGGAAGACGTTGTTCGGGGCCTGAGGGCTCCTAGCGCAGCCAGTCCGGCTCGTCGGGCGCCAGCCAGCGGATGCACTCGGTCAGGCAGCTCGCGGCGCTGTCGCCCTCGCCACCCCAGTAGACCTGGTGCACCCGCGCCCCGCCGAGCAGAAAGAAGCGGTCGAGGAACCCGGCGTCGGCGTGCCCGATGCCACCGGAGTAGGCGTGGGAGCGGGGCCGCAAACGCGCAGGAGACGCGGCGTCGCTGCCCGAGAAGACGAGCCCCGGCAGCTCGTCCGCGTGCGGCGTCTCCCCGACGTCCTCAAAGTTCGAGCCGAGCAGGTCGGCGGGGTTGTAGAGGTTGACCCACTGCTCGTCCACGAGCGCCCCGCTGCTTCGACGCTCGGTGAAGTAGCCCGGCCACAGCGCACGGATGAAGTCGAAGGGCAGGCCGATCGTCAGCAGTCGGTCGATCTTCGCCAGGTTGCTGTCCGGCGTGTCGCGGGGGAACAGCACGTCGAGAGCGATGACCGCGCCGAAGCTGTAGCTGAGCACCGTGATCTGCTCGTACTCGCCGCCGCGCTTCTCCCGCAGATGTTCGAGCAGGCTTCCGAACTGGCCGCGCACGGCGGCGGCCCGCGCGCCCACCGCCAGGTACTCGTAGGTGCTCGCGAGGCGCAGGGCCGTGGTCTCGAGCAGGTCCTTGAGCCGGGTCCGGGTCAGCAGCCCGAAGCCGGTGAAGACCACGATGATGATCTGCAGGCATCGCAGGATCGCGTCCCGCCACCCTCGCCCCGCGCTCGTCGCCCGCGCGACGGCGTCGCGAGCCGTAGATCCCGGCGCGGTCGAGTCGCTCTTCGTCCGCGCGCCGTCGCCGGGCGCAGGTTTCGAGGCGGTCGAATCACTGTCCGTGCGCGCGGCGCCGCTGCCCGCAGCTCGCACGGCGGCCGAGTCGCTCTGCGTCAGCGCGGTGGTGCTGTCCGCGGCTCCCAAGGCGGTCGAGTCGCCGTTCGTGGCGGATGGCGCGCCCGTTCCCTGCGCGGCTGCGTCCCTCGGGGAGCCGCTCGCGTCGCTCGTCGGGGGGGTGTCAGCCCCTTCCGTCATCGCGACGGGCGTATCGTCGAAGAAACCATCGAGCACCGACGCACCGGCGACGAACAAGCTCAAGGCGCTGAACAGGGCGAAGGCCAGCACCACCAGGCCGGCGCCCCCGATGCGCAGCTTGCCCCAGGCCGACAGGGCCCGGCTGCTGACCAGGGTGGTGCACACCCGCAGGAGGCTGAGCGCGGCGAGGCGGATCAGCACCAGCGCCTGGTGGATCGGGAGCCGGTCCTGCAGCCGCGACCAGAGCACCGGACCGTAGCGGAGCTCGTAGACGTCGACCAGCGGCGTCTCGGTCGGTCCGGAGCGCGGACCCGGGCCAGAACGCTCTCCGCCGGACTCCTCCGAGGACCCCGCGGGGCCCCCGGTCTCCGCTCCGGCGGAGCCGTCCGTCGGCTCCGCATCTGCCCGCTCGCCAGGGGCTGCGTCCACGGCCGGATCGGTGCGCACGACCGTGCACACGCGGGTGTCGAAGTTGCCGTCGTAGCGCTGGATCTCCTCGCTGACGACGTGGAAGCGCGCGGCGCCGCTGTTCGCGTTGCGGTCGCAGGCCGAGGCCAACCGCTGCGCGACCAGCTCGACGTCGAAGCTGTCGCCGCCGACGCTGAGCCCCGGGAAGTAGATGATCGCATGCTTCGGTCGTCTCGGGAGACCCATCCTGCTCTCCTGTCCGGTTCCATCTCTCTTCGGCTGCCGAGGCGCGTCACTTGACGGCCGACGTCCCTCATTCACGGGGGATACCGACCGTTTCGCAAAGCGGAAGGGAGACGCCACGGTGGGGCGGTGTCGCAGGGGCCGGCGGAGGAGCCGGCTGCGGAGCGCGGGAGGGAACGGTCAGGCCGCTTCGCCGGGCGACGGGTGCGTCGCGCGCCCTCAGCCCGTCTGATGCACCGGGATTCCTGCTACGGACCCGGATGCCGCAGATCTCGGACACTTCGAGCGTTCTGCGCTGCTCACCTGTGGACGGTGTGCCAGCGATGCAAACACGGCTCCGCTGCTCGAAGACTCGAAGCGCCCGATCTCAAGCGGCCTCCGTGCCCTCGCGACGAGATCCCGGTGCATCAGCCGGGCTCAGTCCTTCTTGCGCAGGAACCCGAACAAGCGCTTCATCGCCGACTTCGGCCGCCGCTCCTCGAGCGCGTCGCGCACCTTCTTCGGCTCGACCCAGCCGAGGCCGACCTGGCCGAGGTGGGCGAGCAGGCGCAGCACGGCCTCCTCGTCCCAGAGCGGGTTTCCCGCCCGGGTCAGGGCCGCATCGATCTCGCTCGCCAGGGGCTCGCGATCGCCGATGGGGCGGCCCGCGAAGGGAGTGTGCTGCGCGAGGAACAGCTCGATGTGCATCTCGACATCCGGGTCCCAGCTGTCCGCGTGCGAGCGCACCGCGGGCAGCCAGTCGAGGTACCAGCGCTGCAGGTCCCCGCCGTCGACCGCCAGGCCGTGGCGGGCGTTCGGGCTGACCGCGCGCAGGCCGTGCGGGAGCTCGGCCTCGCAGCGGCCGGTGGTCAGGTTCCAGACCATCGCGACCGCCCCGTCCGAGGTGACCGCGTGGCGGCTGTCCGGGCAGGCGAAGACCAGCTCGATCGGCGCGGTGTGGCCGCGGAACAGGCCGTTGCAGCGCCCGCTCCCCAGATCCCACATCCGCACCTCCCCGTCGGCCGCCCCGCTGAGCAGCCAGCGGCCGTGGGTCGAGACCGTCAGCCTGTCGACCCGGTCCCGGTGCTGCGCGAGGTCGCGGGCGACGGCGCCGTCGCCGAGCTTCCAGATACGGATCAGCCTGTCGTCCCCGGCGGTGATGCCGAAGCGCAGGTCGGGGCTGAAGGCGACCGCGCGCACCGGGCCGTCGTGGGCGGTCAGGACCCGCAGACACCAGCCGCTGTCGAGGTGCCACAGCCGGGCCGTGCCGTCGAGGCTGGCGCTGAGGGCGAAGCGCCCGTCGTCGCTGACCGCGAGATCCTGGATCGGGCCCATGTGGCCCTTGAGCGCCCGCACGCAGGTGCGGGCGTGGACGTCCCACAGACGGACCGGCCCGTCGTCGCCGCCGGACAGGGCGTGGCGGCCGTCAGGCAGCCAGGCGACCGCCCGGATCGCGCCGGTGTGGCCGAGCAACCTGGCGCGCTGGGCGGGAGTCGACAGCTCCCACACGCCGAGCTCGAGCGAGCTCCCTCCGACCAGGGCGCGCTCACCTTCGGGGCTGATCGCGACGGCGTGGACGCTGCCGAGGCTGCTGAAGCGGCCGAGGCGGAACTCGCCGCGCAGGGTGTCGTGAGGGAAGGGCTCGGACAGGCTCTCCCACATCGCCAGCGCGAGCGGCTCGCGGTCGCAGCCGGGGAGCTCCCGGGCCTTGCGGAGGGTCTGCAGGCAGGCCTTGAAGCGGCGGGCCTTGAGGGCGATCCCGGCGGTGTTGAGCAGGCGGTGCAGCTCCTTGGCGTGACGCTTGCGCTGGGACTCGCTGACCACGGCCTGGCGCGCGAGCCGGGCGCGGAGCGCATCGGGAGAGAGCCAGCCGAGGCCGGCGTCGGCGAGCTCTGCGAAGAAGCCCTCGAGCTCGCGCTCGCTCCACTCCGAGCGCCCGACCCGGGTCAGCGCGCGCTCCTGTTCCTCCGGGGTCGGCTCCCGGTCGGGCGGCAGCTCGCCGGCGAAGGGCTTGGTGCGGGTCAGGAAGTCGTTGAGCAGCGGCTCGGCGCGCGGGTCCCAGGGGGCCTCCGGGCGCGCCTTCCAGATCCAGTCGAGGTAGCACAGCTGCCAGTTGCCCGCCGCCCCCTCGCAGGCGAAGCGCGCGCAGCCGAGCCCGACCGCCGGGCGCAGCGGCCGATGGCGCAGACGCTGCAGGCAGCTGCCCCCGCGCAGGTCCCACAGGAAGGAGCCCTCCGACGAGCCGCTCAGGCAGTAGCGCGGATCGGGCAGCGGCTGGAGCAGCAACGCCTCCTGCCCACCTCCGCCCAGCGGCCCCGCCACACCCGACGCATCGCTGCCCCGCGCCCAGACGTAGACTCCGTGGCGACCGCCGAGGAGCACGCGCCCGTCGCGGGTGAACGCGCAGGTGGCGAGCTGCCGATCGCCGTCGGTTGCGGCGAGGAGCCGCCCCGTCGCGACCTTGAACAGCCGCGCGATCCCGTCGTCCCAGACCGACACCAGCAGCGTGCCGTCGAAGCTGAAGGCCGCATCGAGGGGGCGCGCGCGCCGGTTGACCCGGATGGTGCGCAGCTCGCGCCCGGTCGCCGTATCCCAGACGGCGATCGGCGGACCGCTGAGGGCGAGCCGGCCGTCGGGGGAGAAGGCGGTGAAGCCGGGCGTCTCGACGGTGCTGAACACCGCCACCGTGCGGCCGCTCGCGCGCTCCCAGACGCGGGTGGTCTTGTCGGCGCTGCCCGACAGGATGCGCGCGCCCGGCGCGTCGACCGCGACACAGCACACCGGGTAGGTGTGCCCCCGCAGGCGCTGGAGCTCGTCGCCGCTGCGCGGATCGACCAGCACGAGGTCGCGCTCGTCACTGCCGAGCTCGATCGGCCCCCCATCCCAGAGGAACCACCAGGGCTGCGGGGTGTGCATGTCGTACGCGCCCGCATCGAAGACCCGGGCGAGCCCCTCGCGAGAGCAGCGCCTGCCTGCCGCCTCGACCAGCTCGAGCACCTCCGCGCGCCGGCCCCAGCGGGGCTTCCGGCGCAGCTCATCGAGGCCGGCGAGCGCCGCCGGGACGTCCTCCTGCAGCGCCTGCTCGATGGCCGCCAGCCGCTCGGCGAAGTCGTCTCTAACCACGGTCGGCCCCCTGGGTCAGGCGTTGCTGGCCACCACCTCGAGGTAGCGCCGGAAGACGACCTCGGCGAGATCGAGGTAGCCGCTCAGCCCCTCGACGTCCTTGATCCAGCTCAGCTTCCGGAAGCGCAGCTGGTCGTGGACCACGCGGATGTCGATCGCCTGGTTGCGCATCTTCTGCAACCCGAAGATCGCCTCACGCACCTCGGGAGTCAGGACATCGAAGACGAACTCCTCGGGCTCGCCCTTGATGACGAAGGCCTCGTCGAAGGCGCGATCGCCGATCTCGATGTCCTGCCCGCCGAGGAACTTCCCGACCTTGCTGAAGAAGCCTTCCGGCGCGACATGGAAGGCGTAGACCGGGAGGCCGCGCAGCCCGATGAAGATGTCCGTGTAGTACGTCTTGTGCTTGCCGCCGGTCGCGTTGAACTCGAGCCTCCCGCCGGCCCCGAGGTAGGTGAAGACCAGCGAGGGGTGGGTCGCCCAGTTCCCCGGTCGTACCTCGCCCTGGACCTTCGGCGCGAGCTGCTCGAGGCTGGCCGTGAGCTGCTTCTTGACCTCTCGGCCGCCGACGATGATCAGCGTGAACACGACCCCGACGATCAGGATCGGGCAGAGGATCTCAGCGATCGCGAACATAGGTCCTCCCATGCCCCCAGTGTAGGTAAACCAAGTCACCACGCAAACCGGTCCGGGCGCCAGCCCGGTGCCGGTTGGAGCGGGAAAGCCGGGCGCCGCGCGACGGCGCTTGCGCCGTTGCGTGGGACCAGCCCGGGTTTCCCATCGACTTCCGCCGCGGCGCAGCCGCGGAGGAAGTCACCACGCAAACCGGTCCGGGCGCCAGCCCGGTGCCGGTTGGAGCGGGAAAGCCGGGCGCCGCGCGACGGCGCTTGCGCCGTTGCGTGGGACCAGCCCGGGTTTCCCATCGACTTCCGCCGCGGCGCAGCCGCGGAGGAAGTCACCACGCAAACCGGTCCGGGCGCCAGCCCGGTGCCGGTTGGAGCGGGAAAGCCGGGCGCCGCGCGACGGCGCTTGCGCCGTTGCGTGGGACCAGCCCGGGTTTCCCATCGACTTCCGCCGCGGCGCAGCCGCGGAGGAAGTCACCACGCAAACCGGTCCGGGCGCCAGCCCGGTGCCGGTTGGAGCGGGAAAGCCGGGCGCCGCGCGACGGCGCTTGCGCCGTTGCGTGGGACCAGCCCGGGTTTCCCATCGACTTCCGCCGCG